>JBBIGT010000020.1:0-23150 GCA_037447395.1 Comamonadaceae bacterium | reverse complement strand
CACCCTGCTCGTTGAGCACGGTGGGCAAATGCGCGTAGACCGGATGCGCCTGACCCAGGGCCTTGAAGATGTTGATTTGTCGCGGCGTGTTATTGACATGGTCGTCACCACGAATGACGTGGGTGATGGCCATATCCATGTCATCAACGACCACACAAAAGTTGTAGGTCGGCGTGCCATCCGGGCGCGCGATGACCAGGTCGTCGAGCTCGTCGTTGCTGATCTCGATACGGCCCTTGACCTTGTCGTCCCAGACCACGGCGCCGTCCCGCGGATTCTTGAAACGCAACACCGGTTTGACGCCTTCAGGCACCGGCGGCAAATGCTTGCCCGGCTCGGGCCGCCAGGTACCGTCGTAGCGCGGCTTTTCTTTGGCGGCAATTTGTCGCTCGCGCAAGGCGTCGAGTTCAGCCATGCTCATGTAGCATGGGTAGACATGGCCAGCGGCAACCAGCCCGGCCAACACCGCCTTGTAGCGGTCCATGCGCTGCATCTGGTAGAACGGGCCTTCGTCGTGGTCCAAGCCCAGCCAGGCCATGCCTTCAAGAATGACGTCCACCGACGCCTGCGTCGAACGCTCCAGGTCGGTGTCTTCAATGCGCAAAATGAAAGCGCCGCCGGTTGAGCGGGCAAACGCCCACGGATAGAGCGCCGAGCGGATATTGCCCAGGTGGATGAAACCGGTGGGTGACGGGGCAAAGCGGGTACGCGTTTTTTGAGTCATTTTTTTAAGCAGTCAACGTGTGCAGGCCGCGCGACAGGTCGGCTTGCAAATCATCTTGGTGGTCCAGGCCGACGGCCAGTCGAATCAGCCCCTGGCCGATGCCAGCGGCATGCCGCTGGTCTTCGGTCAAACGGCCGTGCGAGGTGGTCGCCGGGTGCGCGATGGTGGTCTTGGTATCGCCCAGGTTGGTGGTGATCGAACACACTTGGGTGCTGTCGATCACATGGAAAGCGCGTTGACGCGCCGCGCTGGCATCCGTCGCACGCACGTCAAACGACACCACCGCACCGCCCAGCCCGCTTTGCTGGCGCATCGCCAGCGCGTGTTGCGGGTGCGTCGACAAGCCCGGGTAGTAAACCCGCGCCACTTGCGGTTGCTCCTGCAGCCAGTTGGCCAGCGCCAAGGCGTTGGCACACTGCGCCTGCATGCGCAAGCGCAGCGTCTCCAGTCCCTTGGTGACGACCCAGGCGTTGAACGGAGACAGCACCATGCCAGCGGTGCGGTTGATCGGCCAAAACACGTCGTTGATGTCGTGCTGGCTGCCGCAAATGGCTCCGGCGACAACCCGACCCTGACCGTCGAGGTACTTGGTGCCCGAGTGGATGACGAAGTCGGCGCCAAACGCCACCGGGCGTTGCAAGGCCGGCGTGCAGAAACAGTTGTCGACCGCCAGTAAAGCGCCAGCATCATGGGCCACGGTGGCCAGCGCGGCGATGTCACAAATATCGGTCAGCGGGTTGGTTGGCGTCTCGGCAAACAGCAATTTGGTGTTGGGGCGCATGGCCGCACGCCATTGCGCCACGTCGGTCTGCGAGACAAAGGTCGTCACGACACCAAACTTGGCGAATTCGGTGGCGAACAAGCGCAGCGTCGAGCCAAACACCGACTGCGAGCACACGACGTGGTCGCCCGCGCGTAGCAAGCCCATGCCGAGCAACAACACGGCGGCCATGCCGCTGCTGGTGGCCATCGCGCTTTCAGTGCCTTCCAGCGCCGCCAGACGCTGCTCCATGGTGCTGACGGTCGGATTGCCGACACGGGTGTAGGTGTAGCCATCTTCTTCGAGCGCAAAGCGCTTGCGCGCGGTCTCGGCGTCGGGCTGGACAAAGCTGCTAGTCAGGTACAGCGCTTCGGAATTTTCGCCGTACTGGCTGCGCTCAACGCCGACCCGCACGGCCAGCGTGTCACTGTGCAACGCGTCTGATCGTTTCATGGTCATTCTTGCGCGTTGGGCAGCGCCAGGCGCGAGTTGTCGTCCGTCGGCTCGTCACCGCCGGCGCGCCCCGCGTTCAGGCGGACGATGTCCTCCGGCGTGACGTCGCCAGTGACGTAGATGCCGTCGAAGCATGACGCATCAAACCGCTTGATGGCCGGATTGAGCGCGCCGATCGCTGCTTTCATGGCCTCGACGTCCTGGTAGATCAGCGCGTCACAGGCGATGATCTGGCGGATTTCTTCGACCGTGCGGTTATGCGCCACCAGTTCCTGTTGCGTCGGCATGTCGATGCCGTAGACGTTAGGAAAGCGCACCGGCGGCGCGGCGCTGGCCATGTAGACCTTGCGTGCGCCGGCGTCACGGGCCATCTGCACGATCTCGCGGCTGGTCGTGCCGCGCACGATCGAGTCGTCGACCAGCAGCACGTTGCGGCCCTTGAATTCACTGGCAATGACGTTGAGCTTTTGGCGCACCGATTTCTTGCGCACCGATTGGCCCGGCATGATGAAGGTGCGACCGACATAACGGTTTTTGACAAAGCCCTCGCGGTACGGCAGGCCAAGCAACTGCGCCAACTGCGCGGCGCTGGGGCGGCTCGATTCCGGGATCGGGATGACCACGTCGATCTGGTCCGGCGGCACCGTCGAAATGACCCGCTTGGCCAGCGTTTCACCGAGGTTCAGCCGCGCCTGGTACACCGAGATGCCGTCGAGTACCGAATCGGGCCGGGCCAGATAGACAAACTCAAAAATGCACGGATTGAGCACCGGCGTTGGCGCGCATTGCTCGGCATGCACCACGCCGGCCAGATCGATGAACACCGCCTCGCCCGGCGTAATGTCACGCTCGAACTTGTGTGCCGTGCCCTCCAGCGCCACCGACTCGCTGGCCAGCATCAACGTGTCTTGGCTGCGCCCCAGGCACAGTGGTCGAATGCCATGCGGGTCACGAAACGCCAGCACGCCGTGCCCAGCGATCAGCGCAATGACGGCGTACGAGCCGCGCACGCGCCGGTGCACCTGGCGCACCGCCTGAAACACGTCGCTGGGCGACAGGGGCAAGCCGCGCGTGGTCTGCTCCATCTCGTGCGCCAACACGTTAAGCAACACCTCAGAGTCGCTCTCGGTATTGATGTGGCGATGGTTGGCGGTGAAGAGCTCGGCCTTCAGCGCCTGCGCGTTGGTCAGGTTACCGTTATGCACCAGCACAATGCCAAACGGCGCATTGACATAAAACGGCTGCGCTTCTTCTTCGCTGAAGGCGTTACCCGCCGTCGGATAGCGCACCTGACCCAAACCACAATTGCCCGGCAGTGAACGCATGTTGCGGGTGCGAAACACGTCACGCACCATGCCCTTGGCCTTGTGCATGAAGAATTTGCGATTGAGCTGCGTCACGATACCGGCAGCGTCCTGACCGCGGTGCTGCAGCAACAGCAAGGCGTCATAAATCAACTGATTTACCGGTGCGTTGCTGACCACACCCACAATTCCACACATAGACGTCCCTAGCAGTTCAAATCAAATTTACGCCGGCAGATTTACGCCGGCAAATAGCGACCGACATTTTGCGGCAACACCGGCTTGACACTGGCCAGCACGCGCGCCGCCAATTGCGCGCCGGTCGACGACCGCCAAGTGACGCTGTCGCGTAGCGGTGTCATCGTCACCACCAGCGTCATCACCAGCAGCAGCAAGACGCCGCGCGCCAGCCCAAACAACAGCCCCAAAGCTCGGTCGATCGGCCGCAAGCCCACCGCCTCGGTCAGCTTGCGCACCAGCGCCACCAGCAGCGCGCCAGCGATCGCCGCGGCAATGAAGACCAGCACAAAGCCGGCGGCATAGCGGATCAGTTCACCGGCGCCGCTCATGGGCAGCATGCGCGACGCCGCCGGCGCCAACCACTGCGCCACGATGAACGCCTGCACCCAGTTGACCAGCGACAGCACCTCGAACACCAAACCGCGCCAGCCGCCCAGCAGCATCGACAGCAGCAGCACGGCGACAAAAATCCAGTCCAGTACAGGCATCTTCCGGCGCGCGCTAGAGCGTCAGCAAGGCGGCAGGCAAATCCAGCTTCTTCAGCTTGGCCGCCGCTTTCTCCGCTTCGACCCGTGAAGCATACGGCCCAACGCGCACGCGGATGCGCCGGCCGTCCTTGGTGTCGGCGACTTGGGTGTAGGTTTTCAGGCCGGCCTTCTCGACCTTGACGCGCACGACGCGGGCGTGCGCGTCGTCGGCAAAAGCGCCAACCTGCACCACAAAGCGCGCGGTCTGCGCGTCACCCGCAGAAGGCTTGGCCGCCACCGGGTTGGCAACATCCTTGCCGTCAAGCAAAGCCTGCGCGCGGTTTTCCGTTGGTGCTTTGTCCGCCAGCCCATCGGATGTCTTGGCCGGCGCTGCGTCAGCCTTGGCCGCGACCGGCGCCGGGATGACAAGCTCCGTCTTGGCGGGTAGGTCGATCTTGGGCGACGGCGCCGCCGCCGGACCGGCCGGACTGGCCGGACTGGCCGGACTGGCCGGTGTGGCCGACGCCGGCGCCAACGCGGCGGCCGGCACCACCGGTGCCGCAGCCGGAATGATCAAGGGCAGAACCTTGTTTTTGTCGGGAATCTCGATGGGCGTGTCGACGGAGATCGGCCGCGGCTGTTTGTCAAACAGCATGGGCAAACCAACGACCGCAAGCAAAATCAGCACCGTCGCGCCGACCAGGCGGTATTTGGCGCGCTGACGAATCGCCTCAACGCTGGGGACCGGCGCGTCGGGCGCGGAAACCTCGCCGCCGGACTTGCGAAACTTGAAAAATGCCATGCTCAAAGGCTCAGGATTGGGAAAGATGCTTGGCCGCCAGTCGGGGCACGCCGTTCTGCAACACACCGCCGACGGTGAAGAACGAACCGAACACGACGATTCTATCAGCGGGGTCGGCGTTGGCCAGCGCCGCCTGCAGCGCCGCTTCGGGGTCCAGACACAGCTGCGACGTGGCGTCTTTGCGGCTGTTGAGGCGTTGCCAAAGCCGCTGCAACGGGGCCGCGTCCAGCGCCCGCGCGGTCGGCAAATCGGTGAAATACCACTTGTCGATCAGCGGGTTGATCCGTCGCAGCATCGCCTCGATGTCTTTGTCGGCCATGGCGCCGAACACCGCGTGCGTCGTCGGGAAAAAACCCATCGCGTCAAGGTTGGCCGTCAGGGCGGCCACCGCGTGCGGGTTGTGCGCGACGTCAAGCACCAGCGTCGGCTGACCCGGCACGATCTGAAAGCGCCCGGGCAAGTCGACCATCGACAGGCCGACGCGCACTGCCTGCGCGGTGATCGGCAAGCGCTCGCGCAGCGCCGCCAGCGCCGCCAGCACGCCACCGGCGTTGACCAACTGGTTGGCGCCGCGCAGCGACGGATACGCCAGGCCGCTGTAACGCCGCCCGCGCCCGGCCCAGCCCCACTGCTGCTTGTCGCCCGAGACGTTGAAGTCGACGCCGACGCGCCACAGGTCGGCCTCGACCTCGAGCGCCCGGTCGAGCACGCTTTGCGGCGGCAGCGGGTCGCTCACCACCACCGGGCGGCCGGTGCGCATGATGCCGGCCTTCTCGCGGCCAATCGCCTCGCGGTCAGGGCCGAGCAAAGCCGCGTGGTCGACGTCGACACTGGTGATGATGGCGCAGTCGGGTTCGATGATGTTGACGGCGTCGAGCCGCCCGCCCAAGCCCACCTCAAGCACCACCACGTCAAGCGCGTGCTGGCGCATCACCTCCAGAATGGCCAGCGTGGTGAACTCAAAATAGGTCAGTGAAATTTCATCATTGTTTTGGCATCTAGCCGCCTCGATACGGGCGAAGGCAGCTTCCAATTCAGTAGCATTGACAGCTTCACCAGACAACCGCAGGCGTTCCTCGAAATGCACCAGATGCGGCGACGTGTAGACGCCGGTGCGGTAGCCGGCCTGCAGCAAGATGGCCTCCAGCATGGCGCAGGTCGACCCCTTGCCATTGGTGCCGGCGACCGTGATCACCGGGCAGTCAAAACGCAGTTGCAGGCGCTCGGCGACGCGTTGCACACGCGCCAGCGTCAAATCGATGGCCACCGGGTGAAGACGCTCGCAGTACGCGAGCCAGTCGGCAAGTTTTCTCATGGTGCGGCGAATTGTCGCCGAGTCAGGCGCCAAAGCGGTCGGTAGCGGCCAGCAGGTGCGCCAGGATGCCCGGCTCGTTAAAGGCGTGGCCGGCGTCCGGCACCACGTGAAACTGCGCCTGCGGCCAGGCCTGATGCAAGTCCCAGGCGGTTTTGGCTGGCGTGCAGACGTCGTAGCGCCCCTGGACGATGACGCCGGGGATATTCGCCAAACGCTGTGCGTCGCGGATCAACTGTCCCTCTTGCAACCAGCCGCCGTGCACAAAGTAATGGTTCTCGATGCGCGCAAAGGCCAGCGCGTAGTCATCCTGGCCGTGCTTGTCGAGGTTGCCTGCATCGGGCAGCAGGCGAATGGTCTGCCCCTCCCACAAGCTCCAGGCGCGCGCACAGGCCAGCTGCTGCTGCGCGTCGTCGCCCACCAGGCGACGCCGATACGCGGCCATCAAATCGCCGCGTTCGGCCTCGGCAATGGGTGCGACGAAGTCTTGCCACAGGTCGGGAAACAGCATCGAAGCGCCGTCTTGGTAGTACCACAGCAGCTCGGCACGGCGCAGCGTAAAAATGCCACGCACGATGAGCGCCGATACGCGTTGCGGATGCGTCTGCGCGTAAGCCAGCGCCAGCGTGCTGCCCCACGAGCCGCCAAACACCAGCCATTGCGCAACACCGAGTTGCTCGCGCAGGCGCTCGATGTCGGCCACCAGGTGCCAGGTGGTGTTGTTGTCCAGCGATGCCGCCGGACGCGAGCGTCCGCAGCCGCGTTGGTCGAACAGCAACACGCAGTAGCGCTGCGGGTCAAACAGCCGCCGGTGCTCGGGCGAACAACCGGCGCCGGGGCCGCCGTGCAAAAACACCGCCGGCTTGCCCTGCGGGTTGCCGCACAGCTCCCAATACACCTGATGGCCGTCACCGGTATCGAGCACGCCGGTCTGAAACGGCTCGATCGGCGGGTACAGTTCTGTCCGGCTGCTTGGCATCTGCTTTTCCATCTTCAAATCTTTCTCTTTCACGACGATGATCACACTGTACGGTATTCCCAACTGCGACACGGTCAAGCGCGCCCGCACCTGGCTGAGCGACCACGGCGTCGCCTACACGTTTCACGACTTCAAGAAGCAGGGGGTGCCCGCCGACCAGTTGCCGAACTGGCTGGCCGCCGTCGGCTGGCCTACGCTGGTCAACCGCAAGGGCACGATGTGGCGGCGGCTGGACGACGCCACGCGCGCGGCAGTTGCCGACGACGCCTCGGCCAGCGCGTTGCTGCTGGCGCAGCCCAGCGTCATCAAGCGCCCGGTGGTGGTGTGGCGCGACGGCGCGGTGACGGTGGGCTTTGACGCGGCAGCGTTTGCCGAGCGGATATGAGACATTGCAAACCGATGTGCCGCTGAATCCGCGCCGGCCAATTGCGCGCCACCGGCTCCCCTAAAATCGGCCGTCTCCACTGCCCAACATCGCACCATGACCAGCACCCAACTCAGCGGCGTGACCGTCGCCACCCAGGCCAGCGTTTTCTTTGACGGCAAATGCGTCAGCCACCAACTGACGCTAGCCGATGGCGCAAAAAAATCGGTCGGCGTGGTGCTGCCGGCCACCCTCACGTTCAACACCGGCGCGCCGGAAACCATGGAGTGTGTCGCCGGTGGCTGCGAGTACAAACTCAAAGGCACAGACGCTTGGCTGAAATCCGGCCCCGGTGACAAGTTCAGCATTCCGGGCAATTCCAGCTTTGAGATTCGCGTCACCGAACCGTACCACTACATCTGCCACTTCGGTTGAAACTACCCAATTTTTATAGCTACTCACGCTTGATTTACAAGGGCTAGAAGCCATTTTTATGTCTAACACGATTTTACAAAGCATCCCCTCAAACCAAAAGGTTGGCATCGCCTTTTCGGGTGGTCTGGACACCAGCGCCGCGCTGCACTGGATGAAGCTCAAGGGCGCCCTGCCCTACGCCTACACCGCCCACCTGGGTCAGCCCGACGAGACAAACTACGACGATATTCCGCGCAAGGCGATGGAATACGGTGCCGAAAAAGCGCGCCTGATCGATTGCCGCGCGCAATTGGCCAATGAGGGCCTGGCGGCGCTGCAGGCCGGTGCGTTTCACATCAGCACGGCCGGCGTCACCTACTTCAACACCACGCCCATTGGCCGCGCTGTCACCGGCACCATGCTGGTGGCGGCCATGCGCGAGGACGATGTGAACATCTGGGGCGACGGCAGCACCTTCAAGGGCAACGACATCGAACGCTTTTACCGCTACGGCCTGCTGACCAACCCGGCACTCAAAATTTACAAACCCTGGCTCGACCAGGCGTTCATCGACGAGCTCGGCGGCCGCGCCGAGATGAGCGCATTCATGACGGCGCACGGCTTTGGCTACAAGATGAGCGCCGAAAAAGCCTACAGCACCGACAGCAACATGCTCGGCGCCACGCACGAGGCCAAAGACCTGGAGCAATTGAGCAGCGGCATCCGCATCGTCAACCCGATCATGGGCGTGCCGTTCTGGCGCGACGATTGCGTCGTCAAAGCCGAAGAAGTGTCGGTGCGCTTTGAAGAAGGCCGCCCGGTGGCCCTGAACGGCGTCGACTACGCTGACCTGGTGACGCTGTTCCTTGAGGCCAACCGCATCGGCGGCCGCCACGGCTTAGGGATGAGCGACCAGATCGAAAACCGCATCATCGAAGCCAAGAGCCGCGGCATTTATGAAGCGCCCGGTCTGGCGCTGCTGTACATCGCGTATGAGCGGCTGGTCACCGGCATCCACAACGAAGACACCATCGAACAATACCGCGACAACGGCCGCAAACTGGGTCGTCTGCTGTACCAGGGCCGCTGGTTCGACAGCCAGGCGATCATGCTGCGCGAAACCGCGCAACGCTGGGTGGCCCGCGCGGTGACCGGCACCGTGACGCTGGAGCTGCGCCGTGGCAACGACTACAGCATCCTCAACACCGAAAGCCCCAACTTGACCTACGCACCCGAACGTCTGAGCATGGAAAAGGTCGAAGACGCGCCGTTTTCACCCGCCGACCGCATCGGTCAGCTCACCATGCGCAACCTCGACATCGTCGACACCCGCGCCAAGCTGGGCATCTATGCCAACGCTGGTTTGCTGGAGCTGGGCAAGGGCGAAGACTTCTTGAAGCTGGGCAAGTAAGCGGCGTTGCGGCGGCATTGAGATGCGCCGCGCTCGCAACCAAGCATCAATCCAGCGTCAATCGAGCCAGTCTTCAGGCCGCAAACCGGCGATGCGCTCGAAATGACGGGTGTTGTGCGTGACCGGGCTCACCACCGCGCCGATGACAAGCGGCCTTCAGTCGGCGCCAAACGCTTGGTTTACCTCCAGCCAGTGCCACCCAAGTGCGGTCAGGCGGTAACGCTGGCTGCGGCTGTTGGGTTTGCTTGGCAGGGTCATTTCGAGAACGCCGTGTTCCAGCGCAGGGGCTAAATAGGTCTTGCGGAAGTGCTCCCGGTCGGCCAAGCCCAGTACGTCCTGTATTGCTTGGCGACTCATCTCACCGTCGAGTCGCGACATCAACCCCCCGACATGCGGGGTGACTTGCGGGGTGCCAGCAGGTGGAACCAACGCCAGCGGATGGCGTGGCAACCGGATGACGAGCGCAAGCCGGTCGTCGTCGGTCTCGAACAGCGGCGCAGGCGAGCCATTGGCCGCCATTTGCTTCAAGATTTTCGGCATACCGGTTGAGCGTCCTTCGGTCATCTCCAGTTCTTTCAAGCAGTCACCGATGCGTCGGTTGGGCTGCCCTTACCGGCGACCGTGCGGCGCGCGCCAAACCAGCGCCAACCGCCATTGACCCAACCAAACTTCAGCTCAGGTAGTCCTGCGCCACCGGCTGCAAGGCCGACGCGTTAACGCCCAGCGACGCCAAGCCGGGGTATTTGCCGCTGGCGACGTTGTCCACCTTCATCGAGTCGAGGTTGTCGTGGCTCATCACCGGCTCCCCCGGGGCCAGGCTCATCAACGTGGCTTGCAAACGGCCAGCCCACATCGGCAAACCAAGCACCGGGCGACCAAAACCGCCCGCAACGCCGGCCAACTGCCCAGCCAGTTGCACCAGTTGCTTGAGGCTGAAAACCTCGGGGCCGACAACCTCAATGATGCGCGGCGACGGCTGGCTGCTGGCGCCTTCCAGACAACGCACCACAGCACGTGCCACGTCCTCAACCCAGACCGGCTGAAACTTGGCGTCGGCACCGGCCAGCGGCACCAGCGGCAAGACTTTTTGCAGCTTGGCAAAGACGTTCAAAAACTTGTCCTGCGCGCCAAAGATGACGCTGGGCCGCAGAATGCTCAGCTCGAAGCCCTGACGGTCGGTCGCACCAGCGCCGGCGGCGGCCTGCAGCAGCACCGCCTCACCCTCGCTTTTGGAGCGCAGGTACATCGACTGCAGCGTCTGCGGTTGCAACGCGTCGGCGCCGAGCGCGCTGACGTGCACCACCTGGCACACACCGGCCAGCGCGCAGGCGTGCGCTATGGCGTGCGGCAGCGCCACATGCACGCGCTCAAACTCGGCCAGGGAGCCGTGCAGAATGGCCACCAGATTGACCAGCGCATCGTGACCGGTCACGGCCTCCTGTAGCGCAGCGGCGTCGTGCACATTGATCTCGCGCACGGTCAGCCCCGGCAGATGCTGAATCTGTTGGGCGTTGGCACGACGCCTCGTCGGCACCGTCACATGCCAACCCTGGCGCACCAGCTTTTCACAGACATGGGCGCCGACAAATCCGGTGCCACCCAGGACGATGACTTTTTTCATGCTGCTCCTTTGCGTTGACTCAGCAAAACTCACCGCGGTCTGTGGCTGCGCGAACTCGCTCGAGTTATGTCGGATGCGCTTGGCTCAAACCACCACTGGCTCGATCTCCAGCCGAATGCCAAAGCGCTCGTAGACGCTGGTCTGAATCGATTTTGCCAAGGTCATCACTTCACCACCGGTGGCGCCGTCGTTACCACCTGCCACGCCACGGTTGATCAGCACCAACGCCTGCTTGTCGTACACCGCCGCCTGCCCGACGGACTTGCCACGCCAGCCGCATGCGTCAATCAACCAACCCGCCGCCAGCTTGAAGGCGCCGTCGTCGAGCCGGTAGTACACCACCTTGGGATCGCGGGCGATGATGTCGGCGCACTGCTCGGGCGTGACGGTGGGGTTTTTGAAAAAACTGCCGACGTTACCGACCATCGCCGGGTCGGGCAACTTGGCGCGGCGGATGGCGCAAACCCAGTCAAACAATTGTTGCGCCGTCGGCTGGCTACAGCCTTCTGCGGCCATTTTTTTATCGATGTCGGCGTAGCCCAGCACCGGCCGCCAAGCCTTGGGCAGGGCCAGCCGCACGCGCAGAATCAGCGCGCGGTCTTTCAATCCAACTGGCCTGCAGCCCCTGTCCGTCGGGGACCTGCTGCTATGTTTAAAGACAGAATCACGGTAACCAAAAACGCACTGCGCGGCGTTGAGCGTGAAGACCTCGCCGCTGTCCAGGTCGATCGCGTCGAGCGACTCAAAGCGGTCTTGCAACTCGACGCCGTAGGCGCCGATGTTCTGCACCGGCGCGGCGCCCACGGTACCCGGAATCAGCGCCATGTTCTCCAGCCCTGGCCAGCCCTGCGCCAGCGTCCAGGCCACCAGCTCGTGCCAGTTTTCACCGGCACCCGCCTCGACAATGAAGTGCTTGGCCGTTTCACCGACCAGCCGGCGGCCCATGATTTCGACTTTGAGCACCAGCGGCTTGACGTCGCCGGTGAGCACGATGTTGCTGCCGCCACCGAGCACCCACTTTGGCACGGCAGACCATTGCGGATCGTGCAAAACTTGCAGAACATCGGTTTCACTGGTGATGCACACCAGCGCATTGGCCCGCGCCACGATATGAAAGGTGTTGAGCGCCTGTAGCGGCACATTTTTCTGGACTAACATCGCCGAATTGTCGAACATTTACCGAGACCCGCCATGCCCTCTTTTGATACCGTTTGCGAAGCCAAAATGGTCGACGTGAAGCACGCCGTCGAGAACACCAGCAAAGAAATTTCCACGCGTTTTGACTTCAAGGGCACGCCTGCGGCCATCGACCTCAAAGACAAAGACATCACCCTCACCGGCAACGCCGACTTCCAACTCAAGCAGATCGAGGACGTGCTGCGCAACAAGCTGACCAAACAGAACGTTGACGTGCGTTTTCTCGATATCGGCGACGTGCAAAAAATCGGCGGCGATAAGGTAAAAGTGTTGATCAAAGTGCGCGACGGCATCGAGACCGAACTGGCAAAAAAAATGCAGCGCATCATCAAGGACAGCAAGATCAAGGTGCAGGCGGCGATCCAGGACGGCAAGCTGCGCGTCAGCGGCGCCAAGCGTGATGACCTGCAAGCGACAATGGCCTTGCTCAAGAAGGAGATCGCCGACATCCCGCTGGGCTTTGACAACTTTCGCGACTGATCCGTCACCTTGCCGCGTACCCGTTCATGAGCCTGATCGTTGCCTCGCAGGACGAATACGAGGACCTGCTCGGTCTGTGGTCTGACCTGGAGTCGGGCCTGGCCATGCTGCTCACTCACCCGGACAGCGCCCAAGAGTTTGCCCAGCGCGTGCTGCAATACGACCAGTGGCTGCAAGCGCTGCTCAAACAGGACGCCGACGTCGGCCTGTACCTGCTGTTTCAGCTGGCCACCGGTTCGCTGGCGGGCTACAGCGCCGCGCACGCATTGGTCTGCGCCGTTCTGTGCCACCTGATCGCCGCCGACTTCGCCTTGCCGCAGGCGCAGCGCGACAGCCTGGTGCACGCCGCCTTGACGATGAACGTGGCGATGACGGCGCTGCAAAACGACATGGCCGTGCAAACAACACGGCCAACGCCTGAGCAGCAGGCGTTGATCGACGCGCACGCGCTGCAGAGCGCACGCCTGCTCGAGGCCAAGGGCATCGACGACGCGTTGTGGCTGGAGACGGTTCAATACCACCACGCTGAAGTCAGCATGCCCAACGTGCCGCTGAGCATGTTGGCGCCGTCGCGCCGGCTGGCCTACATCCTGCAAGTGGTTGATCGATACGCGGCGATGATCAGCCCACGGGAATCACGCGAGGGACGCAACGCCAGCGAATCAGCCAACGACATTCTGCAAGGTGGCGCCGACCACGGCGGCGCGGTAGCGCAGGCGCTGGTGCGCGTCGTCGGGCTGTGCCCGCCGGGCACGTTTGTGCAACTCGACAACGAGCAAATCGCCGTGGTCGCGCGACGCGGCCAAGCGGCCCATCAACCCATCGTCGCCGTCGTCATGGAGCCGACCGGCGTCGTCGTGCGCCCGCCGTTTCTGCTGCAGACCGCAGCCGACGACGTCGACATACGCTCGGCGCTACTGTCGAGCGCGGTGCCCGAGCGCATCAACCACCAATTGATTCTGAAACTCGGCAACGCCGCAGCGCAAGCTGTGGCGCCAGCCTGACCACGGCGTGGCAGCGGCAATCAGCGGGCCAGTGGCGCGCCCTTGATAAACGCCAGCATCATGCGCGCCAGGTCAGCGCCGTCGTGGCCGTGCGCCAGGCTGCTGGTGCAGGCAGCGTACTTTTCTTCGCCCAGCAGCGCGCGGCGTTTGTTCAGTAAAAACGCGCTGTATTCCTCGACAAACTCGGGGTGCGGCTGCACGCAGAACACCCGGTCGTCCACCGCAAACGCCGCCACCGGGCAAAAGTCGCTGCTGGCCAGCAGCGTGGCGCCTTCTGGTAAATCAAACACCTGGTCTTGATGACTGGCCAACAGAGCAATGTCGCTGCGGCCCTGCGCGTGCGCCATCTCGGGCGCCTTCCAGTCGTAGCGCATGCGCCCGGCGCCCCAACCCTGCGGCGCACGACCCACGCGCGCGCCGAGCACCAAGGCAATCAGTTGATGACCGAAGCACACACCAATGAGTTTTTTCTTGGCCGTGAGAAGTTGACCGACTTTCTCGCGCAGCGTCAGCACCCACGGCTCTTGCGAGAAGGAATCGGCACGGCTGCCGGTCAGCAACACCGCGTCGTAGTCGTCAAACGACGCTGGGTACTCGCCGCGCACGGTGTTGAAAATATCGAACTGCCCGGTTGCGCCGACGCCGCGCAACAAGCGCTCGAACATCGCCCCGTAGCCCACGTACTGCGCCTGGACCGCCGGGTCGAGGGTGTCGTTTTCAAGAATGCAGAGTTTCATGGTTTCTTCGCCTTTTTGCCAAGACGTGACTCGGTGCCCTTGACCAGGCGGTTGATGTTTTCGAGGTGCCGGTACAGCAAAAACAGCGCCATCACCGCAATACCTAACGCCGCGCTGGTGTTCATGCGCCACCACGCGCCGTCGGCCAGCACGTACAGCACCGGCGCCAGCACGGCGGTGGTGACGGAGGCCAGCGACGAGTAGCGAAACAGCAGCGCCATGGCCAGCCAGACGAGAATGGCGCACAAGCCCAGCCAGCCGTTGACGCCCAGCAACACACCCAGCGCCGTGGCCACACCCTTGCCGCCGACAAATTTGAAAAACACCGGGTACAAGTGCCCGAAAAACGCCGCCAGGCCAGCCAGCGCCAGCGTGCCCTCACCCAGACCGTAGGCCGGCCCGAACACTGCCACCAGCACCACCGGCAGCCAGCCCTTGGCGGCGTCGAGCAACAGCGTAACGATGGCTGCCGCCTTGGAGCCCGAGCGCAGCACGTTGGTGGCGCCCGGGTTCTTGCTGCCAAAAGTGCGCGGGTCACTCAGGCCCATGGCGCGGCTGACGATCACCGCGAACGACAGCGAACCCACCAGGTACGCCGCCACGGTGGCGAGCAAGGGATACAAACTTTGCATGGCTTCCAATTCAAAAAACCCCGAGCGCGTGGGCGAAGGCGGCCATTTTGCCAGCCCGGCGCCGGCATGGTGCAGGGCGCGCTCAGGTCAAGACGTCGGCCAGCGCGCACTGCACCGGCCGGGCGCCGAGCAAGTCAACACAAACGCGCGGCTCAAGACCCACCAGGTAGCCGCGCCGACCGCCGTTGATGAGGATTTTTGGCAAGTCAAGAATCGTCGCTTCGATGTACACCGGCATGCTGCGACGTGTGCCAAATGGCGACGTGCCGCCGACCAGATAACCGCTGTGCCGGTTGGCGACCTCGGGCGCGCACGGCTCGACCGACTTGGCGCCGATCTGCCGCGCCAGATTTTTCGTCGACACCTTGCGGTTGCCGTGCATCAACACCACCAGCGGCTTGGCGTCCTGGTCTTGCATGATCAGCGTCTTGACCACGTGGAATGGATCCCAACCCAGTTCTGCCGCACTGTGCAGCGCGCCGCCGTGTTCCAGGTACGCGTAAGGGTGCTCGGTAAAGACCACCTGATGGCTCTTGAGCCATTGCGTCGCCGGCGTTTCAGAAACGTGCTTGACCATAAAACAATTGGGGTCAGATTCCAATTAGTTTGGCAAAGACCCGGCTCACTGTGCCGGGTCGCGCATTTGCCAACGGATCGCGTCGATTTCTTTGCGCACGTCTTCGGCCAGCGTCGTACCCCAGACGTCGAGGTCTTCGTCGAGCTGCGCCACCGACGTGACGCCAATGATCGTGCTGGCCACGCGCCACTGCGTGTAGCAAAACGCCAGCGCCAGTTGCAGCGGCGTCAGGCCGTGCGCGCGCGCCAGCGCGCTGTAGCGCTTGGCCGCGGTCAGTGCCTCGGGGCGGCCCCAGCGCTGCTTGCGCGAGGACTCAAACTTCTTCAGCCGCGCCTGCGCCGGCACGTCGGCACCGAGCAGGCCCTGTGCATCGTATTTGCCGCTGAGCAAACCAAACGACAGCGGCGAATACGCCAATAGGGCCACGTTGAGCCGCTGCAGCGTTTCGTCCAGGGCGTTCTCGACGCTGCGGTTGAGCAGGCTGTAACCGTTTTGCACGGTAGCCACGCGCGGCAGACCGTATTGCTCGGCCAGCCGCACAAACTCGTGCACGCCGAACGGCGTCTCGTTGGACAAGCCGACCGAGCGCACCTTGCCCGCCTGCACCAGTTGCGCCAGCGCGCGCAGTTGCACCTCGATCGACGTGCCCTCGCTTTCAGGCGATGGGCGCGGCTGGTAGTACAGGCTGCCAAACATCGGTACGCTGCGCACCGGCCAGTGAATCTGGTAGAGGTCAATGACGTCGGTCTGCAGGCGGCGCAAGCTGCCGTCGCAGGCGGCAACGATGTCGGCGGCGCTCAGGTCGGCGCTGCCGCCGCGAATCCACGGCATGCCCCGCGACGGCCCGGCAACCTTGGTCGCCAGCACCAGCTTGTGGCGCGCCCCCGGGCGCTTGGCCAGCCAATTGCCGATGATTTTTTCAGTGGCGTTGAAGGTTTCGGCGCGCGGCGGCACGGCGTACATCTCGGCGGTGTCAATAAAGTTGACACCGCGCTCCAGCGCGCGGTCCAGAATGGAAAAGGCGCCGGCCTCGTCGACCTGCTCGCCAAAAGTCATGGTGCCCAGACAAATGGGCGTGACGTACAAATCGCTGGTTCCCAAGCGAACGGTGTTCATGCGTACTCCAAAAAAAACAGGCCTGTCGGCCGATGCGCGCAAGTTTACGGGCAAGGTCCGCAGCCTGCAGCGCCTGGCACGTTCACTTGGTCGCGGCAGCGGCTTTGGCGCGCTCGACCTCTTGCAAGCGCAACACCCGGCGCTGCACCTTGCCGGTGGTCGTCATTGGCAACGCGTCGACGAATTCGATCTCTTTGGGATATTCGTACGGGGCCAGCAGGCCTTTGACGTGGGCTTGCAGCTGTGCCACCAGTTCTACGTCAAATTGGCCTTTAGCCCTTGTATCGCTTGCGCGTGCAGTTACAAACTCAGGAGCTAGAACGACATACGCCTTGACCACCGCACCACGCTCGCGGTCAGGCTTGGGCACGACCGCGGCGTTGGCCACTGCGGCGTGCTTGACCAGACAGTTCTCGATCTCGCCCGGGCCAATGCGGTAGCCCGCCACCTTGAACACGTCGTCGCTGCGGCCCTGGTACCACAGGTAACCGTCCAGGTCGCGCTGCGCCAGGTCACCGGTACGGCACCAGTCGCCGGTGTACTTGGCGCGCGTCGTCGCCTCATTGCGCCAGTAACCCGAGAAAAAGATCGGGTCGGGCTGACCGTGCACGTCCAGCCGGTGCACTGCCACCTCGCCGGCGACGCCCGGCGCGCACTCCCGGCCGTCGTCGTCGATCACCGCCAGCCGGTGGCCGGGGTAGCCCAGGCCCATGCTGCCGGCTTTGGGCGGCCACAACAGCGCACAGTTGCCGACGATGTAGTTGATCTCGGTCTGGCCAAACATCTCGTTGACGGTGACACCCAACTGGCTTTGGCAGTAATCGAACACGGCGTCGCCGACCGCCTCGCCAGCACTCATGATCGCCTGCAGGACCAGGCCAAAGCGCGCCCGCAGCGTCGACGGCGCCTGCGCCGGGTAGGCTTTCATGATGGCTTTAAGCGCCGTCGGAAACAGGAACGTGTGCGTCACCTGGCAGTCACGCAACAGCGCCAACGCCGTCGGCGCGCTGAAGCGCCCGGCGTAGGCGACGATGCAGCGGCCAAAGTACAGCGTCGGCAGCAAAGCGTCCATCAGGCCGCCGGTCCAGGCCCAATCCGCCGGCGACCAGAAGACCGCGTCACTGGTCGGCAAGACGGCCACTTGCGGCGCCTGGGCACACATCAAAATATGAGCAGCTTGCGCTTTATTTGTCTGGTCTGGCACCTGAGTTTTTATAAAACCAAAAAAGTTCTGACTGCACAAAAAACCGGTCAGGTTGCCGATCAGCGCGCGCTGCGCAATCAGCGCACCCTTCGGGTTGCCGGTGGTGCCACTGGTGTAGATCAGCACCGCCGGGTCGTCGGCACGGGTGCGCACCGCGGCAAAGCTGTCGCTGGCGTGCGCCAGCGCCGAGTCGTAATCGTGGTCGGCCAGGTGCTGCGGCGCCTGCGCCGCCCACACGCCGATGACGTTGCGCAGGTCAGGGCAGACGCCGCGTACCTCGGCCAGTCCGGGCAGCGTTTGCTCGTCGCCAATGGCCAGCACGGCCTGGCTGTCCTGAAGGCGAAAGGCCAGCGCATCCGGGCCAAACAGCTGCGACAACGGCATCGCCACGGCACCCATTTGCAACACGGCCATGTACGCCACCGCCGTCTCAAAGCGCTGCGGCAGCACGATCGCCACCCGGTCGCCGCGCGCCACGCCCAAGCCCAGCAGCACGTTAGACAAGCGGTTGGCCTGCGCCTGCAACTCGGCGTAGGAATGCGTCACCTGCGCGCCGTCAGCCGCGTAGACGCGCACGGCAACGCGCTGGGCGGCATCCGGCAACGCCGCCCAGCGCGCGCAGCAGGCGCCGGCCATGTTGAAGAGCTCGGGTACGCGCCAGACAAAGTCACCGTGCAGTTGCTGGTACGCCGCTGGCGGCTGCCAGGCGGGCGCCGGCTCGGTGGGGTTGTCACTGCGAGGACTGACGGTCATGGTGCTGCTTTCGTAAGATCGGTCGAATGTACTCAATAAAACGAATTTCGCGTAGCGAATTTATCCCGATCCGCGGGCTCGATTACCACGTTCGCCTGTGGGGCCAGTCACCGGTCGGCCAAACTGCGCTGGTGCTGTTGCACGGCTGGATGGACGTCGCCGCCAGCTACCAGTTCATGGTCGACGCGCTGGTGCAAGAGCACTTCATCATCGCCCCCGACTGGCGCGGCTTTGGCCTGACCGCAGCCAGCGACGCCGACGCCTTCTGGTTCCCTGACTACATCGCTGACCTGGACGCACTGCTCGACCACTACTGCCCCGACACGCCGGTACATCTGGTCGGCCACAGCATGGGCGGCAACGTCGCCATGCTGTATGCGGCCGCGCGGCCAGAGCGCGTGCGCCGCCTGATCAATCTGGAAGGCTTTGGCCTGCCGGCAACGCAACCCGCGCAAGCGCCAACGCGCTACACGCAGTGGCTCGACGAGCTCAAGCAATTGCACCAGGGCGCGCTGGCGCTGAAAGCCTACGACTCGCTCGACGCCGTGGCACGACGCCTGATCAAGACCAACCCGCGCCTGTCGGGCGATAAAGCGCAGTGGCTGGCGGCGCACTGGGCGGCCGAGACGGCGCCGGGGCATTGGACGATTCTCGGCGAAGCAGCGCACAAGATCATCAACCCGCAGCTGTACCGGGTTGACGAAATGCTGGCAGTGTTTGCCGCAATCCGCGCGCCGCTGCTGATGGTCGAGGCCAGCGACGACAGCATGGCGCAGTGGTGGAAGGGCCGCTACGGTCTGGCGGAATTTCATGAACGCCTGAAAGCCGTGCCCGACGTCACCCTGCGCCAGTTGCCTAACTGCGGTCACATGCTGCACCACGATCAGCCCGCGTTGCTGGCACGGCTGATTGAAGATTTTTTGTAGGTCTGCTGAGCGGCGTGCCGTACATTCCAATGCCGTGCTGTGCATTGCAGCGCAAGAAATGGTCGTTGCGACCTTCACCATCGAAGTTGATACTGCGCCAAGTCTGGGCAAAATCACGCCAGAACAAAGCTAGGCCAAAGACTGGCGCAGACGGGCACACGATGCTAGGCTTGCGCCCCGCAACATTCCCGTTGTCGACCACGCTTTGGGAGACTCCTCATGACCCACCGTTTCACAACCTCTTTTCCCGCCCATCAACTGACGTTGGCCGTCGGCGCGGCCTTGCTGGCGCTGGGCGCGCAGGCACAGATACAGGTCGTCAAGCCGCCGATCGCCCAGTACTGGATGGACGTGGCGACCATTTCGATGGCCGGCATGGACGACATGCCCGACATGGGCGCCCTCGGCGGCATGATGGGCGCCATACCCGGTATGCCGCAGGGCATGGGCGGCGCCGGCTTTGGCGCCACGCGCGGCATGATGCCCGGACGCTGGCTCGACCTGGCCGTGCGCACCCAGCGCAAGCCCGCGGGTACGCAAGCCAGCCAAGCCATTCCTGAAGGCCAGGCGATGGGCCCCAGCCTGGTGCTGCTGCCGGTCAAGGCGACACCGCCAGCGCCACGGGCGCGCGGTGGCGGCAGTGTCGACGAGGTGCCCGAGCCGCCCAAGGGTCGCATTCTGTTTTACTGGGGTTGTAGCGACACGGTGCGCGCCGGCCAACCCAAGGTGCTCGACTTTTCCAAGGCTGGCGTCGCTGATTACGGCAAGTTCATGATGGGCCGCGCCAGCCGCGACAGCGGCGCCAAAGCCATCCCCGGTCACGCCGTCTGGCCCAACGAAGAGCACCAGCAAAAAGTGCCCGCCAACGCCTCGCTGCAGGGCAACCATGCCCTGTCCGGTGAGGGCTTGCCCGACGGCTGGCGCTTTGCCATCGGCCAGGCGCAGGACTTCATGCCCAAGCTGGCCCTCACCAGCCAGGGCGGCGGTGCGGCGGCCACGCAAACGCGCTGGCAGGCGCTGCCCACCGCCCGCGCGTATTTCCTGAGTGCCATGAGCGGCAGCGACCAAGGCGGCCAAGCCGAGATGGTCATCTGGAGCTCGTCGGATGTACCCGAGCCCGGCTGGGGTCTGCTCGACTACGCCAGCAACGCCAACGTCGACAAGTGGCTCAAAGAGAAGGTGTTGTTGCCGGCCAGCCAGACCGAATGCGCTATTCCCGAAGGCATTTTTGCCAAGAGTGAGGGCGCCATGTTGCGCGCAATCGCCTATGGACAAGAACTCAATTTGGCGCATCCGCCGCGGCCCAGCGACAAGAAAATCCCCTGGGAGCCTGAATGGACGGCGAAGATCCGTGTCAAGTCGCTGACCATGGTGATGCTGGGTGACGAAGCCAACGCGTCAAGCAAGCAGTCGACGCCAGCCACCCAAGACTCAGCCCCCGACAAACCGAAGATACCGGCGCTACCCGGCCTGCCCGACGTCGGCAAAGCCCTCAAAGGGCTGTTTGGCGGTTAGCTGCTGCGCCGCCCGCCCAGCACCGCCATGAGAAAATCCCGCCCTTACTTTTTTTGCCACAGACCGACAGGATTTTTCTCATGGACGCAGAACGCATCAACGCCATTGGCAACCAGCTCACCGACCTGAGCGCGCGCACCCTCGAACTTCGGGGGTATCTTTGACTACGATGCCAAATTTGAACGACTGAGAACGGTCAACGCCAGCCTGGAAGACCCCAGCGTCTGGAACGACCCCAAGCGCGCCCAGGAGCTGGGCAGGGAGAAAAAAGCGCTCGACGGCGTGGTCCTCACCATCGACGAGCTGCAGCGCGAACTGGCCGACAACACCGAGCTGTTCGAGATGAGCCGCGACGACGGCGACGAGGCCGGCCTGCAGACGATTGCTGATGAGGCGGCGCGGCTCGAAGAGATCGTCAAGGGCTTGGAGTTCCGCCGCATGTTCAACAACCCGGCCGACCCACTGAATTGTTTTGTCGACATTCAGTCCGGCGCCGGCGGCACCGAAGCCTGCGACTGGGCCAGCATGCTGCTGCGCCAGTACCTGCGCTATTGCGAGCGCAAGGGCTTCAAGACGCAAGTCGAAGACGAAACGCCGGGCGACACCGCCGGCATCAAGAGCGCGTCGTTCAAGGTCGAGGGCGACTACGCCTTTGGCCTGCTGCGCACCGAGACCGGCGTGCACCGGCTGGTGCGCAAATCACCGTTCGACTCGTCGGGCGGGCGTCATACCAGCTTTGCCAGCGTCTTCGTCTACCCGGAAATCGACGACACGATCGAGATCGACATCAACCCGGCCGACGTGCGCATCGACACCTTTCGCGCCAGCGGCGCTGGCGGCCAACACATCAACAAAACCGACTCGGCCGTGCGCATGACGCACATCCCGACGGGCATCGTTGTGCAGTGCCAGGACGGGCGCAGCCAGCACAGCAACCGCGACGTGGCCTGGAAACGTCTGCGTAGCCGCCTGTATGACTTTGAGCTGCGCAAGCAGCAGGAAGCACAGCAAAAGCTGGAGGATTCCAAGACCGACGTCGGCTGGGGGCATCAGATTCGCTCTTATGTGCTCGACAACAGCCGCATCAAGGACTTGCGCACCAACTACGAAACCTCGGCCACGCAAAAGGTGCTGGATGGCGACCTGGACGCCTTCATCGAGGCCTCGTTGAAACAGGGTGTGCAATGACATTTGCTATGCGTGTGGAAGCAATAAACCCAGTAAATTCAATGGCTACAGGCCAATTTGATGCCTTAATCTTCGACATGGACGGGACCATGATCGACTCCATGGCGCACCACGCACAGAGCTGGGCGGTATTTGCCCAGCGGCATGGCCTGCGCGTCGACCTGCCCGACTTGATGCGTCGCACCACCGGGCGCACCGGCGCCGAGTGCATGCGCGAGCTGTTTCAACGCGACCTGCCCGAGACCCAGGCGTGGGCGCTGATCACCGAAAAAGAGCAGATTTACCGCGACCTGTTTGGCCCGGTGTTTGCCGAGGTGTCCGGCTTCAAGGCCTTTTGCGGGCACGCGCAACGCCTGGGCTACAAGGTCGGCGTCGGCACCGCCGGCGACCAGCACAACATTGCCTTTGCCCTGGGTCATCTGCAACTGCCACAACCGCCGCAGGCCGTCGTCGGCGGCGACGAGGGCCTGACCGGCAAGCCCGACCCGGCGATTTTTCTCGAAGTCGCCGCGCGTCTGCGGGTGCGCGCCGAGCGGTGCATCGTCTTTGAGGACGCGCCGTTTGGCATCGAAGCCGCGCGCCGCGCCGGCATGCGCGCGGTGGCCATCTGCACCACGCATAGCGCCGATCAATTGAGCGGGCCGCACGTGCTCACCGCGGCAGGCAATTACCTTGAGTTGTTGGAAACAAATTTTTTGGAGAAACAAAATGCTGCAACTGCGTGATTCCACCGGCCCAGCCACCATGGTGCGCCGCGCCGACTACACCGCCCCGGCGTACTGGATCGACGCCGTCATCCTGACCATCGATCTGGACCCGGCCAAGACCCGCGTGCTCAACAAAATGACGCTGCGGCGCAACGCCGACGTGCCGGCGCAGCCGCTGCGCCTGGACGGCGACGAGCTCAACCTGGCGCGTGTTCTCGTCAACGGCGCTGGCTGCTCGTTCAAGATGGACGCGGGCCAACTGG
>JBBIGT010000019.1:0-23300 GCA_037447395.1 Comamonadaceae bacterium | reverse complement strand
GAACCCGCCACGACCGACAGCGCCTTGACCGCCACCAGCCAGTCGCGCCAGCCGTGGCGCACCAGCTCACCCACGGGACTCGCCTGGTCTGCGCCGATCGGCAGGCGCGTGACGCTATGCGCCGCGTCGCCAGACCAAGCGGGCGTAGCCGCCCAGAGCTCCGCCACCGCAGCACGGTCACCGGCGTTGACCGCACTGGCCCACTGGCCGATCCCGCTGCTGGCAGCAAAGCGGTGGCTGCGGCGCAACATCACCGTTTGCTGCGCCAGCGCACCGGCTGCACCGGCCCATGCGCTGAGGTCCTGGCCCGTGGTCTGGGCCACCCAGCGCACGGTCTGGGGGCTGTAGCCGCCCGCCGCTGCACCGTCGCAGAGTTGGCCCATCACCGCCCCGGCTTCAACCGACGCCAACTGGTCCTTGTCACCGAGCAATATCAGTCGGGCAGTCACCGGTACGGCCGCCAGCAAGCGGGCCATCAGCTCCAGGTCGATCATCGATGCTTCGTCGACCACCAGCACGTCCAGCGCCAGCGCGGGGGGCGCACCCGAGTGCAGCGCGGCACGTACTTTCAAGAGCTTGTGCAGCGTTTGCGCCTGCGTTGGAATGTTGGCTTGCAGCTCAGCAGGCAACTGTTGCAACGCCCGGGCGATCGACTCGCCCAGGCGCGCCGCTGCCTTGCCGGTGGGCGCCGCCAGCGCCATGCGCAGTGGCTGCCCGGATTGCGACTGCAACAAGGCCAACAGCCGCACCACGGTGGTGGTTTTACCAGTCCCCGGGCCGCCGGTGATCAGCGTGAAACGGCCACGTGCGGCGACGGCGCACGCGACCTTTTGCCAGTCGGGCAACGCTGGGCTGTCGCTTTGCAAAGGGTCGCTCTGTCGGGCTGGTTCTGGCCCTGGGGCAGCAAACAGGCGGTTCAGCGCAGCCGCCAAACCGTCGGGCACGACACATGGCTGTGCCAGTCGCGTCAGGATCGACGCGCGAATGCTTTGCTCGGCCAGCCAGTTGCGCCGCAGGTACAGGCGCTGGCCATCGCACACCAGCGGACTGGCTGGCCCCTGCGTCCACGGCAGACGGTCTGTGGCTTGGGCCAGACCAGCGGGCAATAGCGCTTGCAGCTTGGCGTCCCAACCGAGCAACTGCACGCCAGAGCTGGCCAACAGCGCCAAATCCAGACACGCGTGACCGCGGCCAAACTGGTGGCTGACCAGCGCGGCCAGCCAGGCATGGCGGATATCGCTGCCCGGCTGCGTCGCTT
Organism: Comamonadaceae bacterium; assembly: GCA_037447395.1. Classification (GTDB taxonomy): domain Bacteria; phylum Pseudomonadota; class Gammaproteobacteria; order Burkholderiales; family Burkholderiaceae_C; genus Rhodoferax. The sequence goes on along the minus strand of JBBIGT010000019.1, from coordinate 22,042 downwards.
GCAGAAAATTGGCAAAGGCCCGGTCGAGCGCGGTCAGCGGCGCGGCAGTGTCGAACAACAAAGGTGCGGTGGCGTTCATTGGCTGGACTGACTTGCTCTTTCCTTTGGCAACCGGCGTGCTTGCTAGCATGGTCAATGGGGTAGCAGTGAGGGACATCATCAGGCTATCTCAGCCACGGGCGCGCCGCACAGCGCCGCGTCGAGCGATTCAATCAGCGCACGCGGCGGCTGCAAGTGCACCAGGCCAGCGCCAGGATGATCGACGCCGCGCAAAAACAGGTAGAGCGCGCCACCGACATCACGCTCGTAGTCGTAGTTGCCCGCGCCCAGACGCGCACGCAGCAGCCGGTGCAGCGCCAGCAGGTACAGCGTGGCCTGCACGTCGTAACGGTGCGCCAGCATGGCCTGCTGCAATTGCGCTGCGTCGTAGCCGTCGAGCTTGTTGGACTTGTAGTCAAGCACGTAGTAGCGCCCCTGGTGCTGCAGCACCAGGTCCATGAAGCCGGTGACCATGCCGTGCAATTGGCGCGGCTGCAGCGGTGGGCGCGGCGCGTGCGGCCAGACGTGCTGCGCGATGCGTGCGTCCAACTGCGCACTGGACAGGCTTTGCACCGGCAGCGTGAAACCCATCTCGGGCCACATGTGGGCAGACTCAATTGCTCTCAATTGCAGAGCTGCTTGCGCTTTATTTATATGGGCTAGAGGCAGATTTTGCTTTAAGATTTGCGGCACCCAGGTGGCCAGCATGGCAGCCTCTTCAGGCCCCAGGCTCAACCGCTGGCACTGGCGCGTCAGTAGCGCGGTCCACTCGGTCAACAGCGCGGCTAGGGGCTTGGGCTGCGCGGCCGGCCAGCCGTGTTGCGCCTGCCACTCCAGCAGGTCGTGCAACAGCGTGCCGTAGGCGCTGCCCGCGGGAAAGTCGTTGAAGGCAAAAACGGGCGCGAACAGCTCGGGGGCGATGGCAGCGTCCGCCGTGGACTGCCGCGCTGCGCTTGCAACTTCGGCAGGTGCGCTGTCGAGCTGCGCGTCTTGCCACTGCTCATCGCGAACGCTGGTGAGAGCGTCGTGCGTCAAGTCGCGCGTGAGGGCGCTGAAGCTGGCGCTCCACCAGCGGCTGATGTGCAGCCGCGCGGGGGTGCGGGCCGGTTTGACGGTCTGAACCACGGCCTCTGGCTGGTAACGCGCGGCGCTGGCCGCGGGCGCTTGCGCCACGACGATGTCGGCGCAGGCCCAGCGTTGCAGACGCGCCCACAAGTCATCGCCGCGCTGACGGCCAAGCAAGACAGACAACGCGCTCTTGGGTGCCGGGTTGCTGCCGTCCATGTCGCCGCTGGCCTGCCCTGCACCCAGCCACAGCGCCTGTTTGGCGCGGGTGAGGGCCACATAGAAAAGGCGAATATCCTCGCTCAGGCGCTCGGCATCGGTGCGCCCGCGGTCTTCTTTTTCCGCTTTGAACAGCGACACAAACGGCAAAAACACCAAGGGGTATTCCAGCCCTTTGGCTTTGTGAAACGTCACCACCTGCACCAGATTGGCCTCACTTTCCAGCCGCAGCTGCGCCACATCACCCTGCGCCGTGGGGTCGCGAAGCTGGTCTTCGAGGTAGCGGATCAGTGCGCCCTCACCCTGCACCTGCAGCGACTGCGCCTGCAACAGCTCGCCCAGGTGCAACAGGTTGGTCAGCGCGCGCTCACCTTGTGTGGCGTCCGCCAACAATTTACCGGGCAGGCCCTGGTCGTGCAGCAGACGATAGAGCATCGGCAAAAAACCTTGCGTGCGCCAGACACGCTGCCAGTGCAGGAACTGCTCAAGCAGTGCGTCCCACGCCGGCTCGTCGGCCAGCAGCGCGTCCAGCGCGGGCCAGCTCAGGCCCCAGGTGCGTGTGGCCAGCGCCGCACGCAGCAAACGATTGCTGGCCGGGTTGGCAACGGCGCGCAAAATGCGCCACAAATCTGCCGCTTGTGCGCTTGCAAAAACGCTGTTGCGCTCTGACAAATAAACGCTGCGCACACCGCGCGCGTCCAGCGCGCCGCGAATCGCCGAGGCCTCATGCCGGTCGCGCACCAGCACCGCCATGTCACCAGCGCGCGCGGCACCCGTTTGCAGCAGCGCCACCATCTGGCTGGCAAAGACCGCCGCCATCTCGGTCAGAAACACCGGTTTGGTCGGCGTTTTGGCAAACGGCTGGTGCCACACCGTCATCGCCACCTGCGCTTGCCCCGCCATGAGCAACGGCGCGACGCGGCCCGGGCACGCCGCCACCGGGCCAAACGGCACGCTGCCAAACGGCGCGCTGGCCTGGCCAAACACCGTGTTAACCGCTTCCACCACACCGCTCGTCGAGCGGAAATTGATCGGCAGCGTGTAGATGCCTTGCGCTTGGGCACGCGCTGCCAGGTAGGTGTCCAGATCCGCGCCGCGAAAGCTGTAAATGGCTTGCTTGGGGTCGCCGATCATGATCAGAGCGCCGCTTGCCAGTTCAGGGTTTTCCTGGCCATGCCGCAATGCCGCTTGCGTTGTCAGGGTAGCCTGCGTTGTCATTGCGGGCTCGACCCGCAATCCAGGCGCTTCACCGCCTGTTGGCGCCATTGAACACGCGTCGACATAAATGCGGCGCAAGCTGCCAAACTGCCAGGGGTCGGTGTCCTGAAACTCGTCGACCAGCGCCACCGGGTACTGGGTAGCAATGGTCGCGGCCAATCGACCGTCGGGCGCCTGCAGCGCGTAGTACAGGTTTTGCAGCAGGTCAGAAAAATCAAACTGCGCGGCACGCGCCTTCGCCTGCTGCACGTCTTGCACAACTTCTTGGGCAGCGTGGGCCAGCAAGTCGGCGACCACTTGCGGCTCGGTCAATAGATGGTCGTGCAAGGTTTGGATGTCACTGAACACGCCCCATTTGGCAGCCTGTGGCCAGCCTTTGTCGGTCAGCGTGCACAGGGTAAAGCGCTCCAGTGTGGCGTTGTCAATCGCACCGCCCTGCGCCCACGTCTGCATCTTGTCGAGCCAGCCGGGCAGCCAGTTCGAGCGGTAGTTTTTTAACAGCTTGGCCGCAGCCGCATCGCCCACGGCTTGGGGCCACCTGCGCCGTCACCCAAGCCGCGCGGGCGCCTCCAGCACCGCGCGCTGACGCGCCCAGGCAGCCCAGCGCGCCAGCACTACGTCGGGCGCAGACAGCGTCGGCGCGGGGGGCGCTGCGGGTGCACGCTCGGCGTTTCGCCAGAGATTTTTGAGCTTGTCCAGCAGCGCCTGTGGCGTGCTGCCAATCGCCTTGAGCGCGCCCAGCGCATCGACGGGCAGCGCGTAAAACCAGCGACGCCAATAGTCCTGCACGGCGCCTCGCTTGAGGCGCTCACTGTCGTCGACGCGGCTTTGCTCAAACAGGCTGGCGCTATCAAAAGCGTGCGTCTTGAGCATGCGGCTGCACCAGCCGTGGATGGTGAAGATGGCCGCCTCATCCATCCACTGCGCGGCCAGGTCCAGCCGCGCCGCACACGTCGGCCAGTCGGCCGGGGCAATCTGGCGGCCGAGGTCTTTCAAAAAATCGTCACCGGGCACCGCTGCGTCCGCAGCGAAGAAGCGCGCGGCCTGCGCCAGCCGCTCGCGAATGCGCTCGCGCAGCTCGGCGGTGGCCGCTTCGGTGAAGGTCATCACCAGAATCTGCGGAGGAAACAACCCACGCTCCAGTACCAGCCGCAGGTACAGCGCGGCCAGCGTGAAGGTCTTGCCGGTGCCCGCCGAAGCCTCAATCAACTGCAGGCCATGCAGGGGCAGCGTCAGGGGGTTCAGGGGCTGGGTGGGTTGGGTCAGGGGATGCTCCTGCGCAGCAACGGACTGATCGCCGCAGCCATCAAGCCGCCTGCAAGTACATGTCAATGTGCATGGTGGTGTACGGGCAAACCACGCCACCACTTTCGGTGCGCTCCAATAGGCCCAAGCCGGCCAGAATCACCACGTCTTCGTGCACCCTTTTCACATCGCGGCCGACGGCGCGAGCGAGTTCGCGCACCGACAGCTCACCCTTGCCTTGCGCGGCACGAACAATCGCCCAGCGCTTCTCGGAAAGTCGTCCAAAAAAATGACCCGGGCTCTCAAAATTCAACACTTCGCCTTGGTAGGTCCTGGCCTTGGCCGCCTGCCCCATGGCGCGCAAAGCACCTTGCCAGTCAGGTTGAATGGTGCTCGTGAGGTAACGCTCTGTCATGGCTTTCTCCTGGCGACCACAGCCGCAATAAAGTCTTCAATCAGTTGCTCGACGCCACCAAAGACATAAGGCATTTCAACGCCGTCGAGGTGACAGTGGTCGCCTTTGCCTCGTTCATTGTCAAAGCCCACCACCCGAACACCATCGACCACATGAACCGCGTTGTACTTGAATCCATGTTCTGTCGGCGGCACGGGCCCAGGCACCCGTCAGACGACAACTTACACAACGGCCCCGTCGGCAGTGATGTTCTTGAAACGGGTGATGAGCTGGGCTGCCATGTTGGCGATTATGTCAACAATACCCAAAGCGGCCGGGCAGACGCACCCAGGTTCATTGCAACGTCACCCACTTCAACAGATCCCCATAGAGCACCTGCGCCCAGTACGGCAGGCCGTCGGCCAGGTCGGCGTACGTTTCGAAAGCGCGCTGCAAATACGCTGATTCTTCCCGCTCGCCGGGAAAGCCGGCGCCGCTTTGGGTGTCAAACACGGCGCTGGCGGCGTCGTGCGGGTCTTTGGGTGATTTGCCGTCGGCCAGTCGCGCTGCATTGGCCTGCGCTTCGAGCAAATAAGCCCAGGCGGTTTTGCACGCCACCGGCAGCGGCACAGCCAGCGCCTGCGCGTACGCAGCAACCAGCCGTGCCAGCGCCGCCTGCGCCGCCTCAGTCGCCATGGGCCGCAGCATCACGCAGCCGTCGACGCCCAACTGCACGCTGGTAAGCGGCAAGCCGCAGGCGCACCCAGCCAGATGGTTGACCCACAGCTTGACCAGCACATGACCACGCGCAGTTTTGCCGTCTTTGCCCTGCAGCACGGCACCGGTGCGCGCGCTCAATTGCAGGCACGGCGCGCCAGCGTCGGTTGAAACGCTGCGCAAATCATTGAGCGTGCCGATGACGCGCACACGGACGCCAGCCCCGGTTACCGCGTCCGCAGCCGTTTGCGCAACCATTTGAACAACCGCTTCAGCAAGCGCGTCGGCACAGCATTCGCTGGGGAGCATTTCCGGCACTGACACCGGCGCGGGTACCGAAGCCAACGCCAACACCGGCTCCGGCAGCGGCAAATCCAGCGCCACCGCCAGTGCGGACAAGGCCGTCGGGTACTGCTGCAACCAGGCCGTTTGCACTTGCAACACGCTTTGCGCCTGGGTCATCAAGTCGGCGGCGACCTGCTGGCCAAAACCCGCCAGGGGCAGCGTGCCTGCGGCCCGCAACTGCGCCAGCGCCGGCAACTGACCCGCGGCGTGCAACAGGGCTTGGCCGGCCTGATGCCGCTGCAAGGGATCCAGCGCAAAGGGTTCGTCTTCTTGCTCCAGATCTTCCAGACGGTCCAGCTCCACCTGCAGCCGGTTGCGAAAAAACACCTCCACCGGCTGGCGCAGCAGGCGCTGCAAGTCGTCCAGCGTCACGCTGGCAAGCGCCGTGGCAACGGGCGAAAACACTATTTGTTTTGTAGCGTCTTGCGCTTGTCCTGCCGGGGCTGCAAGCCAAATTTGCTCCCAATCTTTGTCATAAGTCGCCACCCCTGAATCCGCCTCAAAATACGCTTTGGAAAACGGCTGCAACGGCTGTGCTTGCGCCGCGCGTGCCGGTGCCCAGCAGGCGTTGACGACGTCCTGCAACTGTGCCACCAAGACCGACGGCGGACGCAAGCTGTTGTCGGCGGCGCTGCGGCCTTGCCAGCTGACGTAGAGCTTTTGCCGCGCCGACAGCAGCGCCTCCAGAAACAGGTAGCGGTCGTCTTCGCGGCGGCTGCGGTCACCGGCGCGCCAACGCTTGGCCATCAGGTCAAAGTCGCGCGCTGCCTGCACGCGCGGGTAGTCGCCGTCGTTCATGCCCAGCAGGCAGATCACCTTGAACGGAATCGCGCGCATCGGCATCAACGTGCCAAACTGCACGCCGCCGCCAAAAAAGCGCTGCTGCAGGCCGTCTTGTTCGAGTTGCGCCAGCCAGTGCTCGCGCACCACCGTCAACGACAGCGCCGTGTCGCACTGCGCCTGCGCACAGGTCTGCTGCCAGACATCCAGCGGTGCGAGCAAGCGCGCGATGGCGCGCTCATCAAAGTCGTTGTCGCTGGCAAAAAAGCGCGCCACCAGCGCCTGCAAGGTGTGCGCCCATTGCGTCGGTGTTTGCTCGACTTGCAAGGTGGGCAGCGTTTGTTCCACCGCGTCGAGCCAGTCCAGCAGGCCGGTGGCCAGCGCTGCGTCCAGACCGCTGAGGGCCGGTTGTGCCAGCGTGTCTTGCCACAACGCGTCGTCTGATGCGCCCAGCGCGTAGCCCAGCAACAGGCGGCGCAGGCCAAAGGCCCAGGTGTTTTGCGCCAGGCCCGGCGCATCGGCAGGCAAGCCTGATTGAACACGGTGCGCCGCGTCAAGCCCCCAGCGCACGCCGGAAGCGGCCAGCCAGTCATGCAACTGGCGCACGTCGGCCTCGCTCAAGGCAAAACGCGTGCGCACGGCCGACACCTCAAACAGGCTCAACCAGTCGGCCAGCGACAGGCGCGACTCGGGCAGCTGCAGCAGCTGCGCCAAAGCCTGCACCAGCGGGCTTTGGCGAGCGGTGGTGTCTGCCACCGAATACGGAATATGACGCGGCTGGCCGGCGGCAAAACGGCCAAACACCGCGTCAATATGCGGCGCAAACGCGGCCATGTCGGGCACCATGACCATCACGTCACGCGGTTGCAAAGCAGCATCGGCATCGAACCAGGCCAGCAGTCGGTCGTGCAAGACCTCCAGCTCGCGCTGCGCGCTGTGCGCGGTGACAAAAACCAGCGAGCCGTCGTCCGCCTGAGCAACCGGCTTGGACGGTGGTGCGCTCAGGTTGAAAATGGCCGACTGCAGTTGCGCCAGCTGCGACGCGCGGGCCGGGTCAGCGCCTGCCGGATCGACAAACACGTCGACGCGATGCCACTGCGCGCGGTACGCCTCTGGTGCGTCAAAGCCGTCAAGCAGGTGCAAATAGTCGCGCCCCTGTTTACCCAGCGCCGCCAGCAACGGGTGCGACTCTTTGGCGGCATCAGCGCTTGCCAGCAGCGACGGTTTGACCGGCTGACGACGGCGCACCTGCGCGCGCAGCGCGGCGTGGCCTTCGACGATATCGCCCCAGTAGTACTGACACGGGTTTTGCACAAACAACATCACCTGACACAGCTGGCCCAATGCCGCCAAGGCTTGCACCAGCTGCATCGGCAAGGCCGAGACGCCAAAGACAAACAAGCGCTGCGGCACACCGGACGGACGTAGTACGCTCGTTTTTTCAGAGTGAATTGGTTGCCTGACGGCATCGAGAAAGCGCGCATGCACCGCCGCACGCGAGGCATCGGCCAGCGCCGCGCCACCCTGCGCCGCCACATCGGCGCGCAAGTCGCGCCACAGTTGCGCCTGCCATTGGTGCGCTTCGGGCAGAGGCGCCAGCGCACCGCCGGATGAGTCGCGCATCACGTCGCGCCCGTCGGCCCAATCGGCCAGCCAATCGGCGCGGTAGCTTTGGTAAGCGTCGAACACGTCGGCCACCTGCAAGGCGAGCTGGTACAGCTTGCGCGCGGCGTTGTCACCGTTGAGGTAGCGCGCCAGCGGCGCGTAGACCGCCTGTGTGGCACACAGCGCGGGCAACAGCCGCACCAGTCGCCACAGCAGCGCGGCCTTGTCAAACGGCATGTGCTCGGGCACCGCTTGCGCACCCAGCACGGCGCGGTACATCTGCCACAGGTAGGCGCTGGGCAGCATCATCTGGGTGGCCGCACAAATGCCCAAAGCGTCGTCGTCGGCCAGCGCCAGCTCCAGCCAGTGCTTCATGCCGTTGCTTTGCAGCAGGATGACTTCGGGCTCTAGCGGCGCCAGCGGATGCGCTTTGACGACCTGAACCAGCAGGTCGCGCAGGTCTTCCAGGCGGTTGCCATGCAGCACCATCAGACCACGCGACGGCGCGGCTTGCGGCGCGGATGCGGGCCGTTCATTCATACGTCAAATTAGCCTTCAGCCCTTGATAAATAAGCGCTAACAGCTATCAAAACAGGGAATAACCAAGGACCACGACCAGACCCACCAGCAGCACCGCCAGAGCGATCAACGCCCGGCGCAGCAGGTGCACCCGCTGCACCAGCGCGCTGTTTTGTTCGGCCAGCGATTTGATCAAGGCGCTGGAGTCGCGCATCTGCTGGTGCAGGTCGGCCACGGCGACGTGCAATTGCGCCACTTGCGCCTGCAAGGGCGCCAGGGCCGACGCCGCGTCGCCGGCCCCCAGCGGCGCGGCGTCGGTGTCGGTGGCGTCGCTGGTTCCCTTGCGGCCGACCGATTTCCACAACGCTTGCGCGCCCTTGGCGACCTTCGGCGCGCTCTCGATGACGTCGCCCCAAGGCACCAGTTTCAGCACCGTCAGCCAACCCACTGCCATGTCACTTTTCCCTATGCAAACAGACCGGCGCTTATTGTCAACGACAAACGCCACCCAGGCGGCACCGCGACGGCTGAGTCAGCCGCTGGCCAAATGCACGGCGTTGCGCCCGGCGGCCTTGGCGACGTACATCGCCGAGTCGGCGGCTTTCAGAAGATCTTCAACCGGTTGTTTGGCGTCGCCCATCATGGCCACACCGACGCTGACCGAAATCTGCCAGCTGGCACCCGACAAACCCACCGGCAAGCTCAGGGCGTCGCGAATCTTCTGCGCCACCAACAACGCCGCGCCTTGTGCCGCCGCCGCATCGCTGCCCAGCTGCGTCAGGGCAACGACAAATTCATCACCACCCAGACGTGACACCGTATCGCCCTCGCGCACACAGTCCTGCAGACGACGGGCCACGGCAATCAGCAGCTCATCGCCAAGCGCGTGACCCTGGCTGTCGTTGAGCTGTTTGAAGTGATCCAGATCCATGTACAGCACCGCGGCCAGCTGACCATGACGCGCCAGCGCGCTGCGCGCCTGTTCGAGCCGGTCAAGCAGCAGCCGACGGTTGGGCAGACCGGTCAGCGGGTCGAAGAAGGCCAGCTTGCGGATTTCGTCGTCGCTGCGCTTGCGCAGGGTGATGTCGGCGTGCACCGCCACGTAGTGCGTGACCTGGCCCTGCAGATCGCGCACCGCGGTAATGGCCAGCCAGTCGAGAAACACCGTGCCGTCCTTGCGCCGGTTCCACAGCTCGCCCTCCCAGTGGCCACTGGGGCCGTTGAGCGCGGCCCACATCTGCCGGTAAAAATCGGCCGATTGCCGCCCCGACTTCATGACGTTGCTGCGCAGGCCGACGACCTCGGCGGCGGCAAAGCCCGACAGGGCCTCAAACGCCGGATTGACGCGCAGGATGGTCTGGTCGGCGGCGCTGATCGCCATCGCCGCGCTCGACTCAAACGCCACGGCGGCGATGCGCTGCTGCTCTTCGGCCAGACGCCGTTCGGTGCGGTCGGCGTTAATACCGGTCAAGCGCAACGCCCGGCCCTGCGCGTCGCGTTCCACCACCTGCCCGCGCGCTGTCAGCCAGTGCCAGCCGCCGTCTTTGTGGCGCATGCGGTATTCAAAGAAAAAGTTCGGCCGTTGGCCCTTGAGCACCGGCACCAGGGCCGGGCGCAGGCGGCGCAGATCGTCGGGGTGAAAGTGCTCGACAAACGACTGGTTGTTGGCTGGCACTTCACCTGGCTGGTAGCCCAGCATGGCAAACATCCGGTCGTCGACGTCGAAGCGCTCGCTGGCAATGTTCCATACCCAGACGCCGACGCCGGCGCTCTCCAGCGCCAGGCGCGAAAAGTCCTCACACGATTGCAAGTGGTGCTGCGTCAGGCGCTCACGGCGCCGATGCCACGAGTACAGCGTCGCCAGCCCGAACAGCAGCGCCGACCCGGTGAGCGCCTGCAGCCATTCCATGCGCTGGGTCTGCTGCGCCGCGGCGCGATATTCGTCGCTGGCCAGCGCCACGACGACGTACAACGGGTAGTCGGTGAGTCGGCGCAAGTGGTGCAGGCGTTGCACCTGATCGATGGTCGAGCGGGCTTCCAGAAAATCGGCCGGCTGCACGCCCTGCGCCGCCCGTTGCAGCGCCGAACCGGTGAGGTCGACACCGATGCCCTGCGCCTGGGCGCATTGGTGCGCCCGCACCACGCCGTCCAGACCGACCAGGCTGGCCATGCCCTTGGGCCCCAAGTCCAAGCCGCCGTAGAACTGCGTAAAGTAGTCGGCGTCGACCGACACCACGGCGACGCCGGCAAAATGGCCGTCGGCGGCCGTGATGTGACGCGTCAGCTGGATCGTCCACTTGCCCGAGACGCGCCCCTGCACCGGCTTGGAAACAAACAGCACATCATGGTCATGGCCCAGGTGCGTCTTGAAGTGCTCACGGTCGGACAGGTCGACTGGCGGGGTCGTCGGCAAATTGCTCAGACGGTAAATGCCTTGCGCGTCGATGATGCCAACTTGATGAAAGATGCCGACGTCGATGGCGCCGCTGTTGACCCAATCGGCCAGGTTCAGCGCCGGGCCGTCGCGCAGGTAGAGCGCGCGCACCAGTTGCAGCGCCTGGTCGGCAGCGTGCAAAGTGCGCTCGGCATGCTCCTGCGCCAGCCGCGACAGGTTGCCCAGCTCGCGCTGTGCGCCTTGTTCGACGCGCCGGCCCTCGACCCAGACCAGATGCTCGGTGACGGCCACCAGCACCGACGACAACAACAATGCCACCAGCCACGCCACCACGTGTGGCAACCAAACCGGCTGGGCAAATTTTGTTTTCATTGACTGCTTCCGGACACCACGGGTGAGGTGATAGCACGGCGGCTTTGCCGCGCGTTTGACATGAGTCAAACTTCCGACAATCGGCAGTTGGCGCCTGGTGACGCTGGGTCTGCTACGCTCCCAGCCATGCCTGCGCCCGCCCAACCCACGTCGATGTCAACCAGCCTGATCGTCGGGCTGCTGGCCTTGCTGCTTGGCTTGCAGCCAATCACCACCGACCTGTACCTGCCGGCGCTGCCGGCTCTGCGCTCAGGCCTGGCTGCCAGCATGGCGCAGACGCAATTGACGCTGACCGCCTTGCTGCTGGCGTTTGGCGCGTCGCAGCTAGTCTGGGGGCCGCTGTCGGACCGCTTCGGTCGCCGCCCGGTGTTGCTCGCCGGGCTGGCGGCCTATGTGAGCGCCGCGTTGGGCGCCGCGCTGGCCGGCGACATCGGTTGGCTGATCGTCTGGCGCAGCGTGCAGGGCGCGGCGCTGGGCGCGGCGGTGATGTGTGCGCGTGCCATCGTGCGCGACCTGTACACGCCGGTGCAAGGCGCGCGGGTGATGAGTCTGGGCTTGAGCGGCCTGGGTGTCATTGCCTGTCTGAGCGCGCCCACCGGCAGTCTGTTGACCGAGACGCTGGGCTGGCGTTCTGCGCTGCTGGCGCTGGGCCTGTTTGCCGCCGTGGCGCTGGCGCTGGTGGCCTGGCGCTTTACCGAGACCGCAGCACAGAAAAATATGGCGGCGCTGCGCCCAGCCACGCTGCGGCGCAGCTGGTGGCAAATTGCCACGCAGCCGACGTTCATCGCCTACTCGGCACTGTCGGCGTGCTCGTACGCCGGCTTGTTCACGTTTTTGGCCGCCTCGTCGTTCGTCTTTACCGGCGCGCTGGGCCTGAACAAGGCGCAATATGGCGCCGTCATGGCGTACAACTCGCTGGCCTACATCGTCGGCACCTTCGTCTGCCGCGCGCTGCTGGCACGCTCGGGCGTGCGTCGCACGGTGGCGCTGGCCGGTGGCCTGAGTCTGGCCGGCGGCACGCTGATGGCGGCCTTTAGCCTGGCCGGCTGGATCAGCGTTTCGGCGATCATGCTGCCGCAAACGCTGTTCATGGTTGGCCACGGCATCCACCAGCCGTGCGGTCAAAGCGGCGCCGTCGGGCCGTTCCCGCAAGCCGCCGGTGCCGCCTCGGCGCTCAACGGTTTCGTCATGATGGTCTTTGCCTTCGCCATGGGCCAGTGGCTCGGTGCCCACCTGGACGCCAGCGTGCTGCCGCTGACGCTGGGCGTGTGGTTCTGGAGTGTGTTGATCGCCCTGTCAGCGTGGACGCTGGTGCAGCGTCACGGCTAGACAAAATTGCGTCTAGTTAACTTCAGCCGACCTGCCGCCCTTTCGACGCGACGCAACAAAACCCAGCATCCCAATTCCAATCAGTGCAACTGTCGCCGGCTCAGGAACGCCATTACCCCCACAAGTGTTGGTCACGTCACAACCAGGGTTAAGAATTGCCGCGGTAACAAAAATTCCATCCTCTGGTTGGTTGGGAAAATAATCAATCAAAGTAGACGCATAATTGGCACCATTCCAACTCACATCCCAAACCTTGTGGTCATACTCGCCGGTGACGATCATGTGCCCGAGATAAGCACTGAAATTACTAGCCGATGACTTGATAACGTTAACGGAATAATTGGCTGCATAGAAGCCCTCTAGTGGGTTACCACTAATGCCCAAATTTAGCGGAACGAAGCTAACCATCTCAGCCCCGTTTATGGTGGTCAGCAAAGTCAAACTTCCATCAGGTGCAACAGCCCGTAGGCTCCCACTTGATTCAGATGCAACCACCAAGGTACCAAACGGCACCGAACCGAAAATTTGGGGTGCGAAACTTAACCCCTCGGTGTCTTCACCCGTATTTGCTAACAAAGTAGCAGAACCAGTACTGTCAACTGACCAAATTTTTCCGTTCATCGTTGCGACGATCATTTTGTAACCGTAAACCCCATAGGGATCGAACGCGATACTACGTACACCAGCATCGAGCCCCGTAACAAACGCAGTTTGCCCAGTTCCATCATTGTTGAATTTGTATACGATGCCGTAAGTTTGAGATCCGGCAAAAACATCCCGAGATCCAAAACCGCCCAGGCCAAGTGAACTAGAAACGTATATCTCTCCAACAGCGCCACTAGCCAAAGGTAACGCGGCACCGAAAGACGAAACATTGGCCCCATTCAAATCCGTCTGGTACAGCTGATTGTTGTAATAGTTGGAGCCAACAAACTTGTCACCCGCGTAGGCAAAACCTATCGGCGAACCACCTGTGGACGCCACAAACGGACTGAAGTTCAAACTGGCATGGGCCGTTGAAACGCCTAAGCCCAGGGTCAAGACAGCACAAAACAACCAATTTTGAAATCGACGGTTCATGATTTACTCCTGTAAGCGACTGAAACTTGCTCCCTAAGCGATCATGCAAACAAGGCAACGTGGACTCGGCGAAACCTAAGCAATTTTTAAGCCATATTCTTGAAATGATGATAAATCAATGATTTAGATCAATCAAAGAAGTCAAAGTTCGGATATTTGTAAATAATTCCGACAGTCAAATGCGATTGAGATATACGACCGATGAGCGGTGTATGAAGCGCAGGCTGACAGTCAGCGAGCACGCCGCAACCCTGAGTTCACGCCTGTTTACACCTTAAAACCGCATTCGCTTTGGCCGGTCAGCGTATCGAGCAAAAGCGAGATCGAACGGTCATATCGAACCACGGGCATACGATTCTTGGACAATCCCTATAAAAGGTCTCCGGCGCATTGCGCCAAACTACGCACCACAGGCACGATCCTCTTTGCTACCAACAATCAAAGCGTCAGCACCGTGCAGCCCGTGGTCTTGCGCGCCTCCAGATCGCGGTGCGCCTGCTGCACGTCTTCGATCTTGTAGCGCTGGGCAATGTGAATCTTGACCTGGCCACTGGTGACGACGGCAAACAGCTCGTCGGCCATCGCCTGCGTGCTCTCGCGCGTGGCAATGTGGGTGAACAGCGTCTGCCGCGTGACGTAGATCGACCCCTTGGGGCCGAGGATGCCCGGGGCAAACGCCGGCACCGGACCCGAGGCGTTGCCAAAGCTGGCCATCAAACCAAACGGCGCCAGGCAGTCGAGCGATTTGTCCCAGGTGTCTTTGCCGACCGAGTCATAAACCACCTTGACGCCACGGCCGCCGGTGATGTCCTTGACCCGCGCCAGAAAATCCTCTTTCGCATAATTGATAGCATGCGCCGCCCCATTGGCAAGGGCTAGAGCACATTTTTCATCAGAACCTGCGGTGCCGATCAACTGCAGCCCCAGGGCCCGGGCCCATTGGCAGGCGATCAGTCCGACCCCCCCGGCCGCGGCGTGAAACAGCACAAAGTCGCCCGCCTGCAGGCCACCCTGCGGCTGTGTGCGCTTGAGCAGGTACTGCGCCGTCAGGCCCTTGAGCATCATCGCCGCGCCCGTTTCAAACGAAATGTCCGCCGGCAGGCGGCAGACGCATTGCGCCGGCATGACGCGCAAATCACAATAACTGCCCGGCGGCTGGCTGGCGTAGGCGGCCCGGTCGCCAACGCACAGGTGCGTCACGCCGGCGCCCACCGCCTCGATCACGCCAGCGGCTTCCATGCCCAGCTGCACCGGCAATTGCATGGGGTACAGGCCGCTGCGCTGGTAGACGTCGATAAAGTTCAGGCCGACGGCACGGTGGCGGATGCGCACCTGCCCCGGGCCGGGGTCGCCGACGCTCACTTGCACCAGCTTGAGTTGTTCCGGGCCACCGTGCTGGTCGATGCGGATGGCGCGTGACGTTTGTTTTGCCATGATGGGCTTCTCTAAAGTGGTTACTTTTTGATGTTGCCACGAAAACGACGGGCGCGTTTTGCTGCGAGAATCATTTGCCCTTGTCCCTGGCCGCTATGAACGAAACGAATTTCCGTCTGATGCTTCGCCTGACGTGTTTGGGTTGGCTGCTGCTGGCTGGCAGCTTCTGGTCTGCTGCGGGTTTTGCCGCCCCCGCCACGCCCGTGCCCGCGCCGCAATTGACGATGCGTGTCGTCGGCGGTCTGGCCGGCCTGCACCAGTACAGCAAAAACGAAGAGCCGTTCTGGAGCCACGAGCTGGCGCGCTTGAGCGCCGGCAAGTACAGCGCTGAAATCGTCCCCTTTGACCGTGCCGGTGTCCCCGGCGGCGACATGCTGCGCTTGCTGGAGCTCGGCGTCGTGCCGTTTGGCACTACGCTGATCAGCTCGATGCAGACCTCGCACCCGCGTTACACGGCCATTGACCTGGCCGGACTCAACCCCGACATCGCCAGCATCCGCCGGGTCGTCGGCGCGTCGCGCAATTACCTCGAATACCATCTGCGCACCGATCACAACATCCACCTGCTGGCGATCTACATTTACCCGGCGCAAGTGGTGTTTTGCAAGAACCCGTTTGCCGCGCTGGGCGACCTCAAGGGCCGGCGCATCCGCGTTTCATCGACGACGCAGGCCGATTTTTTTGGCGCCCTGGGCGCCGTCCCGGTGATCACCAGCTTTGGCCAGATCATGGCCAACCTCCAGTCGGGCAACGTCGACTGCGCCGTCACCGGCACCATGTCCGGCAACACCCTGGGCCTGCATCAGGTCACCAGCCACATCCACACGCTGGCGCTGAACTGGGGGGTGGCCTTCTTTGCCGCCAACAAAACCGCTTGGGACAATCTGCCGCCCGACCTGAAAGCGCTGTTGAGCCAGGAACTTCCCAAACTGGAGGCGACCATCTGGGCCGAGAGCGAACGCGAAACCGTCAAGGGTCTGGCCTGCAACGCCGGTTCCGGCGACTGCCGCAACGCCAGCCTGGGGCGGATGACGCAGGTCGCCCTGAGCGCCGCCGACGAACAACTGCGCAAAACCATCTTCACGCAAACCGTGTTGCCGCGCTGGCTGGCGCGCTGCGGCGCTGACTGTGTCGACTTCTGGCGCCAGAACATCGCCCCGGTCACGGGCATTGCCATCAAGGCGACGCCATGATTCGCATCGCCCATAGCCGCATCGTCTGGATCGTCACCGCCGTCGTCGGCGCGTTCCTGCTGACGATCGCTCTGATCGCCGCGGCGCTGACGCTGCAACTGCGCGACAAGGCCATCGCCGACAGCTCACTGCAGGCCAGCCGCTTTGCTACTGGTGCGGTGGCCGCACTCAACCGCAGCCTGGTCGACATGGACGTGCTGCTGGCCAGCCTGGACGAGACGCAAACCTTGAGCATGCTGCAGCCCGACGCCATCGACCGCGCGGCACTCAGCCGTGTCATGCGCACCATCGTGCGACGCAACCTGATGCTGCGCCGGCTGGCCCTGGTCGACGAGCACGCGCAGGTGCTGGCGTCGTCGTCCAAAGTGACCAGCAACACCCGGCTTGACTTGCCCGCCGACCTGTTGCAACGGGCGCTGCGGGCAAACATTGCCGCGATGACCATCAGCGCGCCGCAACAAGCCGCCAGCGACGCCGAGCGGGTGATTTTTTTGGTACGCCAGGTCAAGCTGGGTGACGGCAGCAAACGCCTGGCGGTGGCCGAAGTGCTGATGATGCACATCAACACCATTCTGGTACAAGGCGCCGATATTGGCGGGCTGGAAGTCACCCTCGAGCGTCACGACGGCACGCTCCTGACCAGCGACCCGGTGCTGGACCGCCTGATTGGGCAACGGCTGCCACTGGCCCTGGACAAAGGCACCGCCGGCGTCGCCCGCCGGTTGCCCGCCCGGCTCAGCCAAAAGGACGCCCTGGTGGTGGCGCAACCGGTGCTTTACGACGACGTGCTGGTGGTGGCCAGCATTCCAGTCGACGCAACGCTGGCCAAGTGGCAGAACGACCGGCGGTTCATCATCGGCGTGGCCGCCCTCTTTGGCCTGATGGTTTGCGCCGCCGGTGTGCTGGCCGGTTGGTACTGGGCACGCCTGGCGCAGGCGCGCCAAGACATCAAGAAGTCCAAGGCCGACGTCGAGCAACTGGCCTTTTACGACTATCTGACACACCTGCCCAACCGGCTGCTGCTGATCGACCGGCTCGGCCACGCCATGACCGCCGCGGCGCGCAGCAAGCAGCTCGGCGCGCTGCTGTTCATGGACCTGGACAACTTCAAGACGATCAACGACACGCTCGGTCACGACACCGGCGACCTGTTGCTCAAACAGGTGGCGGCGCGGCTGCAGCAAAGCGTGCGTGAGACCGACACCGTGGCGCGCTTCGGCGGCGACGAATTTGTCGTCCTGCTGGAAAACCTGGCCGACAGCGAGCTCGAGTCGGCCGACCTGGCGCGGCGCGTCGGCGAGAAGATTCTGGCGGCACTGAGTCTGCCGTTTGTTGCCGGCGGGCAAAGTTTCAAGACCAGCGCCAGCGTCGGCGCCGCACTGTTTGGCGGACCGTTGACATTGACCTCAGCGGAGCTGCTCAAGCAGGCCGACATTGCCATGTACCAGTCCAAGGCCCAGGGACGCAACACGCTGTGTTTTTTCGACCCGCAAATGCAGGCCACCATCAGTGCGCACTCGCAGCTCGAAGCCGACTTGCGCCAGGCCATCGAGCAGCAGCAGTTCGTCTTGTACTTTCAGCCGCAGATGATCAGTGGCGGCGGCGTCATCGGCGCCGAGGTGCTGATCCGCTGGCAACACCCGCGGCGCGGCCTGGTGCCGCCGTTCGAGTTCATCCCAATCGCCGAAGAAAGCGACCTGATCAACCAAATCGGTTTGTGGGTGCTACGCAGCGCCTGCAGCCAGCTCAAGCGCTGGCAAAGCGCGCCACAGTCGGCGCAACTGCAACTGGCCGTCAACGTCAGCGCCAGGCAGTTCCGCCAGGTCGATTTTGTCGACGTGGTGCGCGCCGCTATTGTCGAATCGGGCATCACGCCCGCTGGCCTGAAGCTGGAGCTGACCGAGTCGCTGGTGCTCGAAGACGTGCGCGACACCGTGGCCAAAATGACGGCGGTGCGTGCCTTGGGCGTGCGTTTTTCAATGGACGACTTTGGCACTGGCCAGTCGTCGCTGAGCTACCTGACGCAGTTGCCGCTGG
The DNA here is from genome assembly GCA_037447395.1 of Comamonadaceae bacterium. GTDB lineage: Bacteria > Pseudomonadota > Gammaproteobacteria > Burkholderiales > Burkholderiaceae_C > Rhodoferax. The sequence continues at coordinate 4,056 of JBBIGT010000019.1, read as the reverse complement.
ACCAACTGAAGATCGACCAGTCGTTCGTGCGCAACATCGGCGTCAGTCCCAGCGACGGCATGATCGTGCAGACCATCATCGGCATGGCGCGCAACCTGTCACTCGAGGTCATCGCCGAAGGGGTCGAGACACGCGAGCAAGAGATCTTCCTGGCCGCCAATGGCTGCACGCTGTATCAAGGCTACCTGTTTGGCCGGCCAACACCGCTGGCCGACTTTGAACGGCTGCTCGGCCTGTCTGGGGCCGAGGTTTGAGCCAACCGCACGTCACCCCAACGGCCGCCCTGCTGTTGACCCTGCCGCCGCTGCTGTGGGCCGGCAACGCCGTGGTCGGTCGGGTGGTCGCCGACGCGGTGTCACCGATGACGCTGAACTTCTTGCGCTGGAGCATTGCCTTTGTCCTGTTGCTGCCGCTGGCCGCGCCAGTGCTGAACCCCGGCAGCCCGTTATGGCGCAGCGCGCGACGCTTTGTCGCACTGGCGCTGCTGGCCATTGGCGGCTACAACGCGTTGCTGTATTTGTCGCTCAACACCTCCGGTCCGATCAACGTGACGCTGGTTGGCTCGATCACGCCGGTATTCATGCTGCTGATTGGACGTTTGTTTTTTGCCAAGCCGATTTCGCTCAAGCAGTGGCTTGGCGCCGCGCTGTCGATTGCCGGCGTGTTGGTGGTGCTCGCCCGGGGGCAAATCGACGTGTTGCTGCAAGTGCGCCTTGTACCGGGCGACGTCTACATGTTGCTGGCCTCGGCCGGCTGGGCGCTGTACAGCTGGATGCTGGTGCACCCAACGTCTGAGCCCAGCAGCATCCGCGCCAACTGGGCAGCGTTCCTGCTGGCGCAAATCTTTTTTGGCTTGGGCTGGTCGGGTGTGTTCGCGGGCGCCGAGTGGGCGCTGGGCCTGGGCCGCTTCACGCCCAGTTGGGCGACGGTCGCCGCATTGATCTTCATCGCCGTCTGCCCGGCGCTGCTGGCCTACCGCGCCTGGGGCGCCGGCGTGGCGCGCGCCGGGCCGGCCGTGGCCGGGTTTTTCATCAACCTGACGCCGCTGTTCACGGCCGTCTTGTCGAGCCTGTTCCTGGGCGAGGCGCCGCACCTGTACCACGCGGTGGCGTTTGTCATGATCGTCGGCGGCATCGTCGTTTCGTCACGCCGTTGACGCCTGCCAGGCACGCCACCAGCCCGCTTTATTGCGCCTTGAAACCGCTGTCTTTGATGATGCGCGCCCAGGTCTTGGCGTAAGCCGCTTCACGCTCGGCCAGTTGTGCGCCGGTCATGTAGCCCACCGTCAGACCCATGGCGGTCAGGCGCTGGTGCACGTCGGGCAAAGCAACCACCTTGGCCAGCGCGCCCGAGAGCTTGTCCAGCGTGGCCTGCGGCGTGCCCTTGGGCGCAAAAACGCCGTAGTACGGCAGGTCTTCGAAGCCGCTCAGACCCAGCTCGGCAAACGTTGGCACGTCGGGCAGAGCCGCCTGGCGCTTGCTGCCGATGACGGCAACCATGCGGATCTTGCCGGCCTTTTGGTTCTCGATGAAATCGGGCACCGAGCCGACGCCCGCGGCGATCTGGTTGCCCAGCATGTCGGCCATCATCGGCGCGCTGCCGCGGTACGGCGCGGCCTGCAGGTCAAGCTTGTATTTCTGGCCGATCACCTTGACCAGAAATTCGGGCACCGACGCGGGCGCCGGCACGCCGACGGTACCCTGCCCTTTGCCCTGCGTTTGCACCCAGGTGATGTACTCACCCATGGTCTTGGCCGGTGTGCCGCCCGACACCGCCAGACCGTTGACAAAGGTGGCGAAACCAGCCACCGCGACAAAGTCGCGGTGACTGTCGTAGCCGGGATTCTTCAGCACCAGCGGCAAGATCGTGATGGTGTGGTCGTGCGACAAAAACAGCGTGTTGCCGTCGGGCGCCGCGGCCTTGAGCGCCTGCGCCGCCAGCTGGCCACCGGCGCCGGCCTTGTTTTCCACCAGCACCGCCACACCCAGCGGGTCCTTGAGTTTGTCGGCCAGGATGCGGGCAATCGCGTCACTGCCGCCGCCGGGCGGAAAACCAACCATCAGTTTGACCGGGCCGGTCTGCGCGTGCGCCATGCCCGCGGTCAGTGCGGCAGTGACGACGCACGCCTTGGCAAACTGTCGTGCGGTTTGAAGAATCTGAAAATTGACCATGAAAAACTCCTTTGAATGAAATGGGCTACTGTGGGGTCACAGCCTAAAACGTCCCCGGATACGCTCCGCCGTCGGCCAGGATATTTTGCCCGTTGATGTAGCCCGCCTGCTGGCTGCACAAGAACGCGCAGATCGCGCCAAATTCGTCGGGCTGGCCAAAGCGGCGCGCGGGAATGGTTTGGCGACGCGCATCGCTGACCACGTCCAGCGACTTGCCCGCCTTGTCGGCGGCGGTCTGCATCACCGCGCGCAGCCGGTCGGTGGCAAACGCGCCGGGCAACAGGTTGTTGATGGTGACGCCGTTGGCGGCCAGGCTGCTGCGCGCGGTACCAGCAACAAAACCCGTCAAACCGCTGCGTGCGCCGTTGCTCAAGCCCAGAATGTCGATCGGCGCCTTGACCGCGCTGGAGGTGATGTTGACGATGCGGCCAAAGCCGCGCGCGGCCATGCCGTCAACGGTGGCCTTGATCAGTTCGATCGGCGTGAGCATGTTGGCGTCAACCGCGGCAAACCAGTCAGCACGCGTCCAGTCGCGAAAGTTCCCCGCTGGTGGCCCGCCCGCGTTTGTGACGACGATGTCGAAGTCCGCGCGCCGGGCAAACACCGCCGCCCGACCCGCTTCGGTCGTAATGTCTGCAGCAACAAATTGCACTGTAGCGCCCGTATTTACTGCCGAATCAGCTTCAATAAGTGAAGCAGACTGGCGCAATGCACCGAGGCCACGGGCCACCATCAGCACATTCACACCTTCGCCTGCCAGGGCGCGCGCACAGCCCAGACCCAAGCCACGGCTGGCGCCACACACCAGAGCCCATTTACCAGCAATTCCCAGATCCATCGATCGTCTCCTTGTCCAACACCGGGCCCGCTCAGTCCTCGACAAACGCCAAATCGCGGGTCTTGCGAATCGCTGGCAGCAATACCAGCGCCAGCAGGGCCAGCGCCGCCAGCAACAAACCTGCAGACAATGGCCGGGTGACGAACACGCTCCAGTCGCCGCGCGAGAGCAGCAAGGCGCGGCGCAGGTTTTCTTCCATCATCGGCCCGAGGATAAAGCCCAGCAGCAATGGTGCGGGTTCCATGCCGAGCTTGATGAACACGTAACCAATCACGCCAAACAGGCCGACCATCCAGATGTCCCAGGTGTTGTTGTTGGTGCTGTACACGCCAATGGCGCAGAACAGCACGATGGCCGGAAACAGCCAGCGATACGGCACGCTCAGCAGCTTGATCCAGATGCCGATCAGCGGCAGGTTCAGCACCACCAGCATGGCGTTGCCGATCCACATCGACGCAACCAGCCCCCAGAACAGCTCGGGGTTGCTGCTCATCACCTGCGGGCCGGGCTGGATGTTGTGAATCGTCATCGCCCCCACCATGAGCGCCATCACCGCGTTGGGCGGAATGCCCAGCGTCAGCAGCGGGATGAACGAGGTTTGCGCGGCCGCGTTGTTGGCCGCCTCGGGGGCGGCCACGCCGCGGATATTGCCCTCGCCGAATGGCACTTCACCGCGCTGCAGCTTGGTCTTTTTTTCGACGGTATAGGCCGCAAACGCCGCCATCACTGCGCCGCCGCCGGGCAAAATACCCAGCACCGAACCCAGCCCGGTGCCACGCAAAATGGCCGGCAACATGCGTTTGAAGTCAGTGCGACTGGGCATCAGCCCGTGCACATTGGCAGTGAACACTTCGCGCTTGCCGTCGGGGTGGCTCAGGTTGCTGATAATTTCGCCATAGCCAAAAATTCCCATGGCAATAACGATGAAGCCAATGCCGTCGCTCAGCTCAGGGATATCAAAACTGTAGCGTGCAATGCCCGAATTGACGTCGGTTCCGACCAATCCCAGCAGCAACCCCAACAGGATCATGGCAAACGCCTTGAGCA
>JBBIGT010000018.1:0-23313 GCA_037447395.1 Comamonadaceae bacterium | reverse complement strand
GCGGCCCATCAGCACGACGGCGCGCACGAAGCGGCGCACCGGCTCGGCCAACGGACCAAAGTCCTGGCCCTTGCCCTCGCCGCCGAGGATCACCACGACGCGGCGATCGGCGCCCAGGCCGAGCAGCGCCGCCGCGGTGGCGCCAACATTGGTGCCCTTGCTGTCGTCGAAGTACTCGACGCCGGTGACGCAGCCGATCGGTTGCACGCGGTGCGGTTCGCCGCGGTAGTCGCGCAAGCCGTAGAGCATCGGCGCCAGCGGGCAACCGGCGGCGCTGGCCAGCGCCAGCGCCGCCAGGGCGTTGGCGGCGTTGTGCCGACCGCGGATGCGCAGCGCGTCGGCCGGCAGCAGGCGCTGGATAAACAGTTCGTCCACCAGTTCGCTACGCCGGCGGCGCGTTTCGTCGGCTTCTTGCGCGCGCACCAGCCAACTCATGCCGTTGACCGTCTCGATGCCAAAGTCGCCCGGACGTTTCGGCGCGTCGCTGCCAAACAGAATGCAGTCGCGTTGCTGCGGTCTTTGAAGCTTGACGCGCACCGGTGGCGGCAACATTTCCATCACCGTCTCGTCGTCGCGGTTGAGCACCATCAGCGCGCTCTGGCCGAACACCCGGCTCTTGGCTTGCACGTAGGCGGCCATACTGCCGTGCCAGTCAAGGTGATCTTGCGTGACGTTGAGCACCGTCGCCGCAGTCGGCTCGAAGCCGACGGCGCCGTCGAGCTGAAAACTCGACAGCTCCAGCACCCAGACCTCGGGCAGCGCCTCGGCATCGAGCGCCTGCGCCAGCGTATCGAGCAAGGTCGGGCCGATGTTGCCGGCCACTGCCACCGACTTGCCGGCACGCTCGACCAGTTTACCGGTCAGCGACGTCACGGTCGTCTTGCCATTGGTGCCGGTCACCGCCAACACCTTGGGCGCGTAGCCGCGCTGCGCCTTGAGCTGGGCCAGCGCCTGGGCAAACAGGCCCAGCTCGCCGCTGACCCACAGACCCTGGGCGCCGGCCGCGTCAACGACCGACGCCGTCTCTGCCGGGCTCAGGCCCGGACTTTTGAATACGGCGCGCACGTCGCTGCCCTGCACCAGTTCCGCATCGAAGAAGCCACCGATGAAGCGTGGCGCCGGCGCCAGCGCCTGCAGTTGAGCCAATTGCGGTGGCGCGCTGCGCGTATCGGCGACGCTGACGCGGGCGCCGCAGCGCAGGCACCAGCGCACCATCGCCAGACCCGAGGCGCCCAGCCCCAGAATCAGCACGTGTTGGTCTTGCAAGGCGTTCATGGTTAGCGCAGCTTCAGGGTGGACAGGCCGATCAGGCACAACAGCATGGTGACGATCCAGAAACGCACGACGACTTGCGTTTCGGTCCAGCCACTCTTTTCAAAATGGTGGTGCAGCGGCGCCATCTTCAGAATGCGCTGGCCGATACCGGTGAGTTTCTTGGTCGACTTGAAGTAGGTCACCTGCAACATCACCGACAGCGCCTCGGCCACGAAGACGCCGCCCATGATCGCCAACACGATCTCCTGGCGCACGATGACGGCGATGGTGCCCAGGGCACCACCCAAGGCCAACGCGCCAACGTCGCCCATGAAGACTTGCGCTGGGTGTGTGTTGAACCACAGAAACGCCAGACCGGCGCCGCTCATGGCAGCACAAAAAATCAGCAGCTCGCCCGCGCCGGCGATGTGCGGCAACAGCAGATAGCGGGCGAATACCGTGTTGCCGGTGACGTAGGCAAAAATGCCCAGGCAGGCGCCAACCATCACCACCGGCATGATGGCCAGACCGTCCAGACCGTCGGTCAGGTTGACGGCGTTGCTCGAACCAACGATCACCAGGTAGCTCAGGACGACAAAGCCGAGCACGCCCAACGGGTAGCTGATCTCCTTGAAAAACGGCACCATCAGCCCGGCCTTGGGCGGCAGACTCAGATCAAAGCCCGACTGCACCCAAGTAAAGAACAGTTCGAGCACGCGGTAGTTGGTGTTCTCTGAAATGCTGAACACCAGGTACAAGGCCGCCGCCAGCCCGATCAGCGACTGCCACAGGTATTTCTCGCGCGAGGGCATGCCTTCGGGGTCTTTGTTGACGACCTTGCGCCAGTCGTCGGACCAGCCGATGGCGCCAAAACCCAGCGTCACCAGCAGGACGATCCAGACGAAGCGGTTGCTCCAGTCGAACCACAGCAACGTCGAGACGGCGATGCACAGCAAAATCAGCACACCGCCCATGGTCGGTGTCCCGCGCTTGACCTGGTGCGTGTCCATGCCGTAGCCGCGAATCGGTTGGCCGATCTTCAGCGCGGTGAGCCGGCGAATCACCCACGGGCCGGCGGCCAGTCCCATCACCAAGGCGGTCAGCGCCGCCATCACCGCGCGAAACGTCTGGTACTGGAAGATGCGCAAGAAACCCAGATCGGGCGACACGGTCTGTAACCACTGGGCCAACCAGATCAGCATGCCACCTCCCCGTTGCTTTCAATCGCCTGCACCACCCGCTCCATCTTCATGAAGCGCGACCCTTTGACCAGCACACTGGCCACCTGGGCCAGCTCGGCGCACACCGCCCGCTGCAAATCAGCGACTTCGGCGTAGGCCCGTACTGCTGCAAAATCAATAGCTGCTTGCCTGCATGCAACACCGGATACAAGCACTTTTTCTATATTTTTTTGCTGTGCATAGCGGAGCGCCTCTGCGTGAAACTGCGGCCCCTGATCGCCGACTTCGCCCATGTCGCCAAGCACCAGCAGACGCGGTCCCGGCAAGTCCGCCAGCACGTCGATGGCGGCGCGCACCGAGTCGGGGTTGGCGTTGTAGGTGTCGTCGACCAGCGTCAGGGTTTTGCCCGCCCAACGCACCTGCAGCGCGCGGCTACGCCCCTTGACCGGCACGAACGCCGCCAGGCCCTGGGCGATCGTCGCCAGCGGCACGCCGGCGGCCAGCGCACAGGCCAGCGCCGCCAGGGCGTTCTTGACGTTGTGCGCACCGGCAATATGCAGCGCAAAGTCGAGCGGCCCCGCCGGCGTGCTGGCTTGTACCTGCCAGGCGGAGTCGCGCCACACGGCCTGCGTGGCAAAGACGTCGGCGCCGGCGCCAGCGCTGGCGGCAAAGCGCAGCACGCGCCGCGCGCCGGCCAGCTCGGCCCACAACGCACTGTAGGCGTCGTCGGCCGGGAAAACGGCGACGCCGTGCGCCGGCAAAGCGGCGATCACCGCGCCGTTCTCGCGCGCCACCGCCGCTACGGTCTGCATGAACTCCAGATGCTCGCGCTGGGCGTTGTTGACCAGCGCCACGGTGGGCTGGGCAACAGCGGCCAACGCGGCAATCTCACCCGGATGATTCATACCCAGTTCGACCACCGCCAGGCGATGCGTCGGGCGCAGGCGCAGCACGGTCTGCGGCACGCCGATGTCGTTGTTGAGATTGCCTTGCGTGGCCAGCGCCGCGTCGGCCAAATGCGCCTGCAACACCGACGCCAGCATCTGGGTCACCGTGGTCTTGCCGTTGCTGCCGGTCACGGCGATCAGCGGCACGGTCAGTTGCCCGCGATAGTGCGTGGCGATTTGCGCCAGCGCGCGCCGGGCGTCGGTCACCACCAGCCCCGGCAGCTGCGCCCGCGCCAGCCGGTCGGCCGCGTCGTCACCCTGGCAAACGGCGGCGACGGCGCCGCGGCTGCGCGCGTCGGCGAGAAAGTCGTTAGCGTCAAAATGCTCGCCGCGCAAGGCGACGAACAAGTCCCCCGGCGCGATCGAGCGCGAGTCGGTGTGCACCCGGGCAATGGCCAGCGGTGCGCCGTCGCCAACGCGTGCCAGCACCGGGTCGAGCCAGCCGGCCACCTGCTCCAGCGTCAGCAGCGCCGGCGTGACGGCGCCGCGGGCGGCGCGGCGCGCCAGCGCCTGGCGCACCTGCGCGACGTCGGAGAACGGCTGGCGCCGACCGTTGATTTCCTGGTAGTCCTCGTGCCCTTTGCCGGCCAGCAACAAAACGTCGTTGGGCGCGGCCGCGTCGATCGCCTGGCCAATCGCGCGCGCCCGATCGGGCTCGACCATCACGCCGGCAACGCCCTCCAAGCCAAGCAGTATCTGGCTGATGATGGCGTCCATCGACTCGCTGCGCGGGTTGTCGCTGGTCACCAGCACGCGCTCGGCCAGCCGCGCCGCCACCGCGCCCATCAGCGGGCGCTTGCCGTTGTCGCGGTCGCCGCCGCAGCCAAAGACACACCACAGGCGGCCACCGCGTTGCGTCGCCAGCGGTTGCAGCGCCGCCAGCGCCTGGGCCAGGGCGTCGGGCGTGTGCGCGTAATCAACCGCCACCAGTGGCTGGCCCGGCGCGCTGACGCACTCCATGCGCCCGGGCACCGGCGACAGCGTGCTGCACGCCTGCACCGCCGCGCCCAAGGGCACGCCCAGCGTGCGCATGGCCGCCAGCACGCAAAGCAGGTTGCTGACGTTGTAGTCGCCAATCAGCTGTGTCACCAGGGCGTGGCGCGCGTCGCCCTCGACCACCGTAAAGCGCACGCCGCTGCTGGTGTGGTCGACGTCGTGCACTTGCAGGCGCGCGCCATCGCCGCGACCGGGCCGCATCGACACCGTCCAAAGATCAAGTTGCTGGCGCTGCGCCAAATCTGCCGCCAGCGTCGCACCAAACGGGTCATCGACGTTGATCACCGCGGCGCGCAGACCGGGCCAGGCAAACAACGCGGCCTTGGCCGCGCCGTAGGCCGCCATGTCACCGTGGTAGTCGAGATGGTCTTGCGTCAAATTGGTAAAGACAGCGGTGTGAATCTGCGTGCCGTCCATGCGGCGCTCTTGCAGCCCAATCGACGACGCTTCCACGGCACACGCTTGCACGCCATCGGCAACAAAGTCGGCAAACGCCGCCTGCAACGCCACCGGGTCGGGCGTGGTCAAGCCCGTGACCTCGAGTTGCGGCGCCATTCCAATGCCCAAAGTGCCAACAACCCCGCATGGAATGGGCGCGACCTGCTTTAAATTTGAGAGCGCTTGTGCCACCCACCAACTGCTCGACGTTTTGCCATTGGTGCCGGTGATGGCCACCACCTTGAGCCGCTGACTGGGGTCGCCAAAGTAGTCACTGGCGACGAGCCCGCTGGCGGCCTTCAATCCGGCAAAGCCGGCCACGCGCGCGTCTTCGAGCGCAAATTGCGCCGCACCCTGATGTTCAACCAGGCAAGCCGCTGCGCCTGCGGCCAGCGCGCTGGCCACATGGGCGCGCGCGTCGGTGGCGGCACCGGGCCAGGCCAGAAAGCCGTCGCCCGGGCGCACACGGCGGCTGTCGGTACGCAGCGTGCCTGTCACCCGGTCGTGCAACCAGCGGGCGGCGTCCAGCGGCGTGTGCAGTTGCAGCATCAGAAACTTTCCTCCACCGCGTCGGTGACAACTTTGGGCACGACCGACATGTCTGGCGCGACACCGAGCACGCGCAAGGTTTGTTGCACCGTTTTGCTGAACACCGGCGCGGCGACGTCACCACCGTAATACTGGCCGTTGCTGGGCTCGTCAATCATCACCGCAACGACGATGCGCGGCGCATCGATCGGCGCCAGGCCGGTAAAGACGCCGCGGTACTTTTTGCCCGCGTAACCGCGGCCTTCCTGCTTGCGCGCGGTGCCGGTCTTGCCACCCACCGAATAGCCTACGGTCTGCGCCTTGGGTGCCGTGCCGCCCGGCCCAGTGACCAGATGCAGCATGGCGCGCACGTCGTGCGCCGCCTGGCTCTGGATCACCGGGCTGCCAACCATCGGCTGCGCCACCTTGAGCATCGACAACGGCACCAGGTCGCCGTCGCGGCCAAAGATGGTGTAGGCGTGGGCCAGTTGCAGCAGGCTGACCGAGACACCGTAGCCGTAGCTCATCGTCGCCTGCTCGATCGGCCGCCAGCTTTTATAAGGCCGTAGCCGGCCGCTGACGGCGCCGGGAAACGGCACCTGCGGTTTCTGCCCGAAGCCGACGTTGCTATACATTTCCCAGAGCTCACGCGCCGGCATCTGCAGGGCGATCTTGGCGGTGCCGATGTTGCTCGACTTCTGAATCACCTCGGTGACGCTGAGCAAGCCTCGCGCGTGCGAGTCGCTGATGGTGGCGCTACCAATGGTCAGGCGCCCCGGCGCGGTCTGGATGGTCGTTTGCGGCGTGACGCGCCCGTTGTTGAGTGCCTGGGCAATGACAAACGGCTTCATCGTCGAGCCCGGCTCGAAGCTGTCGGTCAAGGCGCGGTTGCGCAGCTGCTCGCCGCTGAGGTTGCGCCGCTTGTCAGGCGTGTAGCTGGGGTAATTGGCCAGCGCCAGCACTTCGCCGGTCTGCACGTCAATGACGACCACGCCGCCGGCCTTGGCCTTGTGCTGCAGCACCGCTTCTTTGAGCGTCTGGAAGGCAAAAAACTGTACCTTGCTGTCCAGGCTGAGCTGCAAGTCCTGGCCATCGACCGGCGCCACCTGCTCGCCCACGTCTTCAACCACCTGGCCCATACGGTTCTTGATCACACGCCGTGAGCCGTCGCGCCCGGCGAGCATTTTGTTGAAGGCCAGCTCGACGCCTTCCTGGCCTTTGTCTTCAACGTTGGTAAAGCCGATGACGTGCGCCGACGCTTCACCGTCGGGGTACTGGCGCTTGTATTCCTTGCGCTGGTAGACGCCCTTGATGTGCAACGCGTCGATTTTTTTGGCCACCGCCTCGTCGACCTGTCGCTTTAGCCAGACGAAGCTCTTGTCCTCGTCCTCGAGCTTTTTGCTCAGCTCGGGCACGCTCAGTTCGAGCAGCGTCGCCAGCCGCTTCAGCGTCGTCGGGTCGCGCTCGACATCCTCGGGAATCGCCCAGATGCTCGGCACTGGAATACTGCTGGCCAGCACGACGCCATTGCGGTCGAGGATGCGCCCGCGGTTGGCCGGCAGCGTCAGCGTGCGGCCGTAACGCACGGCGCCCTGCTTCTGGAAAAACTCGTTTTCGATGACCTGGATGTACAGCGCGCGCGCAATCAAGCCAACGAACGCCAGCGCCATAACGCCGACGATGAACTTGCTGCGCCACACCGGTGTCGGAGTGGCCAGCAAAGGACTGGAGGTGTAGGCGATGCTGCGGCTCATGGTGCTGCGCTCGCTGGGCGCGCCACGTACACGGTAATGGCGGGGTTGACCGGGTGCATCTGCAAGCGCGTGCGGGCCAGTTGCTCGACGCGCGCCGACGTCGCCTGCGCGCGCTTTTCCAGTTGCAGGCGCTCGTTGTCGACTTCGAGCTTGTGCGCCTGCGCGCGGGCACGGTCGAGCTCGGCGTACAGGCGGCGCGACTCGTACTGCACGTTCACCAGGTACAAGGCACTGGCCAGCAGCGTCAGCAGCAGAAACAGGTTTAGCCGGCTCATGCGCGCTCCGGCAAGGCGGCGTCGGTGCGCTCGGCCACGCGCATGACGGCGCTGCGCGCGCGCGGGTTGGCGGCCACTTCGGCGGCGCCGGGTTTGCTGCGCCCCAATGCCTTCAGACACAGCGGCGGCGGTGCCGCAAACGGCCGGCGCCGGTCGAACACCTCCCGGGAGTGGCCGGCGATGAACTGCTTGACCAGGCGATCCTCCAGCGAATGAAAGCTGATCACCACCAGCCGGCCACCGGGCTGCAGCACCGTCAGGCTCGCCGCTAGCGCTTGTTGCAGCTCTTCAAGCTCGGCGTTGATGAAAATCCGAAAAGCCTGAAATGTGCGCGTTGCAGGATCCTTGCCCGGCTCGCGGGTTTTGACCGTGTCAGCCACGAGCTGGGCCAGTTCAGCGGTGGTGCCAAGGGGGCCCCGAGCCTGTCGGCGCGCAACAATCGCCTTTGCAATGGGGCCAGCAAACCGTTCTTCGCCATATTCACGTATTACCTCCGTCAGGGTTTCCACATCGACACCGGCCAGCCACTCGGCCACGCTGGCGCCACGCGTCGTATCCATGCGCATGTCCAGCGGACCGTCGGCCTTGAAACTAAAACCGCGTGCCGGGTTGTCGACCTGCGGCGAGCTGATGCCCAGATCCAACAGCACGCCGGCGACACTGGCTGGTGGCAACTCGGACAAATGGCGAAAACCTTGGTGGCGAATCGAGAACCGCGCATCGCTGATCTGCGCCGCTGCGGCCAGCGCTTCCGGGTCTTTGTCGAAAGCAATCAAGCGAGCATGGGCGCCGCTGCGCGCGAGGATCAGGCGGCTGTGGCCGCCGCGGCCGAAGGTGGCGTCAACGTAGACCGCGGGTCGATCAGCCACCGGCGCACCGAGCAAGGCGTCGACGGCCTCGTTCAACAGCACGGTGGTGTGGATCCATACGTTTTGCACCGCTGGCCTTCAGAACGCAAAGTCTTTGAAGACGTCGGGCATTTCGCCCTGCATGGCCTGCGCTTCCTGCGCGTCGTAGGTGGCCTTGTCCCACAACTCGAAGTAGCTGCCCATGCCGAGCAACACCGCTTCTTTGGTGAGGCCAGCGGCGCCGCGCAGTTCGGGCGACACCAGCACACGACCGGTGGCGTCCATCTCAACGTCCATGGCGTTGCCAAGAAAAATCCGCTTCCACCACTGCGCCGACATCGGCAACGTGGCAATGCGTTCGCGGAATTTTTCCCACTCCGGGCGGGCAAAAACCATCAGACAGCCGTGCGGGTGTTTGGTGATGGTCAGCTGACCGGTGGCCGTGGCGCTCAAGACGTCGCGGTGCCGGGTCGGTATCGACAACCGACCTTTCGCATCGAGACTTAATGAGGAGGCCCCTTGAAACACGTGAATTCCCTTGTTGCCTGCAGTGAAGGCGCTGTTTCGACCGTCGAAAAGCACTTTTCACCACAAATTTGCACTTTTTTGCACTGTAGCAGCAAATTCACGCGTTGCAAACCCGTTTCGCACAATTTTTTACAATGAAATCAACGACTTAGACGCGATTTTTGAGCCATTTTGAGGCGAAAAGTCGTTCTAAATGAAGCACTTAGAGAGTGCTCTGAAAGTGATGCTTTAGAAGTTTTTACGGCCCGCCTGATGTACCACGGGCGGCGTCTGCGCCGGGCTACAGGATGTAGCGGCTGAGGTCTTCGTTTTGACTCAGTTCAGCCAGCCGCGACTCGACGTAGGCCGCGTCGATGTGCAGCGTTTGACCGTTGGCGCCGCTGGCGTTGAAGCTGATGTCTTCGAGCAGCCGCTCCATGACCGTCGACAAGCGGCGCGCGCCGATGTTTTCGGTGCGCTCGTTGACGTCGTAGGCAATCTGCGCCAGCCGTTCGATACCGGCGTCAGTGAACGCCAGCGTCACCTGTTCGGTGGCCAGCAACGCCTGGTACTGCTTGACCAGCGAGGCGTGCGTTTGCGTCAGGATGGCGACGAAATCGGCGACCGACAGCGACTGCAACTCGACGCGGATCGGCAAGCGCCCCTGCAACTCGGGAATCAGGTCGCTGGGTTTGCTCAGGTGAAACGCCCCCGAGGCGATGAACAGGATGTGGTCGGTCTTGACCGTGCCGTACTTGGTCGACACGCTGGTGCCTTCCACCAGCGGCAGCAGGTCGCGCTGCACGCCCTGGCGCGACACGTCGGCGCCATTGCTCTCGGAGCGCGCCGTGACCTTGTCGATCTCGTCGATGAAGACGATGCCGTTTTGCTCGAGCATCTGCAGCGCCCGGGTCTTGATCTCGTCGTCGTTGACCAGCTTGGCCGCTTCCTCGTCGGTCAACAGTTTCAGGGCCTCGGCGATGCGCAGCTTGCGCGACTGTTTTTTACCCTGGTTGAACTGGCCGAACATGGTGCGTAGCTGTTCAGTCATTTCTTCCATGCCCGCCGGCCCCATCACTTCCAGGTGCGCCGGCGCCTGGGCGACGTCAACCTCGATCTCGCGCTCGTCGAGCTGGCCTTCGCGCAACTTCTTGCGAAACGACTGGCGCGCGGCGCTCTCGGGCTCGTCGGCTTCGGTGACGCCGAACTCGCGTCGCGGCAGCGGAATGAGGATGTCGAGCACGCGGTCTTCGGCAGCGTCTTCGGCGCGGCGACGCACCTTCTGCGTCTCGGCCTGGCGCGTCTGCTTGACGGCGACGTCGGCCAGGTCGCGGATGATGGCGTCGACGTCTTTGCCGACGTAGCCCACTTCGGTGAATTTGGTCGCCTCAACCTTGATGAACGGCGCGTCGGCCAGGCGCGCCAGGCGCCGGGCAATCTCGGTCTTGCCAACGCCGGTGGGGCCAATCATCAGGATGTTTTTCGGCGTGATCTCGGCGCGCAGGTCTGCGTCGACCTGCTGGCGCCGCCAGCGGTTGCGCAGGGCGATGGCCACCGCCCGTTTGGCCTGCTGCTGGCCGACGATGTGCTTGTCCAGTTCAGCGACGATTTCTTGAGGGGTAAGGGATGACATGTTTCAGAGTGTTCGACGCGGCGTCAGATGCTCGGCGTGCCGCGGTAGGTCTGACCGGCACTGTTTCACAAGGTCTCGATCGTGTGATTCATGTTGGTGTAGATGCAAATCTCGCCAGCAATCTCCAGCGAGCGACGCACCACCTCGGTGGCCGACAAGTCGCTATGGCCCAGCAGCGCCATCGCCGCCGCCTGCGCGTAGGCGCCGCCCGAGCCAATGGCGACGATACCGTTCTCGGGCTCGAGCACGTCGCCGTTGCCGGTGATGATCAGAGATGCCTCAAGATCAGCCACCGCCAACATCGCCTCCAGGCGGCGCAGCACGCGGTCGGTGCGCCAGTCTTTGGTCAGTTCAATGGCCGCGCGGGTCAGGTGGCCCTGGTGCTTTTCAAGCTTGGCTTCGAAGCGCTCAAACAGCGTGAAGGCATCGGCGGTGGCCCCGGCAAAGCCGGCCAGAACCTTGCCGTGGTACAGCTTGCGCACCTTGCGCGCCGTGCCCTTGACGACGATGTTGCCCAGCGTCACCTGGCCGTCACCGCCAATGGCCACCTGCACGCCGGCGGCGGTTTGGCGGCGCACGCTGACAATGGTGGTTCCGTGAAATTGCTCCATCACTCGCAATACCTGTCAGTTGGCGCGCACCAGAATCCGGGCGTATTCGTTGATACCCACTAGGTTGAAAAAAGCACCGACCAAGCGTGGTGCCTGAAAAAATTCGATCTGCCGCCCCTCTGCTTTGGCGTTGCTGGTCCAGTTCAGGATGCTGCCGGCGGCGGCAAAGTCGACCCGGATCAGCTGCTCGCAGCTGACTTGCACATCGGCGCCACGCGGCGCCTGCGCCGACAAGGCACGCAAGGTCGCGCTGACGTCGCCTTGCAGTTCACCGGTCAAGGCGACGGCCGTCGCCGAGTCAAACCCCGTGGGCAACTCAATGGCCTCGATGTGAACGGCTGTTGCCGGCAGCGCGTGACGCTGGCTCCTGGCCGCCACCCAGGAGGGCGGCGAGACCTCAAAGGTGATGCAGTAGTCCATCGCCACCAGTTCGAATTCGGGTTGCTGGCCGAGAATGCGCAGCCAGTCCAGGCGCAGCTTCCACCACACCGACTCGACCCGGCTATTGCCGACCGGCGTATGTGCGCGCAACAACTCACCCAGCACCGCCTCGCCCTGCACTTGCAGCACCAGCGCCTGCTCACAGCACAGGGCCAGCACGGTCGCCAGCGGCACCAGCGCGTCGGTGGCGATCGACTTCAGGGCCCGCCAGTCGAGCTGCACCGGCGCACCGCCGCCGCGCAGTGCCGCGCGCAATTGCGTCACCGCCGCCGCCGTCAACACCGGCGGGCAGGTCCATGGCCCGCGCAGCCCCGCCGGCACGCCGGCGTCCCCCGCGCCCTCATGACCACCGCCCAACAACTGCGGCGTCGAGAACCAGACTGGTGCACTGCGGTCAAAGCGCTGCGCGTACTCCAGGGCGAAGCGGTCAAAGCTGTCTTGCTGGCCGGTGCCGCGGTACAGGTCAAACAGCGCCGCCGCCCAGGCATCACGCGCGTCGGCGTCGGCGTTGGCGGCGCGCATCGCCTCCAGCAGCGCCGCGGCCGCACCGGCGTCGTCGCCGTTGGCAAAGCGCACCGCCGCGTCCTCCAGAACCGGGTCAGTCGCCGCCTGCCCCATGTCGATGGAGACGATTTTTGAGTTGGAGAACGCGCTGTTGCCGGTCAACTCGAATTGGTGCACGCGCGCCGGATCGACGCGGCGAGCGGGCTCAACCGGCGACGCACCGGCCAGGCTCAGGTCGGTGGGCAGCGTCGCCGCAAACGAATTGCGGGTCTCGACTTCTGACTGATTGTCTTCGTCAGACATCAACACCGTTGGCTGCGGCGCGGCCGGTGGCTCAGCGGATGCAGCGGCGCCTTGCTGGCGGTTCTTCCACCACTGCTTGGACATTTGCGCTTCGATCTCGTCGATCTTCTTCAGCGTGCTGGCCTTCTCGTCGAGCACCGAGAAGCCAGAGGTCTCAAGAAAAAAAGAATCCCGCGCGATCAGCGCACCGGCCTCGTCCGAGCCGGCTTGGCGCAGCTTGCGCAACTGGGCAAACTCGCGCTTGCGCACCGCGTCGTTGTGCGTCTTGCGCGCCAGCACGCGCTTGATGGTCTGGGCGCTGCTCTCGGTGTTCTGCGACGGCGTGAACCGCTCGTCAGCGCCGGCGGCGACCGGGCTGCGCACAAAACTGGCCACCCTGGCAAACAAACCCGGCGAATTGTCTTTGGTCACCATGGGTCAAGTGCGCCGAAACGTCAAGATAGCGCCGCGTCAGTCGCCAAACATTTTTTGCTTGAGCTCGCGGCGCTGCTGTGCCTCCAGCGACAGCGTCGCCGTCGGCCGGGCCAGCAGTCGGGCCACACCGATGGGCTCACCGGTTTCGTCGCAATAGCCGTAATCACCGGCGTCGATGCGATCGATCGACTGCTCTATTTTCTTCAACAACTTGCGCTCGCGGTCGCGGGTGCGCAACTCCAGCGCGTGCTCTTCTTCAATGGTCGCCCGGTCGGCCGGGTCAGGAACCACCACGGTGTCTTCGCGCAAATGCTCGGTCGTCTCACCGGCGCTATTGAGGATGGCATTCTTCAGGTTCACCAGCTTCAGCCGGAAGAAAGCCATCTGCACATCGTTCATGTAGTCATGATCGGACATGGCGATGACTTCTTCATCGCTGAGTTGGTCAACCGACTTTTTCTTCCAGTTATTGGCCAGCTTGGGGTCTTTCTTGACCGCCGATGCCAACGGCACCAGCACCGGCGTCGGCGACGGCCTTTGCGTAAAGCTGGCTTTGGCGGCGTTGGATGCCACCGCCTGGGCCATGGACGGCACCGTCAGCTGGGCCAGACGCGACGACGGGCGCGTCGAGCGCACGGGTACGCCCGCGGCATTGGCCGCGGCCTCTGCAGCGACGATCTTTTCGGATTTGATAGCAGTATTTTTCGGTTCAACGACGTGGGTCACGGGTACAGGTTTCTTCTTTGAAATAGTTGCGGAAATAGGCTTGGCTGGCACCGCAGGCACCGCTTTGCTCTGGGTCTTGACGGGCGACTTCACCGGTGCCGCCTTGACTGGCACCTTGGGCGACGTCTTCACCGGCGTCTTCGGTAACGTTTTCGCCAGCGCCTTAACGGGCGCCTTAGCGGGCGCCTTAACGGGCGCTTTGACCGACGCCTTGGCGGCGACCTTGATCGACTTGGCCGGGGCCGCCGGCTTGGCTGTCTTGACCGGCTTGGCTGACTTCACGACCTGGCTGGCCCGGGTCACTTTGACTGGCTTGCCTGGCTTGACTGGTTTCGCCGACTTTGCGGCCTTGACCGGTTTGACCGACTTGACTGTCTTCACCACCTTGACGCTGGACGTCGCCTTGACGGGCGCCTTCTTTGACTTGCTGGCAATAGATTTCACGGTCGCCCTCCTGGCGGGTTGCTCCTGTTGTTCGGACGCTTGGGAGGCGCCTTGGCGCACCCCAGCTTTCTCTTCGGCGCGCGAGTGTAGCGGTTTAGTTGCCGGAAAACCCATCAATTGCAGCAGCGAAACGAACATCATCGATCCCGTTTTAGCGTAACAAAATGTTCAGGCCAGCGCCTGCGTCATCCCCTGCGTAAAGATGTCCTGCGGCAGATCAATGCCAATGAAGACCATCTTGCTGCCGGGTTTTTCATCCTTGCCCCAGGCCGGCCCCAGATCACTGCCCATCAGCTGGTGCACGCCTTGAAAAATGACTTTGCGATCGGTGCCCTGCATGTACAGCACACCTTTGTAGCGCAGCATGCGCGGGCCATAAATGTTGACGACCGCGCCGAGAAAGTCCTCAAGCTTGGCCGGGTCGAACGGACGGTCCGAGCGAAAGACAAAACTCTTGACATCGTCGTCGTGATGATGGTGGTGATGATGGTGGTGCTGCGCGCAAGTCTCGCCGCTGGCGTGGTCGTGGCCGCAGGCGCCGTGTTCGTGACCGGGCGCGTGATCATGGTCGTGAGGCGCCGCGTCTTCTTTCAGAAAATCGGGGTCGATGTCGAGCTTGGTATTGAGGTTGAAGCCACGCAAATCAAACACGTCCGCCAGCGCCACCGCACCAAAATGCACTGCTTTTTGCGGCGCCCGCGGGTTCATGTGCTTGAGGCGGTGCATCAGGTCGGCTGTTTCATCGGCGCTGATCAGGTCGGTCTTGCTGATGAAAATCTGGTCGGCAAACCCCACTTGGCGGCGCGCCTCCTGGCGCGTGTCGAGCTGCTGGTTGGCGTGCTTGGCGTCGACCAGCGTCAGGATCGAGTCGAGCAGATAGCTCTCGGCGATCTCGTCGTCCATGAAAAACGTTTGCGCCACCGGGCCCGGGTCGGCGACACCGGTGGTCTCGATGACGACCCGGTCAAAGTCGAGCAACCCTTTACGCTTTTTGGCGGCCAGCAGTTGCAGCGCTTCGCGCAAGTCCTCGCGGATGGTGCAGCAGATGCAGCCATTGCTCATCTGGATGATCTGCTCCTGGGAGTCGGTCACCAGAATGTCGTTGTCGATGTTTTCCTCGCCAAACTCGTTCTCGATGACGGCAATCTTTTGCCCGTGCGCCTCGGTCAGGACACGTTTCAGGAGCGTGGTTTTGCCCGAGCCGAGGAAACCGGTGACGATGGTGGCGGGGATGAGCGACATGGCACAGACTTTGCTGGAAAACCGTCGAGTTTAACGATCAACCGACTCAACCTGGTTTGCGCATCACCACAAGCCCCTTGAGGTACTCGCCCTCCGGAAAATGAATCGTCATCGGGTGGTCGGGGGCGGCGCCCAGGCGCTCGTGGATAAACCCGTCGACGCCGGCGTCGCACCCCGCCGAGGCGACGATCTTGTGGAACAAATCGACGCCGATACCGCCCGAACAGCTAAAGGTGAACAACACGCCGCCGGGTTCGAGCAGTTTGAAGGCCAGCCGGTTGATGTCTTTGTAAGCGCGCGCGGCGCGTTCGGCGTGCGCCGCGGTGGGCGCAAACTTGGGCGGGTCCAGGACGATGGCGTCGAAGGTGCGCCCTTGCGCGATAAAGGCGCGCAACGAGGCGTTGACGTCGGCGTCCATGAACGTCGCTCGTTCTGACGCAAAACCGTTCAGTGCGACGTTGGCTGCGGCCACCTGCAAGGCCGGGCCTGAGGAGTCAATCGACGTCACGTGCGCCGCGCCACCGTGCAGCGCCGCCACGGTGAAGCCGCCGGTGTAGCAGTAGCAGTTGAGCACGCGCACCCAACGCAGGCGGCGCGCGTAGTCGGCAAACCGCTGACGGCTGTCGCGCTGATCGAGGTAAAAGCCGGTCTTGTGCCCGTCGGCCAGATTGACGTGCAAGCGCCAGTCGTGTTCGCTCAACAGCAGGTCGACGTTGCCCTGCCCGCGCAACCAGCCTTTGACTTCGGGCAGGCCCTCCAGCGTGCGGCTGCTGGTGTCGCTGCGCTCGTACAGCCGGCTCAGCCCGGTGACCTCGAGCAGCGCGTCGGCGATGACCTTCTTCCAGTGCTCGACGCCGGCCGAGGTGAACTGCGTCACCAGCGTGTCGCCGTAGCGGTCAACAATCAACCCGGGCAGCCCGTCGGCCTCGCCGTGAACCAGGCGCACGCCGTCGCTTTGAATATCAAATCGCCTTCTAGCCCTTACTGCGTCTTCGATAGTTGCTTTGAAAAACGCAGCATCAATGCGCTGGCTTTCAGTAAAACTCCAGGCGCGGGCACGAATTTTGGAGGCCGGGCTGAACGCCGCCCAGGCGAGAAACTGCCCGTCGGACGACTCGATGCGCACCGTCTCACCGGCGTCGGCACCACCGCGGGCGATGGCCGACTCAAACAGCCACGGGTGCCGGCGCAACAGCGAGCGCTCTTTGCCCGGGCGCAGGCGGATCGACTTCATTCAGTAGGTGATGGCCATCGCCGGCACGTCGACGCGAATCGTCGGCTTGCCCAGCGCCGAGCCGACGGCGGCGGCGTAATCGGCGGACCAGGCGGCGTCGCCAAGCAGCCGGGCGCCGGCGGCCTGCGTGACGACCAGAATTTTGTCGGCCGTCAGCACCTTGCCGCTGGCGCGCAGCGGCTCGCAGTCAAGTTCGGTGAACTGCTTGTCCAGCCAGGCGCGCGCCGCATCGTGCGCCAGCGGTGCCGTGCCAGCGGCGATGTGGAAGGTGAATTCAACGCCTTTGTCCAACAGCACGATGATTTGCTTTTGCATAGGTCACCCAATGGTTAAATTAAAAAGATGCGCTATTTTGACCCACCCGGCTTGCGGTGGGCGCGCGGGTGCGCCGCGTCGTAGGTTTTCGCCAGATGCGCAAAATCAAGCCGGGTGTATATCTGCGTGGTGCCGATGCTGGCGTGACCGAGCAGCTCCTGTACGCCGCGCAGGTCGCTGCTGGACTGCAACAAATGGCTGGCAAACGAGTGACGCAACACGTGCGGATGGACCGCCGCCGGCAAACCGGCGTGCCGACTGCGCGCGCGCAAGCGCTTCCAGACCGACTGCGCCGA
This sequence comes from Comamonadaceae bacterium, assembly GCA_037447395.1. GTDB lineage: Bacteria > Pseudomonadota > Gammaproteobacteria > Burkholderiales > Burkholderiaceae_C > Rhodoferax. Next base: position 6,422 of record JBBIGT010000018.1, on the reverse strand, counting down.
CAGGCGCGTGCCGCCGCGGCCGATGAACAACGCCGGCTCCAGCGCCGCTGCGCCGTCCATCGTGGGCGCGTGGGCGCGGCGCGGTGCCGCGGCGCGCACCGCCAGCCAGCGCTGCAGCGCCTGCAACGCCGGACCGCCCACCGGTACCACACGCCGCTTGCTGCCCTTGCCGAGGACGTGCGCCTGGGCGTCGGCCAGGTCGACCCAGCCGCGCGCGCCAGCCCCCGCCTGCACGTCCAGCCCGACGATCTCGGCCAGGCGCAAGCCGCTGCCGTAAAGCAGCTCGACGATGGCTGCGTCGCGCGTCTCCAGCCAGGCGTTATCCGATTCGTCATGAAAACTGGCCAGCCGTACGGCGTCGTCGACGCTCAGCGCCTTGGGCAAGGGTTTGGCCGCCTTGGGCGCGCGCACGTCAGCCACTGGGTTGCCCCGCACCAAACCCTGGCGGCCAAGCCAGACGTAGAAGCCGCGCCAGCCCGACAGAATCAGCGCGATGCCACGACCACTGCGCCCGCCGCCGTGCATCTGCGCCACCCAGCGACGCACGTGCGCTGGCTGCACCTGCGTCAGCAGCGCACCGGCGGCGCTGGCGCAGGCGCAGAGTTTTTGCAGGTCCAGCGTGTACAGCGTCACCGTGCGCTCGGCCAGGCGCTTCTCGAAGCGCACGTGGTCGAGGTAGCGGGCGATCAGTGACTCGGCTTGCGCATCCTTGAACGCGGGGGCATGGATAGCCGGTCGGGCGCCGCGCCGACAGCCATCTTCGCGGTCCGGGGACGAGGCCGCCGCCATAAAGGTCAGTCCGCTCGCAGCGGCGACAGCGCGGCGCTGGCCAGGTCGGCAATGCGCGCCAGGAAGTCGGTGCCCATGGTGCTGGCAAAACGCTGCGCGTCGGGCGAGGCCAGCACCAGCAGGCCAAACGCCGGCGCCAGGCCGGTCGGGTTGTCGTGCGGCGCTTTGGCCGCACGCAATGGCAGGATCGCCAGCGACACCGCCGCTTGCGGCTCGGGCAGCCAGTTGATCGCCTCCAGCCCGCTATTGACGCCGCAAAACGGCTCGGTCAGCGAGGTGGCAAACACCCGGGCGTCGTCGCTGACACCGCTGGCAAAGTCGCAGGCGGAAAAGCGCGGCGCCACGCCCCAGACCTTGATGCCGACTTGCGGCACCGAGAACTGGTCGGCCAGCTCTTCGGTGATCAGCCGCGGCAAGTCACGCGCGTCGTTGGCCAGAAACAGCGCGCGCGCCCACAGCAGCAGCTTGTCGGCCAGCACCATGTTTTCGTTGACGTTGCGGATCATGTCCATGATGCGCTGCTCGAGCATGCGAATTTTTTCCCGCAGCATGGTCGCCTGGCGCTCTTGCAGACTGACGGCACGCTGGCTGTGCGGGCTGCTGAGCTGCACCGTCGACAGCAGCTCGGCGTGACGCTCAAAAAAATCGGGCGTGTTGACCAGGTAGTTGGCGATGTCGTCTTCGGTGATCGGGTTGCTGATGGCGCTGGGCAGGTTCGATTGAGGCATGGCAGACACTCTGTGGTGGAAAATTTCAGTTCAGCTCGGGCAGCTCGATGGTGCCATGAAACACCGTGGTGGCCGGGCCGGTCATCATCACCGGCGCGTCGCCACCAGCCCAGGCGATGGTCAGCACGCCGCCGCGCGTGTGCACGTCCACCGTGGCGTCGAGCAGCCCAAGCCGGATGCCCGCGACCACCGCCGCGCACGCGCCCGAGCCGCACGCCAGCGTTTCACCGGCACCGCGCTCATAAACGCGCAGCTTGATCTGGCAGCGCGAGATCACTTGCATGAAACCGGCGTTGACGCGGTTCGGAAAAAACGGGTGCTGCTCGATCAGCGGCCCGTGCCGCAGCACCGGCGCGGCGTCGACGTCGTCGACCACTTGCACCGCGTGCGGGTTGCCCATCGATACAACTGCTATCAATACAGTATCTGCATGCGCTTTATTTATAAGGGCTAGCGGCCATTTTTGCCATGAACCTTCGGGCACAGGCTGCGTGCTTGCGGGGGCAAAAGGAATCCGCGCCAGGTCAAACACCGGCGCGCCCATATTGACCGTGACGCGACCGTCCGCCGTCAAACGCGGCTCGATCACGCCACCCTTGGTCTGGACACGGATCGCGTCCTTGAGCGTCAGCCCGGCGTCGTGCACAAAGCGGACAAAGCAGCGCGCCCCGTTGCCGCACTGCTCGACCTCGGCGCCGTCGGCGTTGTGAATGACGTATTCAAAGTCAATGCCGGCAGCGGGGCTCGGGCGCACCGTCAGAATCTGGTCGGCACCGATGCCAAGATGGCGGTCGGCCAGATAGCGGTACTGCGCCGCGCTCAGGTGGTAGCGGGTTTGGGTTTCATCGAGCACCACAAAGTCGTTGCCCGCGCCGTGCATCTTGGTGAAGGGAATCTGCATTGGCTGCGATTATCGTGCCGATCGTGTCGCCTCTGCCATTTGGCGCGCGCCAACAGAGTCGGCCTCAGATGCGCTTGATCAGCATTTTTTCGAACTCTGGCGCCGGCACGGCGCGGCTGTAGAGGAAGCCTTGCGCCTCCTCGCAACCCATGGCGTGCAAGGCCTGCGCCTGTTCGGGCGTCTCCACGCCTTCGGCCACCAAGGTCTTGCCCAGCGCATGCGCCAACGCGATGATCGCCTGAACGATACTGCGCGCGCTGTCGTCCTTGCAAAGCTCACGCACAAAGGACTGATCGATTTTCAGCACATCGATCGGCAATCTGCGCAGGTAAGTCATCGACGAGTAACCGGTGCCAAAGTCGTCCAGCGCGACGCAAACGCCCAGCCGCTTGAATTGCGCCAGCAGTTCGACGACGCGTTGCACGTCGTCGATCAGGATCGACTCGGTGACCTCGATCTCCAGTTGCAGGCTCGAGAGCTGGAAGTCACTCAGCAGACCGCGCACCTGCTTGACCAGATCGTCGTTTCGGAACTGTCGGCCCGACGCATTGACCGCCACCGTGCCGACGTCAAAACCAGCCTGCGTCCACTGTTGCAACTGCTGACACACCTGCCGCAGCACCCAGGGGCCGATCTCGTCGATCAGACCGACCTCTTCGGCCAGCGGGATGAACTGCGCGGGCGAAACCTGACCCAGCTCCGGGTGCCACCAGCGCAGGAGCGCCTCGGCACCGACGACCTTGCCGTCACTCAGGCGCACCCGCGGCTGGTAGTGCACCGACAGCTGATTGCGCGCAATGGCCTGACGCAGTTCCTGCTGCAACCGGTTACGTTGGTGGAGCTCGGTGTTCATGGACTCTTCGAAGAACACCACACAACTGCGCCCGCTGGCTTTTGCGCGGTACATGGCAATGTCGGCCTGCTTGAGCAGTACCTGCACGGTATCGCCATCGTCTGGAAACATGGCAATACCGACGCTGGCGCCGACAAAATTCTCCTGCCCGCGCGTTTGAAACGGTTGCGCAAGCTCGTCAACCAGCAGTTCAGCCAACGTACCAGCGCTGCGCGCGCTGTGCAGCCCCGTCTGCACCACCACAAACTCGTCACCACCCAGGCGCGCGACGATGTCGCTGTCACGCACTTTCGACTTGAGTCGCTGGGCCACTTCGATCAACACCTCGTCGCCAACCTCGTGACCCTGGGTGTCGTTGATATCCTTGAACCGATCCAAGTCAACAAACAACACCGCGAGTTGCTGAGATCCGCGCCGAGAGCGGCTCAACTCGTGCTGCAATCGCTCTTCAAAAAACTCCCGGTTGGGCAGACCCGTCAGACCATCGTAATGGGCCAGGTACACCAAACGTTGTTCGTGCTGATGCGTGGCCAATGCCACACCGACCCGCGCGCCCAGATCACGCACCTGCGCCAATTTCTGTGCGTCGTCGATGGCTGCGCCCGCAACCCCGACGGCCAGCATACCGACCGACCGGCCATGAACGGCCAGCGGCAACACGAAGCAGTGGTCAATGGTCAAACCTGCATCCTGGAGGAATTCGCGTGGCACCACCGCATCTCCAGCAGGCAACCACACACCCTCGCGCAGCCGTGCGTCTGCGATCGGGTCGAGTCCTTGCGCCGATACCTGCTGGTACCTCGTTTGCGCGTCGCTGGCCTCACGCAGATACAGCCTGGCGTCGCTCGTTGCGCCACTCGCTGCGTCGGCGCTGGCGATCAGCACGCCAACGCGGGCCTGCGCAAACAGATCGAGAACGCTGCACTGAACGCGCTCAATGATCTTTTCAACGTCGAGGTGCGAGAGGATTTGCTGGTCGATCGACGCCAGCACCTGCATGGCGCCGATCTGCTGCCCCAGGCGGCGCGCCATGTGGTTGAGCGATTGCGCCAGGCGGCCGAACTCGTCGTTGCTGTCGACAACCACCGGCTGGTCGAATTGTTCCCGGGCAAAGCGCCGGGTGCCGGCGATCAGTCGCTCCAGGGGCACCATCGTGCGGCGGATTTGCACCACGCTGAGCAAGGCCACCAGCAGCAAAGTCAACACGATCAACCACGCCAGCGACTGACTCAGGCGTGCCAGAGGCTCCGTAGCCAGACTGCGCGGGCGCAGCGCCACAACGCTCCAGTCGTCCTGAACAAACGACGCCTTCAGAAACAGCACATGTCGGCCTGCCAGCAGCCCGTCGTTGCGACCACTGTCCACCGTCGTATCCAGGCCGGCGATCTGGACCGCCTTCGCCGCCAGGGTGTCGTCGCTGCAATTGAGAACTTGTCGTTGCGCCGTCATGACGCAGACCTCGGTGTCGCGCGGCAGCTCGTCTTTGTCGCCCCACAGATAGCTTGGCGCGATTTCGGCCCACAACACCGTGGTGCGCGCCGTATCGAACGCCTGGGCCAGCCAGACCTCTGGCCGCGCTTGCCCTGGCACGATGCGTGTCACCAGTACCGCGGTGTCGGCGTCAAGCCGGGTCCGCACTGCGGCCGGCGATGACGTCAACGGATCGGCTTGGGATCGGCCCGGCTGCTCTGCCTCCAGCTCAGACAAGGTACTCCTGCGTAATTGACGAAATACACGCGCAAAGCCGGCCAGCCCCTCGCTGGCGGCCGCATCGGCAAGGTGGTGTTGGCGCGACACCTCGGCGGCCAGCAGGAAACGCGCGCCGATCAGGCGCTGATAAAGCGCACGCGCCTGCAGCTGCGTCTCCTGTTGCAACTGAGTCTCAGCCGATTTGACCAGAAGGTCGCCCACCTGCCGGTACGTCAACAGCGCCAGAACCACCACCGGAACAAACGCCGACAAGAAAAACAGCGCAGCCACCCGCCGGGCGACAACGCTGCGTAAAAAAGTGCCTTGAAGCCAACCCGACATCAGCGACCGCCCTCCCGCCTCGCCGTGCCGTGCTGTCTCACGAGGTGAAGTCCGAGGCCAGACCGACGAACGCGCCGTCACGTGCGCGCACGACATCGTCGAGACTGTCCCGTTGCGTCAACTGCTTTCTGGTGACGCCATCACGCCCCAGACTGTAGATGTCAAATTCCGAGTTGATCGGGTTGAGCGCGTGGTCTTTGCGTGCCGCACCGTGGCCGCCGGGTACGGTAACGTCTTGGTAGACGTAGGGGCGGCCCCAGGGGTCGGTTTTGCCAGCGTTGCCGACGTCGGCCAGCGAAGAGGGCAAATGCCCGTTGCTCTGTTGGTAGTCTGTGACCAGCACGCCAAGCACCTTGATGTCCATGATCGCCGTCTTGACTTTGATGCGTTCGCGGTAGTCCTGATACCTGCCGTAGGCCAGACTCACCAGCACACCGACGATGGCCACAGCGATCATCAACTCGACAAGGGTGAAGCCCCGAACTCTCCGAAGCGCAGTGAGTGTCAGTAGATATCCCATGAAAGCGCTTCTCGATTTTTTAAAATTTTTATCTGATCTGCAAGTCCCTGCCGGTGCACCGAACGCATCGCGGCGACAACTGCCTGTCTTGATTGTAAATGGCAAGCCTTAAGAACTTTTAGGGCTTTTATGCTTGCGTTTGTTTCAACGCGGCAACCAGGCCCGGTCACAATGGCATCTCTGCGCCGCACCTCATCCACCATGCCCCGCCCAAGCCAACAACGCCACCCGCCCCGCACGCCCGCGCCCGCGCGCGCCGCGGCCACGGTATTGCTGCTGCGCGACGGCGCCCAAGGCGTCGAAGTGCTGATGACGCGCCGATCGGCCCAGGCCAGCTTCGTGCCCGGCGCCTATGTGTTTCCCGGCGGCGGCGTCGACACCATCGATGGCTGCTGTCACTCCCTGTGCCAGCGCCGCGCCACGCAAGGCGCAGTGCACTTGACGCAGGCGGTCGCCGCGATCCGCGAGAGTTTCGAGGAGCTCGGCATTCTGCTGGCGCGCCACGGCGACGGCCGCTGGGCCAGCCAGGCCGATATCGACGCGATGAACCGGCAAGCGCCGCTGGCCGACCAATGCCAGGCGCGCGACCTGACCTTGGCC
>JBBIGT010000017.1:0-23428 GCA_037447395.1 Comamonadaceae bacterium | reverse complement strand
CGCCAGTGGCAGCAACGCCTTGCTGCGCGCCAACGCCGACCTGAATCCAACGTTGATCGCCCGCGCTATCGCCCACCGGTTGCTCAAGCTCGGTGTGCCCGACGACGTGCGTCAGCGTCTGCAAATGCATCTGGACGCGCTCGACGCCGACGCGCGGCGCACGCAGGCGGCTGGCGCTTTGGGCACGGTTGAGCGCGCGCCGTGGTTTTGCAGTGGCTGCCCACACAACACCAGCACGCGCGTGCCCGAGGGCAGTCGTGCCATGGCCGGCATTGGCTGCCATTTCATGGCGCTGTGGATGGACCGCGCCACCAGCACCTTCAGCCAGATGGGTGGCGAGGGCGTGGCCTGGGTTGGCCAACAGCCTTTTTGCAAAGACACGCACGTCTTCGCCAACCTGGGCGACGGCACCTACTTTCACAGTGGCCTGCTGGCCATCCGCCAGAGCATCGCCGCCGGCGTCAACATCACCTACAAAATTCTCTACAACGGCGCGGTGGCCATGACCGGCGGCCAGCGCGTCGGCGAGCGCCTTGAAGGTCACAGCGTGCTGCAGATCATGCGCAGCCTGCTGGCCGAAGGTGTGGCGCGGTTGGTCATCGTCACCGACGACCCCGGCAAGTACCAGGGCGCGGCGCTGGCCGACGGCGTCAGCGTGCAGCACCGCGACGCGCTTGACGCCGTCCAGCGCCAGTTGCGCGACATCCCGGGCACGACGGCCATCATCTATGACCAGCTGTGCGCCACCGAAAAGCGCCGCAAACGCAAGCGTGGCACGCTGGCCGAACCCAATGAGCGTGTCATCATCAACCCGGCCGTGTGCGAGGGGTGCGGCGATTGCGGCGCGCAGTCCAATTGCCTGAGCGTCGAGCCGCTGGACACCGCACTGGGGCGCAAACGCACCATCAACCAGAACACCTGCAACAAAGACTTTTCCTGCGTCAAGGGTTTTTGCCCAAGCTTCGTCACGGTCCGGGGCGGACAACTGAAAAAGCCCGCCCAAGGTACGGCACCCGCGCTCGACGCGCTGCCGGCACTGCCCGAGCCGGTGTTGCCCGCGACGGCGCGCGTCTGGGGCATCGTCGTCGCGGGTGTCGGTGGCACCGGCGTCATCACCATTGGTCAACTGTTGGGCATGGCCGCGCACCTGCAGGGCCGTGCTGTCGTCACGCAGGACGCCGGCGGTCTGGCGCAAAAAGGCGGCGCCACCTGGAGCCATATCCAGATCGCCGACCAGGCCAGCGCCATCCATACCAGCAAGGTCGACGCCGGCGCGGCCGACCTGGTCATTGCCTGCGACGCCATCGTCGCCGCCGGCAAAGCGACGCTGGCGTTGATGCAAAAAGGGCGCACGTTTGTCGCGCTCAATAGCCACGCCACGCCGACGGCGGCGTTCGTGCACGACGCCACTTGGCAGTTTCCCCAAGACGCCTGCGTGGCTGCGATCGAGGCCGCCGTCGGCGCGCAATGGGGTGCCCTCGACGCGGAGCGGGTGGCGCGCGCGGCGCTCGGTGAGGCCATCTACAGCAACCCGCTGCTGCTGGGCTATGCCTGGCAAAAAGGCCAGGTACCGCTGACGCGCGAGGCGATTTTTCGCGCCATCGAGCTCAACGGCGTGCAGGTCACCGGCAACCAGGCGGCGTTTGACTGGGGGCGCCACTGCGCGCAGCACCTGGCCGCAGTTCAGGCGCTGCTGCAGAGCGAATCGGTGGTGCCCTCCGTGACCCGCCCGACAGTTGCTGAGATCATCCAGCAGCGCGTTGCCTTGTTGACTGATTACCAAGATGCAGCCTATGCGGAACGCTATCAAAAAAAGATCGCCGAGGTACAGCGGGTCGACGCGCAGTGGGGTCGCGCGACGTTGACCGAGGCGGTGGCTGAGAACCTGGCGCGGCTGATGGCCTACAAGGACGAGTACGAAGTCGCCCGCCTGCACGCCGGCGACGCTTTTGCGCGTCAGCTGGCGGCGCAGTTTGCCGGCGACGTGCAGTTGCACTTTCACCTGGCGCCGCCGCTGCTGGCCAAAAGAAACGCCCAGGGTGAACTCGTCAAACAGCGTTACGGCCCGTGGCTGTTGCCGGTGTTTCGCTGGCTGCGCCACGGCAAAATCCTGCGCGGCGGTGTCTTTGACGTCTTTGGCCGCACCGAGGAGCGTCGCGCAGAGCGCGCGCTGATCGAACGTTACACGGCCACCGTCGACGCGCTGCTGGCCGGCTTGCAGCAGGGGCCACCGGCCAATGGCGCCGCACCGCGCTACGCGCTGGCGCTGGAACTGGCGCGCGTGCCCGAGGCCATCAAAGGTTTTGGCCACGTCAAGACGCGCTACCTGGCCGCCGCGCAGGCGCGTTGGGACGCCTTGCTTGGCCAATGGCGCAGCGGGCTTTGAGACGGCGCGATGCCCTGAGTCTGCGCGCTTGATTGCGCAATGGGGCGCCTCGGCATCGAGATGACCCCGCTTACAATGCCCCGTTGCCTGTTGGCCGCGCGCGCCTGCGTAGCCAACGGGCAGTTTGTTCTTTGTCTCACTTGAAAAACTGGAGTTGTCTGTGTTTATTTCTTCTGCTTTTGCGCAAGCCGCGCCCAGCGCCGGTGGCGATGTTCAGTCGTCGCTGATGGGCATGTTGCCCCTGGTGCTGATGTTTGTGGTGCTGTATTTCGTCATGATCCGCCCGCAAATGAAAAAGGCCAAGGAACACAAGGCCATGGTCGAAGGCTTGGCCAAAGGCGACGAAATCGTCAGCGCTGGCGGCCTGTTGGGCAAGGTCAGCAAGCTCGGTGACACCTACGTCGGGCTGGAAGTGGCCAGCGGCGTTGAGGTGCAAATTCAGCGCAGCGCCGTGGTTCAGGTCTTGCCCAAGGGCAGCATCAAGTAACGGCAAGAAATGAGGCGGCGCCGCCGGCGTCTGGTTGTGTTTATTGAAGGGCGATCATGAATCGGTACCCGGTTTGGAAGTACGTGATCATTGTGCTTGCGTTGGTATTGGGCGGCTTGTATGCGCTGCCCAATTTTTTTGGTGAATCGCCGGCGGTGCAGGTTTCTGCCGCCAAGCCGTTGGTCAAGATCGATGCCGGCACCCTGGTGCAAGTGCAGGCGGCGCTGAAGACCGCCGCTCTGGAGCCTGACCTGCTGGCGCTGGACGGCGCCTCGGTGAAAGCGCGCTTTACCAGCACCGACAGCCAGCTCAAGGCCAAGGACGCGATCCAGCGCGCCCTGGTGCCCGACACGGCCAACCCGTTGTATGTGGTGGCGCTCAATTTGCAGTCGCGCTCGCCGGCCTGGCTCAGTACCTTGCGCGCCGCGCCGATGTATCTGGGCCTGGACTTGCGCGGTGGCGTGCACTTCATGCTGCAGGTAGATATGCAGGCGGCGCTGACCAAGCGCGCCGAGTCGCTGTCGGGCGACATCCGCAGCGCCTTGCGTGAGAAGAACCTCCGGCACAGCGGCATCAACCGCGTTGGCCAGACCGTTGAAGTCAAGTTCCGTGATTCGGCGGTGCTGACCGCCGCCAAAAACCTGATCCAGGACCAGTTTCCCGACCTGCAAAGCATTGACGCGCCCGACGGCGCGGAGTTCAAACTTACCGCCGCCATCCGCCCGGAAGCGGCGCGGCGCATTCAGGATCAGGCGCTCAAGCAAAACATCACCACGCTGCATAACCGCATCAACGAACTTGGCGTGGCCGAGCCGGTGATCCAGCAGCAAGGGCTGGACCGCATCGTCGTGCAACTGCCGGGCGTGCAAGACACCGCCAAGGCCAAAGACATTCTGGGCCGGACCGCGACCTTGGAAGTGCGCATGGTCGACGAGAGCGCCGAGGCGCGCGCCGCCGAGCTGGGCACCGGCATGGTGCCGTTTGGCTCTGAGCGCTACCTGGAACGCAGTGGCCAGGCGGTGATCGTCAAGAAGCAAGTCATCCTGACCGGTGAAAACCTGACTGACGCGCAACCCGGTTTTGACAGCCAGACGCAGGAGCCGTCGGTCAACCTGAACCTGGACGCCAAGGGCACGCGCATTTTTCGCGACGTGACGCGCGAGAACGTCGGCAAGCGCATGGCCATCCTCTTGTTTGAAAAGGGCAAGGGCGAGGTCGTTACCGCGCCGGTCATTCGTACCGAGATTGGCGGTGGCCGGGTACAGATTTCAGGCCGCATGACCACGGTGGAGGCCAACGACACGGCCCTGCTGCTGCGCGCGGGCTCACTGGCCGCGCCGATGGAGATCATCGAAGAAACGACCATTGGCCCGAGCCTGGGTGCCGAAAACATCGCCAAGGGCTTCCAGAGTGTGGCCTGGGGCTTCCTGGCGGTGGCGATCTTCATGTGTGTTTACTACATGCTGTTTGGCGTTTTTTCCAGCGTGGCGCTGGCGTTCAATCTGCTGCTACTGGTGGCCGTGCTGTCGATGCTGCAGGCCACGTTGACACTGCCTGGCATGGCCGCCATGGCGCTGGTGCTGGGCATGGCCATTGACGCCAACGTACTGATCAACGAGCGTATTCGTGAAGAACTGCGCAACGGCGCGTCGGCGCAAGCGGCCATTCACACCGGCTACGACCGTGCCTGGGCGACCATTTTTGACTCCAACATCACCACACTGATCGCGGGCTTGGCGCTGCTGGCGTTTGGTTCGGGGCCGGTGCGCGGTTTTGCCGTGGTGCATTGCCTGGGCATCATGACCAGCATGTTCTCGGGCGTGTTTTTCTCGCGTGGCGTCGTCAACTTCTGGTACGGGCGCAAGAACCGGCTGAAGACCGTTTCCATCGGCACCATCTGGCGCCCCGACGGCGCGACGGCGCGCACAGCAAATGAATAAGCTTGCGGGACAGATCGTTAGCTCTGTTGCCAATTGATTAGGACAGACCATGGAATTTTTTCGTATTAAGCGCGACATCCCGTTCATGCGCCATGCGCTGGTGTTCAACGTCATTTCGTTGATCACGTTCTTGGCGGCGGTGTTCTTTTTGTTCAGCCGCGGCCTGCACCTGTCGGTGGAGTTCACCGGCGGCACCTTGCTCGAGGTGACTTACGCGCAGCCGGCCGACCTAGGCAGTGTGCGTGGTGTCATCGCCAAATTGGGCTTTGCCGACGTTCAGGTGCAGAACTTCGGCACCGCGCGCGACGTGCTGATCCGCTTGCCGGTGCAAAAAGGCGTGACGTCGGCACAACAAAGCAACCAGGTGATGGCGGCATTGCAAACCGTTGATCCCAGCGCCGCCATGCGCCGCACCGAGTTTGTCGGGCCGCAAGTCGGCGACGAGCTGGCCGCCGATGGGCTGAAGGCGCTGGCTTTTGTGGTGGTCGGCATCATGGTTTACTTGGCGGTGCGCTTTGAATGGAAGTTCGCCGTGGCGGCGATCATCGCCAACCTGCACGACGTCATCATCATTTTGGGCTTTTTTGCCTTTTTCCAGTGGGAGTTTTCGCTGCCGGTGTTGGCTGCGGTGCTGGCGGTGTTGGGTTATTCGGTCAATGAATCGGTGGTGATTTTTGACCGGATCCGGGAAAACTTCCGCCGCTACCGCAAGATGAACACGGTGGAGATCATCAACAACGCCATCACCTCGACCATCAGCCGCACCATCATCACGCACGGGTCAACGCAGATGATGGTGTTGTCGATGCTGTTGTTTGGTGGTGCCACCTTGCATTATTTTGCGTTAGCTCTGACGATTGGTATTCTGTTTGGCATATATTCGTCGGTATTCGTGGCGGCTGCAATCGCCATGTGGCTGGGGATTCAGCGCGAAGACCTGGTTAAGGGTGGTATTGCCAAGAAAGAGACGGATCCCAATGACCCCAACGCGGGCGCAACGGTTTAACGCAAGGCGGTAGCGACGTGGCCACTGGCGCGCCTCCGCTCACTCCTGCCCAGTTGATGGATCAGGTTCGCCGGCGTCTGGTCACCCAGGCGGTGGCGGCCATGGGCGCGATGCAGTCCAAGGTGCTCGACGCCCTCATCGCCCTGATGGACCAGGCCGCGCCCTCGCGTGAAATGCAGTTGCGCCGTGACGCCTGGATGCTCTACCAAAGCAGCAAAGGCAAATGGCACGACGGTACGGTGGCCGCCTGGCAAGCGGCGCTGAAGCAGGCGCCAGTGGCCAAAAAGGCGGCCCTCAGTTTCAAGAACCTGTCGCTCGAGCTAGAGAGCACCGACGCCGTTGAAAACAAAATCGCCTCCTCCAGGTTGGCGTTGTCGCTGATGGAAAAAGCTGCGCAAGAGGTCAACGACCTGCGCAAGCGGCTCAAGTTTCTCAATTACGGCAAACCGCTCAGTGACGCCGACATCGTCCACCCGGAGGTGCTGCTGATGCCCCTGGTCGAGCAGTGGGAGGCCAGCGGCATGCCGCGCGAGGCCTGGCCGCTGATCAGCCCGACGGTGCAAAACCACTTCAATGAGCAGTTGCAAAACGCCTACGCGCAATGCAACGAATGGTTGATCGAACAGGGTGTCATTCCCGATATCGAAGAAGTCAGCTCGCGGCCGTCCAACCTCAGTGACGTCGACGAGCTCGATGACGCGGGCGAAGACCTGCCCATGCCCCCCGGCATGCCGGCGCAGGATCGGCGCCAAGGCGCGGCTGCTGGCCGCTCGGTGCAGGCCAACGCACAGGCCTGGCGGGCGGGCGGGCGGGCGCAGGCCATTTTGCAGCAAGTCGGACGCCTGCTCAGCGGCGCATTCCTGAGTTCGCCGGCCGGCGCCCGCAATGCGGCGCGGGTCGGCGGTGCCGGCATGGTCGGTGGCGGGTACAACCCCGGCGGCGCCCAGGTCGATGCTTCTGGCGTGGCCAGCCGGTTTGTCTCGGGCGGCGGTCAGGTTGGCGCTGGCGGCTTCGGCGGTGGTTATGCCGGCGCCACGCCGGGCCTGGCGCCAGACGGTGGCTTGGTCGCGACCGACGGTGTGGCGGCGCCAGGCGGCAGCCTGGGTGGCGCAGCATATTTCAATGCCGGCGCCGGTCTGGCCGCGGGCCAGGGGATGGCGGGTATGGCGGGCGTGCCCGATGGCGCCAGCCCTGGCGCGGTCGGGCCGGTCGCCTACAGCGGTCCGTCGGTGCCTTTGATGATGGCACTGGCGCAGCAGCCGCGCCTGAGCGACGTGCAATTTGTGGTGTCGCAGGGTGGTTCGCAAGTGGTGTCGGCCGGGGCGATCTCGCAGGTGGCCCACGAGCTGCGACAACAGTCCACCGAGCTCAAGGGCAAAGCCGAGACCGACAACGAGAAAGCCATCATTGAGTTGGTGGCGTTGATGTTCCAGTCAATCCTGCAGGAAGACCGCCTGCCCTCGGGTGTGCGTGTCTGGTTTGCCCGCCTGCAGATGCCGGTGTTGCGCATTGCCCTGTCGGACCCGGAGTTCTTCAACAAGGCCGACCATCCGGCGCGCAAGCTGATTGACCACATGGGCTCGTGCGTGCTTGGCTTTGATTCCAGCGGCATCAGCGCCGAAGAGCTGGAAACCGAAATCAAGCGCGTGGTGCAGGTCGTCGAGCAGTACCCCGACACCGGCGATCGCGTCTACAAACGCGTCTACGAAGAATTCCAGACGTTCCTCAAGCAACACCTGGCCAAGAAACCGGCGGCGCAAAAAGTGCTGGGTGTGGCCGAGCAGCTCGAACAGAAAGAGACGCTGGCGATCCAGTACACCATTGAGTTGCGCGACCAGCTCAAGGACATGCCGGTACGCGAAGAGATTCGCAACTTCCTGTTCAAGGTCTGGTCTGAAGTGTTGGCCGTGTCGACGGTGCGCCAAGGCAAGCAACACGAGGAAACGCTGCAATTCAAAAAGGTTGCCACCGAGCTGATCTGGGCGGCCAGCGCCAAACCCAACCGGGCCGACCGCGCCAAGGTCATCGAGCACCTGCCGGTGCTGCTGCAGTCCTTGCGCAACGGCATGGCGTTGCTGGGCGTCGTGCGCTCGGCGCAAGAAGCGCACATCAAGATCATCAGCGACACGCTGGCCGACGCGTTCATGTCGAAAACCGAGGCGGTGGCCGACGCGCAGATCCAGGCGCTGGCGCAGCGTCTGGCCGAACTCGACGACTTCGTCGACGACGCCAGTGCCCAGGAGTTGCCGCTTGATTCGGACAATATCGAAGAGCTGCTCGGCGTCGAGACCACCGAGCTGGACGTCATCAGCGAGGGCGGTGGCACCGCCAGTCCGGTGATGATCGAGTGGGCGCACGAGCTCACCTTGGGCTCGTGGTTCACACTCGACTACAGGGGCAGTGCGGCGCAAGTGCAGTTTGTCTGGCGCAGCCCGTTGGGCCACCTGCACCTGTTTGCCAACACCGTCGGCCACAGCTACCTGTTTCAGACAGCCCGGCTGGCGGCGTACTTGCAGTCGGCGTCGCTCAACCCGCAGGAAGACGAATCGTTGATGACGCGCGCGGCGCGCAACGCATTCGACCAGATTCAAGCCAACCCCGACATCGTGCTGGCCTGAGACGGCCTTTTGCCATCGCGGCCGAACCGTTCAAGCTGGTCGTGCGTGCGCCCTTAGCTGGCCAGCCGCTGAAACAGACCGCCGGGCAGGCGGGCGACCAAACCGTCGAGCTCCAACGTCAACAACTGCGCCTGCAACTCGGCCGCGGTCAAACCGGTGCGCGCCTGCAGCGCGTCGAGTCCGACGACATCAAAACCGACCGCGTCAAGCAACTGATTTTGATGGTCAAATTGGCTTTTAACCCCCTGATTGTTTTGGTTAAAAGCTATCGATTGCATAGCGTCTGTGAAGCTCAGCCAGGGTAATTCTTCGAGAATGTCCTGCGCCGATTCGACCAGCTTGGCGCCCTGTTTGAGCAGCGCGTGACAGCCGCGCGCCTGCGGCGTGTGGATCGACCCGGGAATGGCAAACACCTCTTTGCCTTGTTCGCTGGCCAGCCGCGCGGTGATCAACGAGCCCGATTGCAGCGCCGCTTCGACCACCAGCGTGCCGTTGGCCAGACCGGCAATTAGCCGGTTGCGCCGCGGAAAGTTGGCCGTCAGTGGCGGCGTGCCGGGCGCGTACTCGCTCACCAACACGCCGTGGCGGGCGATGCGGTGCGCCAGTGCGTGGTGCGCTTTGGGATAGACGCGGTCCAGTCCGGTGCCGACCACGGCGACCGTGCGGGCCGTGTCGCCGGCGGCGTCCAGCGCGCCCTCGTGCGCCGCGCCGTCCAGTTATTCAGCCAGGCCGCTGACGATGGTCAGACCGGCGTCGCACAGCGCATGGGCAAATTGCCGGGCGTTGCGCGTGCCCTGCGGCGTTGGGTTGCGGCTACCGACCACGGCCAGACTACGTTGCGGGTCGATGCCGGTGTCGCCAAAACTGGCGTTGCCCAGCAGGTACAGCAACAGCGGCGGGTCATCCAGATTCAGCAAGGCTTGCGGGTAGGCGGCGTCGCCCAGGCTGACGGCGCTGCGGCGCACGTCGTCAGCCTCTGGCTGTTGCAACCAATCCCACGTGCGCTCAAGCGTCGCCGCCAAAGGCTCGGGCGGTTGCCGCAAGGACTCGGCCAGTCTGGGCCCGACGACTTGCACCAACGCCGTCGTCGATTGCGAAAAAACGTCTTGCGGCAGGCCAAAAGCGCCCAGCAACTTGCGCGCTTGCTTGTTGCCGACGCCGGGCGTGAGCGACAGTCGCAGCCAGGCGCCAAGTTCATCGCGCTGCACGATGACCCCTGCGCGCGGCGGCCAGTCAGAGCGGGTTGACCAGCCGGTCGCCGACCTTGACGCCGGTGGTGATCTCCAGCACCAGCGCGTAAGACACGCGCTCAAAGGTGCGAAACACCATCAGCAAGCCGTTGCGTTCGTCGGGCAGTTTGATGGTCGGCAGCGTTGCATCGGTCTTGTCGACGACGCGCGCGCCGGCTTGCAAAATGGCCAGCACGTGGCCGTTTTCCACGCCGTCACGCTCGCCGCGGTTGATCGCCACGACCTGGTTTTGCGCCGCGTTGACCACGGCACTGCCGTACACCGAGACGATGCGCGCGTCGACCGGCGCGGTTGGTGCGCGTGGCACATAGCTCTGCAATTGCGGCGGCGGCTCGGGCAGCAAACGGTCAGCGGCGCGCATCTCTTCTTTGGCCTTGACGATGTCGATGGTCGCCGGGACGATCTCGTTGCGCAGCGCGCCGTCCTTGCCCGGCGTCTGCTGCGTTGTTTCACTGCGCGCCAACAAAGCCTTGCCGATGTACTGCGCCTCAAAGCCGAGCACTTCGCCAGTGACCGGGTCTTTCAGCGCCGTGCCGTTGCGAAACACCCGGTACAGCTTCTGGCTCTTGGTGGGGTCGTCCTTGAGCTCCTCGCCCGAGGCGCTGCGCGCGTAGGCGCGGTCGCCGCGCGTCAGCAGGACCCGACCGTCCTGCGCCGAGACGATGCGCGGCGCGCCGGTCATCATCTGCTCGTCAACGACCAGCGCTTCGTTCAAAAAGGGCTCGATCAGGTCGCTGCGCAAGGTCGGCAAGGCGTTGTTGGCCAAGCCTTCGATGCGGGTGTGCGGCGACAGGCGCACGGTGGCGACGTCACCGTCGCTGCCCGGCTGCATGGCCAGACGGGCGCGCCCGTTCTCCTTGATCAGATAGAGCGTCTGGCCGGGGTAGATGAGGTGTGGGTTTTTGATGGCATCGAGGTTCATGCCCCACAGTTCTGGCCAATGCCAAGGCGACTTGAGGAACAGCCCGGAAATGTCCCACAACGTGTCGCCGGACTTGATGGTGTAGCTGGCCGGCGCGTCGGCGCGCAGCTCGTTCAAGGCGACGCCGGCTTGGGCCACTTGCGTGGCGGTGGCGCGCTGCGCGGCGGTGATGGGGTACTTTTGCGCGTGCACCGCAGCGCTGGTCGTCAGCGAGCCGGCCAGAACGGCCAGCGCCACCGGTGAGAGAAGTGCTTGGAGAATAGGTGTTGCCATTGCGTTAAGTATCCTGTTGCATTGCATGAGATTTTGCGCCTAAGCCCTTGATTGGACAATGATTGTCGCCGCAGCATTGCACTTTGTTTCCGAAAAATAGCGAAAATAACGACATCTTCCAGGTGTTGCCATGGCTTTATTACCCATTCTCTGCTACCCCGATCCCAAGCTGCACACGGTGGCCCAGCCGGTGACGGCGGTCGACGGCCGCATTCAGACGCTGATTCAGGACATGCTGGAAACCATGTACGAGGCCAAGGGCATCGGCCTGGCGGCAACGCAGATCGACGTGCACGAGCGCCTGATTGTCATCGACGTGTCGGAGCAGCGCGACGAGCCGATGGTGCTGATCAACCCCGAGCTGCGCTGGCGCAGCGCCGAGACGCACCTCAACGAAGAGGGGTGCCTGTCGGTGCCGGGCATCTACGACAACGTCGTGCGTCACGACGCCGTCAAGGTCGAGGCGCAGGACGGCCAAGGCCAGACGCGGCTGATCGAAGCCGAGGGCCTGTTGGCGGTGTGCATCCAGCACGAGATGGACCATCTGCTGGGCAAGGTGTTTGTCGAATACCTCTCGCCGCTCAAGCGCGAGCGCATCAAGACCAAGTTGCGCAAAGCCCAGCGCGAGGCGCGCCCTTGAAGCTGGTATTTGCCGGCACGCCCGAATTTGCGGCGACGGCGCTGGCGCAGCTGCTGGCCGCCGGGCACGATGTGGCGCTGGTGCTGACGCAGCCCGACCGCCCGGCCGGGCGTGGCCTGAAGCGGCAGGCCTCGCCCGTCAAGCAACTGGCCCTGCAGCACGGCCTGACCGTGGCGCAGCCGCGCAGCCTGCGTCTGGACGGCAAGTACCCGCAAGATGCGCAAGCGGCGGCCGCGGCCTTGCAGGCGGCGCAACCTGACGCGCTGGTCGTCGCCGCCTATGGTCTGATCCTTCCGCAATGGTTGCTGGACTTGCCGCGCCACGGCTGCTTCAACATCCACGCCTCGCTGCTGCCGCGCTGGCGCGGGGCGGCGCCGATTCACCGCGCCATCGAAGCGGGCGATGCGCAAACCGGCGTGACCATCATGCAGATGGACGCCGGGCTCGACACCGGTGCCATGCTGCTGACGCAAGCGCTGCCGATTGCCGCCGCCGACACCTCCGCCAGCCTGCACGACAAGCTCGCCGCCATCGGCGCGGCCTTGATGGTGCGCGCGCTGCGTGATCTGCAGCACGGGGCACTGCACGCCACGCCGCAACCGGCGGTCGGCGTGACCTACGCCGCCAAGATCGACAAGCACGAGGCGCTGATCGACTGGGCGCAACCGGCCGACGCCATCGTGCGTCGTGTGCAGGCCTTCAACCCGTTCCCCGGCGCCAGCACGGTCTGCAACGGCGAGCCGCTGAAAGTCTGGGCGGCCCACGTCGGCGACGCCGCTGGTCACCAGGTTGACGCCCGTTCCGGCACCGAAAGTTGTGGACAAATTGTGGCTGTAGCCCCTGATGGTATTGCGGTGACAGCTACAAATTCAGTAGTAATATTGACGCAAGTGCAGCGCCCGGGCGGCAAACGGCTGGCGGTGGCTGACTACCTGCGCGGCGTCGACGTGCGCGTCGGCCAGCGTCTAGGATAAACCGAAATGACGCGCTGGGCCGGTGTCTGTCAAGGGCGCGAGAAAGTCAGGCCGGCGTGTTTTTAAGAGCGGCGTATTTTCGCCACCCAGAGTTTCGCGTTGGCGCGCTCGACGCGCTGGCGGCGGCACCCGGTCTGGCGGCGTGGGGCCTGATGATGGGCGTGGCGATGGTCGAGTCCGGCCTGAGCACCTTTGAGGCGCTGCTGATGGGCACCACCGTCTTCGCTGGCAGTTCGCAGTTGGCGGCCATCCCTTTGATTGCCGCCGGGGCGCCGATGTGGGTGGTGCTGGCCACCGGCTTTTGCGTCAACCTGCGATTTGTCGTCTTCAGCGCGCACCTGCGCCCCTACATGATGCACCTGCCGCTATGGCAGCGGCTGCTGACCGGCTACCTGACCACCGACCTGAGCTACGTGTTGTTCACCCGGCGCTTTGCCCGCCACGACGGTGACGACGCGCAGCGTCTCGCCCAGCAGGCGTATCTGGCCGGCAATTGCGGCGTCAACTGGGTGTCGTGGGTGGGATGCACGGTACTGGGCGTATTTTTGGCCGGTTGGGTGCCCGCCGCCTGGGGCCTGGGTTTTGCCGGCATCATGGCGCTTCTGGGCATCTTGTTTTCATTGGCCTCGAGCCCGCTGCGCTGGGTCAGCGCCGGCGTTGCCGGGGCCGCCGCGGTGGCAGCCTACGCCTTGCCGCTGAAGCTCAACATCTTGCTGGCCATCGCCGCGGCGGTGGCATTGTGCGTGCTGCTGGAGGCAGCGCCCCGGCGCGCAGCGCGCGTGCCAAAAGCCCGGGGTGACGCGTCGTGATTGGCGGACAAACCGACCTGTGGAGCGTCGCCGTCATTGTCGCGCTGGCGCTGATCACCGTGTTGACGCGCACGCTGTTCTTCATCTCCAGCCGGCCGTGGCACCTGCCGGCGTGGGCGCAACGCGGTTTGCAGTACGCGCCGATTGCCGCGCTGGCGGCGGTGATCGTGCCCGAGTTGATGATGGCGCACGGGCAGCTGATCAGCAGCTGGCAAGACGCACGGCTGTTTGCCGCGGCCGCCGGCGCGGCCTGGTTTTTTGCCCGGCGCGGCCAGGGCCAAGCGGTGCTGGGCACCATTGTGGCCGGCATGGTGGTTTATTTGCCATTGCACCTGGGCTTGGGCTGGTAAGCCGTGTCGCTATCGTTTTAGAATGAATTCGCGGTGACCGTCGCCGCGCTGCCAGGATCGACATCTACTTACAGGCAAGCCATGAAATTGCTTTACCCCGCAGTCGCCTTGCTCAAACCGCTCTCGGGAAAAGCGCGGTTCTGGGTGATTCCGCTGCCGCTGCTGGCCATTGTGCTGGGTGCCATCATCGTTCTGTTGCTGGGCGATCAGGCGGCCGTGCCGAGCAACGCCGCGCTGCTGGGTCTACTGCTGTTGGTTTTGGTGATTTGGCTTTATCTGCAGCTGGCTTTTTTCAGCATCACCCGCGTCGAGCGGGACCGCACCGAAGGCGCCATGCGCCTGGCGGCGCAGGGCGACCTGACGCACACCGTCAACGTCGGCGTGCGGACGCTGGGCAACTTCAGCAAGCACCTCGACAAGATGATCGTCAGCATGTCGGTGATGGTCGCCAACATCCGTACCGCCGCCGTGTTGTTGGGCGACACCGGCAAACGGCTGGTTGAAGAAACGCGCTCCTTGTCCGAGCGCGCGCAAGCGCAGGGCCAGCACTTGCAAGAAACGTCGCTGCACGTCAAGCACGTCAGTGAAACCGTGGCGCGCAACGCCCAGGCAGCGCAAGAGGTCAGCATGATGACCGCCAGCCTGCACAAAGAGGCCGACACCGCCGGCCAGATGATGACGCGGGCGATGCAGAGCATGGGGCCGCTGGAGGTGACGTCCAAGCGTATGTCGGAAATCATCGGTGTCATCGACGGCATCGCCTTCCAGACCAATCTGCTGGCGCTTAACGCGGCAGTGGAGGCGGCGCGTGCTGGCGAGCAGGGCCGCGGTTTTGCCGTGGTCGCCGCTGAGGTGCGCAATCTGGCCAAGCGCAGCCAGGGCGCCGCCGCAGAAATTCGCAGCTTGATCGCCGAGTCGTCGACGCGTGTTGGCGAAACGGTGGGCGGTATCCGGCAAGTCAATGCAACGATGGAGAGCCTGATTTCCGGCATTGGCGAGATCGCCATCAACATCAACGTCATGGCCGAGGGCAGCGCCTCGCAGAGTTCAGCGCTCGAAGAAGTGGTGCACGCCGTCGGCGACCTCGACGTGCTGACGCAGGAAAACACCGACCTGGTCAACCGTGCCAGCACCAATTCAGACCGGCTCATCCAGCAGGCGCATACGCTGGAAGTGTCGGTTGGCGAGATGCGGCTGCGCCAGGGCACGGCCGACCAGGCGCGCCAGCACGTGATCAATGCCATGGCCCACCTGCATGACGTCGGCTACGATCAGGCGGTGCGCGACTTTCATGACCCGGCCGCCGGCTTCATCGACCGCGACATGTACATCTTCATCTTCAACCGTGCCGGCTACTACATCGTGCACGGCTCAATGCCCGAGAAAGACGGCACCGACCTGCGCGCCGCACCGGGGCTGGACGCGCAAAAACTGGTCGACGACGCCTGGGACATTTGCGATCGCGAGCAAGGCGGCTGGGTCAACTACACCATCACCAACCCGGTCACCCACGACGTCCAGGCCAAGACGTCGTACGTCGTGCCGCTCGACGGTGACCGTCTGCTGGGCTGCGGCTGTTACCTGAATTCGCAGTGGCTCGACCTCGTATGAAGCCCGCCGCCGCAGTGCCACCGGTGGATCGGGCTTTGCTCGACCTGGTGGCGCAGGTGTTGCCCGTGTGGGCGCGCCATCTGGATCATTCACGCCAGCAAACCGAAGCGGCGGTCGCCGACATGTTGGCCGCGTTCGCCGAACTGGCGCCGCGGCTGGACGCGGCGACATCGGGTGCGCAGGTCGAGCGCATGTACAAGGGTTTGCAGTATCAAGATCGCCTCAGCCAGATGGTGACGCTGTTGCACGACGACATGCAACGCCTGCAGCAGGCATTGGCACGGCCCCAGGCGCCGCTCGATCCAGAGCAATGGCTGGCACGTTTGCAAGCCGGCTACGTCATGGCCGAACAGCACCAACTGCACGTCGGAGCGACGTCCGTCGCTGTGGGCACCGATGCCGATGACACCACTTTTTTTTGACAGGGGAGAACGACGATGGCACAAACCATTCTGGTAATCGACGACTCGGCCAGCCTGCGCCAAGTGGTCGCCATGGCGCTCAAAGGCGCCGGCTACGACGTGCTTGAAGCCGGCGACGGGCAAGCCGCGCTGGCTCTGCTGGACGGACGCAAGATTCACATGGCCGTCTGCGACGTCAACATGCCGCGCATGAACGGCATTGAATTCGTCAAGGCCGCCAAAGCGCTTCCCAACTACCGTTTTCTACCGGTGCTGATGCTGACCACCGAAAGCGGCGAAAACAAGAAGGAAGAGGGCAAGGCCGCTGGCGCCAAGGCCTGGATGGTCAAGCCGTTTTCACCGGCCTCGCTGCTCAACGCGGTGTCCAAGCTTTGTCTGCCCTGATCAGGCATGGCCGCTGGGCGTTGACGCTGCGTTCGCGATGACGCTGGTATTGGTACATCGGGTGTCGCGACCCGAACTGTCGTGTGTCAGGAGTTGCTGATGAGTCAAGCCTTTGAATTGCCTGCAGAAATGACGATTTACAGCGCCATGGAGACGCGCGACGCGCTGCTGGCGTGGATTGCCGAACACGCCGCGCAGGCCAGCCAGGGTCTGCAAATCTCCGGCGCCAATGTGATGGAAATCGACGGCTCCGGGTTGCAGTTGCTCAGTGCGCTGACGCACCTGGAACAGCCTTGGTACTTGGCGCAACCCAGCCCGGCCATCGTCAACGCTTGTGCCACGCTGGGCCTGGGCGACTGGCTGGCCCAGCACGCGGCGCTGGCCTGAGAGGGCATCATGAGCCATCCCTCTGACGCCGATCAGGACTTCATCGCCGCGGCCATGCCGGCGTTCATCAGCGAAGCTGGTGAGCAGACCGAAGCCATCGAGACGCTGCTGCTCGAGCTGGAAGAGCAGCCCGACAACCGCGAGCTGCTCGACAGCCTGTTTCGCTGCGCCCACACTGTCAAAGGTTCAGCCGGCATATTTGGCTTGAACAAGGTCGTTGAGTTCACGCACCACGTCGAGACCCTGCTCGACCAGTGCCGCGACGGCAAGCTGGCACTGACGCCCGAGCTCAGCACGCTGCTGCTGCAGTGCAACGACCAGATCAGGTTTTTGGTCGATAGCGCCAGCGATGAGTTGCAGGACACGCCCGCGCAAAAAGAACTGCGCGCCGATCTGGTGTTGCAGCTGCGCGCCTATACCGAGGCGCAGGCGGGCGTCGCGCCGACGGTGCCCCATGCGGCGGCTGCGGCGTCCGTCAACGCGCCGGTGGCGGCTGACCCCAGCGCGCCGACGCTGTGGCAGATCGCGGCACGCTTTGGCCCGGAGACCTTTCGCAACGGCATGGACCCGCTGTCGATTGCCAAGTACCTGCAAGGCCTGGGTACGGTCAAGTCGGTACGTGCACCATTGATGCGGTGCCGTCGCTGGTCGACATCGACCCCGAGACCTGCTACCTGGGTTTTGCCATGGCACTGGAGTCCGGCGCCAGCCGCGACGACGTCGAGGGTGCATTCAGCTTCGTTGCCGACGATTGCGAGCTCGACGTGCGCGCCCCGGACAGCGCCGAGCAGCAATTGGTGCAAGCCATTGAGGCCATGCCGGCGACGCCGCGTCTGGGTGACATGCTGGTGGCGGTCGGCGCGGTCAGCCAGAGCAAGCTCACCGAGGTGCTATCTGATCAAGAGCATGAAGTCGTCCAATCATCTGGGCAGAAGGCCAAAATAGGCAATCTTCTTGAGACGCACGCCGGCGTCGCTCCGGCGGTGGTCGAGGCGGCCTTGAGCAAGCAGCAGAAAACCCGTGAGGGCAGCGCTGAAGAAAGCCGCTTCATCCGCGTGCAGGCCGACCGGCTCGACGCGGTGATCAACCTGCTGGGCGAGCTGGTGATTGCCGGTGCCGGCGCCAACCTGCTGGCGCGCGAAACGCGCAACGTGGCGCTGATCGAAGCCAACCTGCACATGAACAATCTGATTGAAGAGATCCGCAACGGCACACTCGGTTTGCGCATGGTGCCGGTGGGCGAGACCTTCAGCCGCTTCCGCCGTGTGGTGCGTGACACCGCGGCCAGCCTGGGCAAGGAGGTCAACTTCGAGATCGTCGGCGGCGAGGCTGAGCTCGACAAGTCGATGGTCGAGAAGATAGCCGACCCATTGATGCACCTGGTGCGCAATTCGCTCGACCATGGTCTGGAGCCGCCGGCTGAGCGCATCGCCGCCGGCAAGACCCCGGCGGGCAAACTGACGCTGAGCGCCAAGCACGAGACCGGCGCCATTCTGATCCGCATTGAAGACGATGGTCGCGGCATCAACCGCGAGCGCGTGCTGCAGCGCGCCTGGAGCAAGGGGCTGATCGAGCAAGGCGTCACACCGCCCGACGACGTCATCCACATGATGATCTTCGAGCCCGGTTTCTCCACCGCCGAGCAGGTCACCAACCTGTCCGGGCGCGGCGTCGGCATGGACGTCGTCAAACGCAATATCGAAGCGCTGCGTGGCAGCATCCGCCTGGACAGCCGACCTAGGCAAGGCCTGACGGTCGACATCCGCCTGCCACTGACGCTGGCCATCATCGATGGTTTCCTGGTTGGCATCGGTCAGTCCAAGTTTGTCGTGCCGCTGACGTCGGTGGTCGAGGTCATCGAAGCTGGTGACGAGCAGCTGCGGGTCGATGCCAAGGGGCGTCACGTCGTCGAGCTGCGCGGCAACGTGCTGCCGGTGGTGCGCCTGCGCACGCTTTATGCCATCGAAGCGGGCCAGAGCGAGCGCACCAGTGTCGTTGTCGTCAACGCGCCCAAGGGGCGCTACGGCATTGAGGTCGAGACGCTGCTCGGCCAGCAGCAGACGGTCATCAAACCGCTGGGACGGCTGTTCAAATCCTTGCGCGGCATTTCCGGCTCGAGCATTCTGGGCAGCGGCGAAGTGGCGCTGATTCTCGACGCCGCCGCCCTCGGTGACCTGGTCACCGGCGACGTCTACAGTGGCGCCCAGGCGCAACGTTCGGAGAAATCCTTATGACGCAATTGCCTGCGCCAACGGCGCTGAACCTGGGCCAGCGCGGCGCCGCCGGGGACGCCGTGCAGTACCTGACTTTCACTGTTGACGACGAAGTTTTTGCCATCGACATCGGTCACGTGCGCGAGATCATCCAGCACAACGCCATGACGGTGGTGCCGCTGATGCCGCCGTTCGTTCGTGGCGTCATCAACCTGCGTGGTGCGGTGGTGCCGGTGATTGACCTGCAGGCGCGCTTTGGCCGCGCCCGGGCACAACTCGGCAAAAAGACCAGCATCATCATTCTTGACGTCAACGCCGACGGCGAGCACGTCGCGCTGGGTCTGCTGGTCGATGCGGTGCGGGCGGTGGTCGACTTGCCGCCGGCCTGCATTGAGCCGACACCGCAATTTGGTACATCCATCGCCCGCGAATTCATTCGCGCGCTGGGTAAGGTGGGCGACGAGTTCATCGTCATCCTGGAGCCCGAGCGGGCGCTGAATATGAACGACATGGTCAGCTTGGCGGTAGCCAACTGACTATCCGACTTTTCCATTTTTTTGAGGCTGAGCGACGATGAACCTGCAAAACTTCTCCATCAAGTCCCGCATCTTGGCCGGTGTAGCGCTGCCCATCGTGCTGTTTATTGGTTTTACGATGTGGTTTTCGGCACAGCTCACGCAGGTCAAGCAAAGCCTGGCCACGGTGGCCGAGCAAAGCGTCGAATACGCCTTGCTGGCCACGTCGATGGAAAAAGACGTGGTGCAGGTCCAGCAGTTTTTGTCCGACGTGTCGGCCACGCAAGGCAAGGACGGGCTTGACGACGGCTTTCTGAAAGCCAAGGAAAATTTTGACGCGCTCAATACCGGGCTGGACCGCTTCGAGAAGCACTTTGCCGACGTCGGCGCTACAGACCAAGCCAGCCAGGTGCGTGACATCAAGCACGATGCGGTGGCTTATTTTGCCGCTGGCAGCACCATGGCGCAGGCCTTTGTTGCCGGCGGTCCGGCGGCCGGCAATCCGCTGATGGGCGGCTTCGACGCCGCCAGCGAAAAATTGCAGCAGGCGCTGGCGCCGTTTGTCCGGGCGCAGGTGACGCAGATGAAAGCCGACTTGGCCGGGGCGGCGGCCAAGACCGATCAGGTGGCCCGTTACGGCATGGTCTTCGTTGTGCTGGCGCTGGTTCTGGCGGCGCTGTTTGCCCTGCTGATCGTCAACAGTATCACCCGGCCGCTGGGCAAAGCCTTGGCCGTGGCCGGTGAAGTTGCGGCGGGCAACCTCGGTGCCAACATCGTCGTCGACGACAGCGAGATTGGCCAGTTGATGGCGCCGCTGGCCAAGATGCAAGGCACGCTCAGCACTTTTGAGGCGGCGCAGACCGAGATGGCGCGCCAGCACGACGCCGGCATGCTCGATTACCAGCTGCCCGTGGGCCAACTCGAAGGCGCCTACCGCGGCATGGCTGAATCGATCAACCAGTTGGTGCAGTCGCACATCGCCGTCAAGATGCAAGTGGTCGACGTCGTGCGCGCCTACAGCGACGGTCACTTTGACGTGCGCATGGCGCGCTTGCCCGGACAAAAAGCCAAAGTGACCGAGGCCATGGACCAGGTGCAGACGGCGATGAAGACGGCGGCCGAGGCGGCGTTGTTCAACGAACGCATTCGCCGCAGTCTGGACAGCCTGCCGGTGGCAGTGACGGTCAGCAACGACGCGGCGCAGTTGGTACACGCCACGCCGGCGGCGCAGCAGTTGCTCAAACTGTTTGGTGGCGCCGGCTTTGATGCAGTCGGCTTTTATGGGAAAAAACTCAGCAGCCTGTTCAAGGACGCGCAACACGTCGCCCGCTTCGATCAGGCGGTGCAAAGCGGGCAGGACGTCGACATGGAAGTCGACGGGCACACCCTGCGTCTGTTGGCGCGCCCGGTCACCGACGCCAGCGGCGTGGTGATTGGCCGCATCACGCAATGGCTTGACCGCAGTGACGAAATTGCCTCGGAGCACGAGGTCTCGCGCATCGTCAGCGCCGCTGCCAATGGTGACTTGAGCGGCCGTGTCAGCCTGGATGGCAAAACTGGCTTCTTTGGCGTGCTAGCCGCTGCCATGAACCAACTCATCGACACCAGCGAAGGCGCCTTCAACGACATTGCCCGGGCGCTGGACGCGCTCTCGCAAGGCGACCTCAACTACCGCATCGAGCGCGACTACCAAGGCCTGTTTGGCCGCGTCAAAGACAGCGCCAACGCCAGCGCCGACAAACTCACCGGCATCGTCGAAGACATCCGCGGCGCCGCCGACGCCCTCAGCGGTGCGGCCAACCAGGTCAGTGCCACGGCGCAGAGCTTGAGCCAGGCGGCCAGCGAACAAGCCGCCAGCGTGGAAGAAACCACCAGCCAGATCGACGTCATGAGCGCCTCGATCAACCAAAACAGCGACAACGCCAAAGTCACCGACGCCATGGCCAGCAAGACCACCAAAGAGGCGGGCGACGGCGGTGCGGCGGTCAGCCAGACGGTCAGCGCCATGAAACAGATTGCCGCCAAGATCGGCATCGTCGACGACATCGCCTACCAGACCAACCTGCTGGCCTTGAACGCCGCCATCGAAGCCGCGCGCGCCGGAGAACACGGCAAAGGCTTTGCCGTGGTGGCCGCCGAAGTACGCAAACTGGCCGAACGCAGCCAGGAAGCGGCCAAGGAAATTGGCGAGTTGGCTGGCAGCAGCGTCACCACGGCCGAGCGCGCGGGCAAACTGCTCGACGAGATCGTCCCCAGCATCCAAAAGACATCCGAGCTGGTGCAGGAAATTGCTGCGGCCAGCAGCGAGCAAAGCGAATCGGTCACGCAAATTGGCGGCGCCATGGGGCAACTGAGCAAAGCCACGCAACAAAACGCCAGCGCCAGTGAAGAGCTGGCCGCCACCAGCGAACAGCTCAGTGGCCAGGCAGAACAATTGCAGCAAAGCATTGCCTTCTTCAACACCGGGGCGGGGCCGGCTGTGGTGCCGGATCGGCACGCCCTGCCCGCGCCCGAGCGGCGCGCCAGCGCCGGCCACGCCAGCGACCGCACCCACGTGCCGCTGATGCCCGCCCCGGTGCGCCGTGGCGATTCCAGTAACTTTAAGCCATATTGACCTCTAGCCCTTGTTATTAAAGAGAAGTATGCTATGAAATATAAAGCCAAGCCGACACAGCACGAACGGTTGATGCGCGACGACGATTTCATTGTCTCGAAAACCGACCTCAAAGGCCGCATCACCTACTGCAACCGCATCTTCATCGAGTTCTCGGGCTACGCCGAGCGTGAGCTGCTGGGCGCGCAGCACAACATCGTGCGCCACCCGGACATGCCGCGTGGTGTCTTCAAGTTCTTGTGGGACACACTGGAAGCCAAAAAAGAATGCTTTGCCTATGTGAAAAACATGAGCAAAGACGGCAGCTTTTACTGGGTGTTTGCCAACGTCACCCCAGACCTGGACGCGCAAGGTAACGCTGTGGGGTATTTCTCGGTGCGACGCAAGGCGCAACCCAAGGCCATTGCGGTGGTCAGCGATGTGTACAAGGCCATGCTGGCTGAAGAAGAACGCGCCGGTGCAAAAAACGCTTGCACTGCGTCGCTGGCCTTGTTAGGAGAGGTTTTGCAACAAAAAGGAGTCAGCTATGAGCAGCTCATCCTCTCGCTCTGACGGTGTTGACATGGCCTGGCTGCTTGGTGCGGTGCTGGTGATGGGGGCCGCGTTGCAGAGCTGGCACGACGGCTGGAGTGTCTTTGCGCTGCTGTGGTTGCTGCCGGCGCTGGCCTGTCTGCTGCTGTGGCAGAGCCGCTTGCAGGGGCAACAAAAGTACGTACGCGAAATCCAGACCATCGCCCGCGACGTGGCGCACGGCCGCTTTGCGCGGCGCCTGCACCAGTTGCCCGCCAGCGGTCTGTACCACGACCTGTGCTGGGACGTCAACGACATGCTCGATCAGCTCGAGGCGTGCTTTCGCGAGCAGGCCACCACCTTGCAGTACGCCGCCCAGGGGCAGTACTTCCGCCGCGCGCAGGTGACTGGCTTGCGCGGCAGCTTTGCCCAGGCATTGATGCAAACCAATGCGTCAATGCAAACGCTGGCCGACAACGCCGCGCGCGAGGTCCGCGCGGCGGCCGAAAAACAGGCGGCACAAGCCGAGCAGCTGCGCGTGGCCAATGAGAACCTGCGCATCCGCAATGCCTTGGACAAGTGCAGCACCAACGTCATGATCGCCGACGCCAACAACACCATCATCTACATGAACGAAACGGTGACGGCGATGATGCAGCGTAACCAGACTGCCTTGCGCCAGGCCTTGCCGCACTTTGACGCGCAGGCCTTGATGGGCCAGTCGATCGACCTGTTCCACCAGAACCCGGCGCACCAGCGCGATTTGCTGGCGCGCTTGACCGGCACATACAACACGCAAATTGACGTGGCGGGTCTGGCCTTCGGACTGAGCGCCAGCCCGGTCGTCGACGCGCACGGCCAGCGCATGGGCACGGTGGTCGAGTGGACCGACCGCACGCAAGAGGTGGCCATCGAACGCGAGTTGGCGCAGGTCGTCAGTGCCGCTGCCAACGGTGACTTGAGCGGCCGTGTCAGCCTGGATGGCAAGAGCGGCTTCTTTGGCGTACTGGCAACGGCGATGAACCAACTCATCGACACCAGCGAAGGCGCCTTCAACGACATTGCCCGGGCGCTGGACGCGCTCTCGCAAGGCGACCTCAACTACCGCATCGAGCGC
>JBBIGT010000016.1:0-23664 GCA_037447395.1 Comamonadaceae bacterium | reverse complement strand
TGGTGCGCGCCTTCGGCGGGGTAGATGTAGTCGTCCATGAAGCGCAGCAACCGGGCTTGCAGTTCTTTGGTTTTGGCGGAGTAGTCAAAGTCCATCGTGTGGTTCCGTTCGTTTGTCAAGAAATATATATAAGAAATTGTCCTCTAGACCTTGTGAATAAAGCGATGATAGCTATCAAATGTATATCAAGATTGCTGCGCAAAGCGCCACGCCAGTTC
This sequence comes from Comamonadaceae bacterium, assembly GCA_037447395.1. Taxonomy (GTDB): domain Bacteria; phylum Pseudomonadota; class Gammaproteobacteria; order Burkholderiales; family Burkholderiaceae_C; genus Rhodoferax. Next base: position 23,446 of record JBBIGT010000016.1, on the reverse strand, counting down.
GGCCAGCGGTCGCGCGCCGGCGGCCGCGCGCAGCGCCTGCGCGTTGGACGCCGTGCCTTGCTGCGCGCGCTTGCCGATACCTTGCAGGATAGCGGCGATGCGAAACAGGTTGTAGGCCATGTAGAACGCCCAGTCGTCGCGCAGCTGGCTTGGGTCGGCCAGGCCGGCGCGCGCGCAGTAGCGGCGGATGTAGTCGTCTTCAGACGGGATGCCCAGGCTCGGCAGATCGAGTCCACCGATGCCGCGAAATGCCCCCGGCGCAATATGCCAGGCCATGCAGTGGTAGCTGAAGTCGGCCAGCGGATGGCCCAGCGTCGATAGTTCCCAGTCGAGCACGGCGACGATGCGCGGCTCGGTCGGATGAAAAACCAGGTTGTCCATGCGGTAGTCACCGTGCACGACGCTGACCATTTTTTCGTCGCGCGCCATGGTCGGGATGTGCGTCGGCAGCCAGTCCATTAGCCGGTCCATCTCGGTGATGGGTTCGGTAATCGAGGCGACGTATTGTTTGCTCCAGCGGCCGATCTGGCGCTCAAAATAATTGCCTGGCTTGCCGTAGTCGGTCAACCCGACCGCGCGGTAGTCCACCGAGTGCAAGGCGGCGATGATGCGGTTCATTTCATCGTAGATGGCGGCGCGCTCGGAGCGGTTCAGGTCGGGCAGCGACTGGTCCCAATAGATGCGGCCCTCGACCATGCTCATGAGGTAGAACGCCCGGCCGATCACCGACTCGTCGTCGCACAGGCACAGCATCTGTGGCACCGGCACGTCGGTTTTGGCGAGCGCGCGCATGACGGCAAATTCGCGCTCGATGGCGTGTGCCGACGGCAGCAGTTTGGCCACCGGCGCTGGCTTGGAGCGCATCACGTAGGTCTGCTGCGGCGTGCTGAGCTTGTACGTTGGGTTGGACTGGCCGCCCTTGAACGATTCGACGCGCAGCGGGCCGGCAAAGCCGTCCAGGTGCGCCGTCAACCAGCGCGCCAGTGCGTCCTGGTCGAAGGCGTGTGCCGCGGCTACGGCGCGGGTGCCGGAGTTGTCTTCTTGCTGGGTCATGGTGGTCAGGCGGGCAATGGAATCTTGATTGAATTTCAGTCGTGCTGCTCGAGCTCAGAGATGCGCAGCAGCGCAGCGCGGTTGCGGATGACCACGCCACCGGGTTCGATGCGGATGCTGTCCTCGCGCTCCATCGTCTTGAGCTCTTGGTTGACGCGCTGGCGCGACGCGCCGAGCAACTGCGCCAGTTCTTCCTGCGCCAATTGCAGGCCGATGCGCACTTCGGCGCCGTCGCCCAGCGTTGGCACACCGTAGGAGCGTGCCAGGTGCAGCAACTGTTTGGCCAGCCGGGCGCGCAGCGGCAGCGTGTTGAGGTCTTCGACCAGACCGTACAACTGGCGGATGCGCCGCGCGTGCAGGCGCAGCAAGGCCTCGTAGAGCTCACTGTGCTGGGCCAGGATTTTGGTGAAGTCGGCGCGAGCGACGCACAACACGGTGCTGTCGCCGTGCGCGTAGGCGTCGTGCGTGCGCCGGTCGCCGTCAAAAATGGCCACGTCGCCAAACCAGATGCCGGGTTCGACGTAGGTCAGGGTGATCTGCTTGCCGGAGATCGCCGTGGAGCTGACGCGCACGGCACCTTTGGCGCAAGCAATCCATTCTTGCGGCTGGTCGCCACGCGCGGTGATCAGGTCGCCGTCCTGGTAGCGACGCACGTAGGCACAACGCAAAATGTCGTGGCGCAGCGACGGTGACAGGCCGGAAAACCAGCGCCCGGCGTTGATCGCCGCGCGCTCTTCCAAGGTGAGGATGGGCTCGCTCATGCCTTATTGTTACGCGCATTGGCCGTTGCCCGCGCGCGGCGCTGTCACCTGTGTGTCTGCGCTAACGCCGCACTTGCAGGGCGCCCGGATTGATGATGTTGGTTGGGCGGCCCTTGATGAAATTGACGACGTTGTCAAAGGCGGCGCCAAAGTACAGCTCGTAGTTGTCCAGTTCGACGTAACCGATGTGCGGCGTGCAGACGCAGTTCTCCAGTCGCAAGAGCGCATGCCCTTGCAAAATGGGCTCGGACTCGTAGACGTCAATGGCGGCCATGCCGGGGCGGCCGCGGTTCAGCGCGGCCAACAGGGCGTCGGGTTCGATCAATTCGGCACGCGAGGTGTTGACCAGCATCGCCGTGGGCTTCATGCGCGATAGGTCATCCAGACGCACGACGCTGGTGGTTTCTTCGTTCAGGCGCAAATGCAGCGACAGCACGTCAGATTTCTCGAATAATTCTTCACGGCTGGTCGTGACCTCCAGGCCGTCGAGCACGGCGCGCTCGCGCGACGGTGCGCGGCCCCAGACGAGCACGCGCATACCAAAGGCCCGGCCGTAGCCGGCGACCAGGTGACCAATGCGCCCGTAGCCCCAAATGCCCAGCGTGCGCCCTTTGAGTGTGTTGCCCAGACAAAAATTGGCCGGCATGCTGGCCGCCTTGAGCCCGGACTGCTGCCAGGCGCCGTGCTTGAGGTTGCCGATGTACTGCGGCAACCGCCGCATCGCCGACATGATCAGCGCCCAGGTCAGCTCCGCGGGTGCCACTGGCGATCCGGCACCCTCGGCGACGGCGATGCCGCGCTCGCTACAGGCGTCGACATCGATGTGGCTACCGACGCGGCCGGTCTGCGACACCAACTTCAGGCGCGGCAGCTTGTCGATCAGTGCGCGCGACAGGTGCGTGCGCTCGCGGTTGAGCACGATGACGTCGGCGTCTTTCAGCCGCACCGACAGTTGCCCCAGCCCTTTGACCGTGTTGGTGTACACCTTGGCCTGATAGGGTTCGATTTTTTCGGCGCACTGGAGTTTGCGCACGATGTCTTGGTAGTCATCCAGAATCACGATCTGCATAGCGCTGATTGTGCCCTGAGCCGCGCACGCCGCCACGATGAACGGTCAGAGGCGTTACAGACCAACCGTTTTTTACAAAGTCAGACGGGTCGTGGCTGGCCAGGTTTGGCCGGCAACGCGGTGCCGGCGCGCCGGGGTGCAAGTTTTGCCGCGGTCAGCCTTGCAGGGCCTCGCGCGCGGCCAGGCGGTCGAGCTCGGCACAGACGTCGGCCATGCGCCCGGAAATGCGCAGCCGCCCGGCGTGCCCATGGCCCAGACTGGGCTCCAAAAGCTGCAGCACGCGTAGCGGACGGTTGGCGCCGGTGCGGTGCCCGGGCCGGCCTGGGCGGGCCGGGCGCTGAGGGCGGGCGCTTGACGACACGGGTGGCCAGTCCACGGTTTTGGCGTGGCCCTGCGCGGGCCCGCTGCCGGTCAACGGCGTGCCCGTCAGCCAGCACAGCACTTTTGGCCAGAACGTGCCGCAGGATCCGGTTTGAAGGAGGTGCCGCATGGTGATCACATCAGCATGGTGTTGCGGATCAGGCCAACAGCCAGGCCTTCGATTTCAAACGGCTCGCCGGGCTCGACGACGATGGTTTGATAGTCGGGGTTTTCCGGGTGCAGCTCGATGGCGCGCGGCGTGCGCATGAAGCGTTTGACGGTGACCTCGTCGCCCAGGCGCGCGACGACGATCTGGCCGTTTTTTGCGTCGCGCGTGGTTTGCACGGCCAGCAGGTCGCCGTCCATGATGCCAGCGTCGCGCATCGACATGCCGCGCACTTTGAGCAGGTAATCGGGCTTGCGCGCAAACAGGCTGCTCTCAACGTAATAGGTCTGGTCGACGTGCTCCTGCGCCAGAATCGGCGAGCCGGCGGCGACGCGCCCGACCAGCGGCAAGGCCAGTTGCGCCAGCGCTGACAACGGCGAGATCAGCGGCACGTTGCGTGCCTCGTTGATCGAGCGCAGGGCGTCGCTGCGCAGGCGAATGCCACGCGACGTGCCGCTGACCAGCTCAATGGCGCCCTTGCGCGCCAGCGCCTGCAGGTGTTCCTCGGCGGCGTTGGCCGACTTGAAACCCAGCTGCCTGGCGATTTCGGCGCGCGTCGGCGGCGCGCCGGTGCGGGCGACGGCGCTCTGGATAAGATCAAGGATCTGTTGCTGGCGTTCGGTCAATTTGGGACGACTGAGCATGGCGACTCCTTCAAGAGGTTGAGCGGCAAAACAGGCTGGATACAAAAACACTGTTTTCTTATCCAGTTACTGTATTTTTATTCAGTTTTAGCGGGTGTGCAAGTGAATTTTGAACAAAATGCCAAAAAAATCGTTGTCCTGGGCACCGGCGGCACCATCGCCGGCACCGCGGACAGGGCTTCAGACAACGTCGGTTACACCGCCGCGCAAGTTGGCGTGGCGCAATTGCTCGGTGCTGTGCCGGGGCTGACCGACGTGCTCCAGGGGCACCCGATGGAGAGCGAGCAAGTGGCCCAGATTGACAGCAAGGACATGCGTTTTGACGTCTGGCTGGCACTGGTGCAGCGCTTGCAATACCACTTGGCGCGTACTGACGTTGCCGGCGTCGTCGTTACCCACGGCACCGACACGCTGGAGGAAACTGCCTATTTTCTGCACGTCGTACTGCCGGCAGCGCTGCTGAACGGCAAGCCGGTGGTGTTGACCTGTGCCATGCGTCCGGCGTCGTCGTCCAATGCCGACGGTCCGCAAAACCTGAAAGATGCCGTCGCCGTGGCGCTGACGGCAGGTGCCTGCGGCGTGCTGGCGGTATGTGCCGGCACCGTGCACGGCGCGCTGGACGTGCAGAAGAGCCACACCTACCGGCTCGATGCCTTTTCCTCGGGCGACGCCGGGCCGTTGGCTTACGTCGAGGAGGGGCGCTTGAGATTATTGAAAAATTGGCCTTTAGCCAAGGTAGAGCAAGCGCAAGTAGCTCTTGAAAAAATAGCAAAAATGACGCCGTGGCCGTGGGTGGAAATTGTCACCAACGTCGCCGGCGCGGGCGGGGCGGGGGTCGACGCGCTGCTGCACAGTGTCCCCGGCGTGCCACCGCTGCGTGGGCTGGTCGTGGCCGGCACTGGCAACGGCACGATTCACCGCGAACTGGAAGCGGCGCTGCGCCGCGCCCAACAAGCGGGCGTGCGGGTTGTGCGCAGCACGCGCTGTGCCAATGGCCGGGTGCTGGCTGGTGCGGCGAGCGAGTTCGCCGTGGCCGAGGGCCTGACACCGGTCAAAGCACGTGTGGCGCTGATGCTCGAACTGATGGCGTAATAGACGGCAGCGGCGCCAGGCTTGGCGACCTTGGCGTCGCCCAAGCAGCCAAGCGTTGCGGCGGGTGCTTTCCGCGCCCGCCGGGGTGCCGCCCTGAGTCGATTGAATTTTGGCTGACGCGCTGGCGGCGTCAGCTGGCCAGCGCCGAAAAAGCGCGCGCAGTGATGTCTTCGACGCCGCCGGTGCCGTTGATGGCGCGGTACTTGGGCGCGGCGGTGGGGTCGGCCTTGGCCCAGTTGCTGTAGTAGTCGACCAGCGGGCGCGTTTGCGCGCTGTAGACCTCCAGACGCTTCTTGACGGTCTCTTCCTTGTCGTCGTCACGCTGCACCAGCGGCTCGCCGGTGATGTCGTCGCGTCCCGCGACTTTGGGAGGGTTGAAGGTGACGTGGTAGGTGCGCCCTGATGGCGGGTGCGAACGCCGACCGCTCATGCGCTCGATGATGGCGTCAAATGGCACGTCGATCTCCAGCACGTAGTCGAGCTTGACACCCGCGGCCTTCATGGCGTCGGCTTGTGGGATGGTGCGCGGAAAGCCGTCAAACAGGAAGCCGTTGGCGCAGTCGGGCTGGTTAATGCGCTCCTTGACCAGATTGATGATCAGGTCGTCGCTGACCAGACCGCCGGCGTCCATCACCTTCTTGGCTTGTACACCCAGCGGCGTACCGGCTTTGACGGCGGCGCGCAGCATGTCGCCGGTGGAAATTTGCGGGATGCCGAATTTTTGGCAGATGAAGGTGGCTTGTGTGCCTTTGCCAGCGCCGGGTGCGCCCAACAAAATCAGTTTCATGGTGATCCTCGGGTTTCGTTATAAACAGCGGGGCAAGGTTATCACGCGCAAAGCGCCGGACAGCTTACGCCGCGTTGATGCGCGTCAACAGTTGGCGAACGCGCGCCAGATCTTCGGGCGTGTCGACGCCGGCGCCCGGGGCCTGCGCGGTGATATGCACGGCGATGCGGTAGCCGTGCCAGAGCACGCGCAACTGCTCGAGTGATTCGGTCAACTCCAGCGGCGCCTGCTTGAGCGTCGGAAAGCGTCGCAGGAAACCGGCGCGGTAGCCGTAAATGCCGATGTGGCGCAGCGGCGCCGGCTGCGGCAATTGATGCGGGGTGTCGCGTGGCCAGGCGATTGGCGCGCGGCTGAAATACAAGGCTAGGTGCTGCGCGTCGAGGACCACTTTCACGACGTTGGGATTGTTGAAATCAGCTACCGTATCAATAGCGTGTGCCGCCGTACTCATCTGGGCTTGCGGTGTTTTTTGCAATAAATCTGCGACGGCGCTGACGAGCGCCGGGTCGATCAGCGGCTCGTCGCCCTGGACGTTGACGACGATCTCGTCGTCGCCCAGACCGAGCAGCGTGCAAGCCTCGGCCAGACGGTCTGAGCCCGACGGATGGTCGGCGCGGGTCAGCAGCGCTGGTACGCCGTGCGCCTGGCAGGCGCTGACGATCGCCGGGCTATCGGCGGCCACGACAACGTTTGGCGCGGCGCCCGGCGCCGCCAACACGCGCTGCGCCACGCGCACGACCATTGGCACGCCGCCAATGTCGGCCAATGGCTTGTTGGGCAGGCGGCTGGAGGCCAGCCGCGCCGGGATCAAAACGGTGTAATGCACAGTCGGTGATGAATGTCGCAGCGTCAGTCAGGGTTGGCGCCGTGCGTCGTTGCCATCGCGGCCGGCGCGCGGCGTGTCAAAGCCCGAGTTCTTCGTCGCTGAGCGTGCGCGCCTCGTGCTCGAGCAAGATTGGTATGCCGTCGCGCAGCGGATAGGCCAAGCGGGCGCTGCGCGAGATCAGCTCCTGCTTGTCACGGTCGTATTCCAGCGGCCCTTTGGTGACCGGGCAAACCAGCAGCTCAAGTAGTCTTGTGTCCATGCGGCAATGATAGCGGCACGCGTGGTGCGAGTTGCCCGTCCAGCGCGGCCAGAAAGTCGGCGCCGAGTGTGCAATGCAGCGGCACGGCCAGCGCGTCGATGCCGATGGGCCACAGCTTGACCGCGTCCTTTTCTGTACAAATCAATTGGTAGCCCTTGTATTCATTGGCGTTGAAGCTACTGAAATCAAAGTGATCGGGGAGCGCCAACGTGCCCGCCAACGGCAGCCCCTGGGCGCGCAACATGGCAAAGAAAGCTTCCGGTCGGGCGATCGCCGCCAGGGCCCATAACGGCTTTGCCGACGCGGTCGAGGGTGCGGGCGTCTTTGCAACCGGCACGGCTTTGAGCGTCGCAAGTTCAACGACGCTGCCGTCGCAACGACCCGCGAAGTCGGCCAGGCGCCGTGTCACGACGAAGCCGCCCAAGCGCGCCTGCTGGCCCGTTTGCAGCGTCAACGCGCCGGCTGCGTGGCGCGGCCAGGGTTCGCGCAAGGGCCCGGCGGGCAACAGCCAGCCGTTACCGGTGCCACGTTCGTCAAAGACAACGACCTCCACGGCGCGCGGCAGTGCCAGATGCTGCAGACCGTCGTCGCTGACGATGATCTGCGTCTGCGGGTGTGCGCGCAACAGGGCCCGTGCGGCGTCGACGCGGCGCTCGGCGACGAACAGCGGCGCCTGGGTGCGTCGCTGGATCAGCGCCGGCTCGTCGCCGACGTCTTGCACTGGCGCCGCGGCGCTGACCTCCAGACAGCCGCTGCGGCGACGGCCGTAGCCGCGGCTGATGATGCCGACGCGCAGGCCGCGGCGCTGCAGATGGCGCACGACTTCGATCACCACCGGCGTCTTGCCGGCGCCGCCGGCGACGACGTTGCCGACAACGACGACCGGCACCGGCAGCGCCGGGGTCCTCAGCCAGCCGTGTCGGTACAGCCAACGCCGCAAGCCAACCAGCGCGCCGTACAGCAGTGACACCGGCCAGAGCAGCCAGGCCAGGCCGGCGCGCGTCTGCCAGCTATTGACCAGGGTCTGTTGCCAGAGCGGTTGCACTTGCCGGGTTATTGCGCAGCCGTTGTACCGGACGACTGCGTCGCAAAGGTGATCTGCGACAGGCCGGCACGGCGCGCCGCTTCCATGACGCTGATGACGGCCTGATGCCGTGCGGTGGCGTCGGCGTAAATGATCAGCACCGAGTCTTTGCCAGCGTTGGCTGTACCTTGCAGCGCCGCGGCCAGGTTGGCGACGCTGCGCCCTTGAACCGGCTGGCGGTTGACACTGTAGTCGCCCTCGGCGCTGACCGACACCAGCACCTCTTTGGGATAGTTGCGCTGGACGTCGACGTCAGCGCTGGGCAGGCGCAGCTGCAGTTCGGTGAACTTGCTGTAGGTGGTCGACAGCATCAGGAAGATCAGGATCACCAGCAGCACGTCGATGAACGGGATCAGGTTGATCTCGGGCTCTTCTTTTTGCCGTGGGCGGAAATTCAGGGCCATGGCGTTCAGCGCCGCAGGTTGTTGAGGTGGCGCGACAAGTGTTCGGCGGCCAGCTCCAGCGTCAGCAGATACTCGTCGACGCGGGCGCGGAAGTAGCGCCAGAAGATCAGCGACGGGATGGCGATGATCAGGCCAAAGGCGGTGTTGTACAGCGCCACCGAGATGCCGTGCGCCAGTTGCGCCGGGTTGCTGCCGTTGGCGACGCTGGCCGACTGCGAGCCAAAAATCTCGATCATTCCGACCACCGTGCCAAACAGCCCCATCAGCGGCGCGGCCGAGGCGATCGTTGCCAGGGCGTTGAGGTAACGCTCCAGCCGGTGCGCCACCAGGCGGCCGGTTGACTCCATGTGGTCGCGCAGGTCAGCGTCGCTGCAGCGCGGGTTGGCGCTCAGGGCCTTCAGGCCGCTGGCCAGTACTTCGCCCAGCGCTGAACTGCTCTCCAGCTGCCGCACCACTTCGGCGTTGGGCACGTTGGCGCGGGTGACCATGAGCACTTCTTCCAGGAGTTTGGGCGGTGCGACCTTGGAGGTTTTCAGGCTGACGAAGCGCTCAATGATCAGTGCGAGCGCCAAAATGGAGCAGGCAATCAAGGGCCAGATCGGCCAGCCTGCGGCTTGTATGATGGAAATCAAAAAGGGTACCTCGCTCGGTGAAAATGCCAGTGCCGCTTGGGGGCGCTGTCCAGTGCTCGGCAATTATGGCGCAGCGCGCCGCCGCCCGGCCGGCGGCAAAGATCACATTTTCTGTGGATAACTTTGGGGAAAAGCCCCGGCGCAAGTGCCCGGAAGCGGCGAATTTACTGGGTTTGCTTGCATTGATCAATTTTTAGGCAGATAAAAAATAAATTAAATCAATGGGTTACACCGAATTCTCGCTATTTATCGCTATTTGTTTTGGCACCGGTCGGGGCCAAGTGAACTGTGGAAGACTTGCCCGTCACGGCGCTGGTGCCAGGGCTCTGCGGGCTTGGCCATGATGGAAAACACGCTACAAAATGTGGGGGCAGGGCCACGCGTCTGGGCGGTTGGCGCGCTCTGCCGGGCCGCCGCCGACGCCTTGCAGGCGCGTTTCAACCCGGTCAGCGTGCGTGGGGAGATCTCGGGTTGGTCGCGGGCGGCCAGCGGCCATTGCTATTTTTCTCTGAAGGACGCCAGTGGCCAGTTGCGCTGCGCCCTGTTCAAGCGCGCCGCTGCCGGTCTGGCCTTCGCTCCGCGCGACGGCGAGTTGGTTGAGCTCGATGCCCGCCTGACGGTCTACGAGCCGCGTGGCGACCTGCAGTTGGTGGTGGAGGCGATGCGGCGCGCCGGCCAGGGCAACCTGTTTGAGGAATTCCTGCAGCGCAAGGCCCGGCTGGAAGCGCAAGGCCTGTTCGACGCGCAGCGCAAGCGGTCGCTGCCGCGCCTGCCACGCGCCATCGGCCTGGTGACGTCGCTCGGCGCAGCGGCGCTGCACGACGTGGTCACGACGCTGCAACGCCGCCTGCCGCACGTCCCGGTCGTCTTGGCGCCAGCGTCGGTGCAGGGCGCGCAGGCGCCGGCCGAACTGATCGATGCACTATCAAAATTATATCTGCTTACCAATGCAGGGCAAAGGCTAGAGGCCAATTGCTCTTGTAAAACAGCGGCGACGGCGCAGCCCCTGCCGCCGATCGACGTGATCTTGTTGGTACGGGGTGGTGGCGCCATGGAAGACCTGTGGGCGTTCAACGACGAGGCGCTGGCCCGAACCATCGTGCAAAGCCCGGTGCCGCTGGTCTGCGGCGTCGGCCACGAGACCGATTTCACCATCGCCGATTTCTGTGCCGACCTGCGCGCGCCGACGCCGACTGCTGCCGCCGAGCTGGTGGCGCCGCCGCGTGAGGTCTGGCTCGACGCGCTGGCGCTGTTGCAGCGGCGCTTGCAGGACGCGCGCACGCGTTGGCTGGACCGCGCCGGACAACGCCTGGACGGCGCCGCCAGCCGCCTGGGCCGGCCGTCGCAGCGCTTGGCGGTGCTGCAGATGCCCGTGCAGACCTTGGCGCAGCGCCTGCACAGCGGGTTGCGTTTGACCACGCAAGCGCGGGCGCAGTCGCTGATGCAGATTGATGACGCGTTGCCCGTGGCCTTGCGCCGTGGCGTTGTGGCGCAAGGTCAGCGGCTGGAGCGCGCGGCCTTGCGTCTGGGGCTGCTGGATCCGCATTTGGTGCTCGAGCGTGGTTACGCCTGGCTCACCGACGCGCAGGGCCAGGCGGTGACGCGGGCGCAGCAGACGCACGCCGGTCAAGCCTTGTGCGCTACCCTTGCTGACGGCACGGTTGATCTGACGGTGGCGCGCGCCGTGCCCTGATTGTTTCTAGAATTTGCGCATTCGCCACTTCAACACTTGAGAGGACACCATGGAACACACCTTGCCCGCACTGCCTTTTGCGATGGACGCTCTGGCGCCGCATTACTCCAAAGAGACGCTCGAGTACCACTACGGCAAGCACCACAACGCTTACGTCGTTAACCTCAACACCCTGCAAAAAGGCACCGAGTTTGAGTCGATGGACCTCGAAGCTATCGTCAAGAATGCCAGCGGCGGTATCTATAACAACGCCGCGCAAATCTGGAACCACACGTTCTTCTGGAACTGCCTGGCGCCCAACGGCGGCGGCGAGCCCAAAGGAGCGCTGGGCGCCGCCATCAACGCCAAGTGGGGCAGCTACGCGGCGTTTCGCGAAGCATTCGTCAAGTCAGCGGTCGGCAACTTTGGCTCGGGATGGACCTGGCTGGTGAAAAAGGCCGACGGCTCGGTTGACATCGTCAACATGGGCGCCGCCGGCACGCCGCTGACCACCGCCGACAAAGCGCTGCTGACGGTCGACGTCTGGGAGCACGCCTACTACATCGACTACCGCAACCTGCGCCCCAAATACGTCGAGACCTTCCTTGACAAGCTGGTCAACTGGTCTTTTGCCGAGAAGAACTTCGCCTGACCGTTGGCTTGTGTTTCGCATAAAAAAAACGCGCCAAGGCGCGTTTTTTTATGGTCATTTCACCATCAAGTCCGGATATTACAAGTGCAAATAGCTATGTAAATGAGAGCGTTATTGCGGCAAAAATGGTCGCCCAGAAAGTTTGAATCCGGCCTGAATACCCTTTTTTGCGAACCAGCCCTGGTTCATTTCCAGCACATAGCGCACCGGCTTGGAGGAGCAGTGCGAGTCGGTTGTCAGGGGTTTCATGTCGGCCAGGTTGACGATGGTGCCGTCGTCGGCGACAAACGCCGCCGTCAGGGGGATCAATGTGTTTTTCATCCAGAAACACTGACCGGCCGGCGCTTCAAATACAAACAGCATGCCTTCGCCGGCGGGCAGCTGGCGGCGGTGCATCAGGCCGGTGGCGCGTTGCTCTGGCGTGGCGGCGACCTGGCTGTCGATCAGGTACATGCCGGCGGTGATCTGGATGCGCGGCAAGTCCAGTTGCGGCGCGCCTTGGGCCCAGAGCAGCGCGCTGTACGTGCCTGCCAGGCCCAGCAGAATGATTTTGTTCAGTTTCATGGTGCCATTTTCAGCCAAAAAAAAGCCCGCAACCGCGGGCTTTTGCATCAGCCTCAAAGGCTGATTACTGGGCGGCAGAAGCCTTGACTGCAGCTTTCTTGGCCTTCTTGGCTTTTTTGGCCTTCTTGGCGGGCGCAGCTTTTTCAGCAGTGGCGGCAGCCGGAGCGGCTTCGGCCTTCACGGCCGGGGCAGCTGCTTCAACCTTGGCAGCGGCCGCAGGGGCAGCGGCAACCGGAGCAGCAGCCGGCGTAGCAGCGAAAGCGCCAGCGGCAAAGAGACCAGCAACCAGAGTAGCGAGAAGTTTGCTCATTTCTAAGTTTCCTTGAATTAACGTTAAGACAAAAACCTTCTTTTGTTTGCGGAAGGTCAAGCATTAACGTGCGTCTGGCGCATCGGTTGACAGGAATCGGTCAACTATCCGCAATAGAATGAAAAAGTTTAGGGGAAACCCGGAGTTGCGCGTTTTTTTAGATGCACGGCTCATAAACACGACCTGTGATCAACCAACGGAGACTCAATCGCATGTACCAGCACATCAAAGTGCCTGCCCAAGGCAAGAAAATTACCGTCAACGCCGACAACTCATTGAACGTGCCTGATGAACCCATCATCCCGTTCATCGAGGGCGATGGCACCGGTTTTGACATCACCCCGGTGATGGTCAAAGTGGTTGACGCAGCCGTTGCCAAGGCTTATGGCGGCAAGAAAAAAATTCACTGGATGGAAGTTTATGCCGGTGAAAAGGCCACCAAGATTTACGGTCCGGACGTCTGGTTCCCCGAGGAAACCATTGCCGCGCTGAAAGAGTATGTGGTCTCCATCAAGGGCCCGCTGACTACCCCTGTGGGCGGTGGTATCCGCTCGCTGAACGTGCACATGCGCCAGCAGCTCGACCTGTACGTCTGCCTGCGCCCGATCCAATACTTTGAAGGCGTGCCCAGCCCGGTGAAAGAGCCCGAAAAGACCAACATGGTGATCTTCCGTGAAAACACCGAAGACATCTATTGCGGCGTCGAGTTCGAAGCCGAAACACCCAAGGCGCAAAAGATCATCAAGTTTCTTCAGGAAGAACTCGGTGTGACCAAGATCCGCTTCCCCAACACCTCGGGCATCGGCATCAAGCCGGTGTCGCGCGAAGGCACCGAACGCCTGGTGCGCAAGGCCATTCAGTACGCCATCGACAACGACAAGCCCAACGTGACGCTGGTGCACAAGGGCAATATCATGAAGTTCACCGAAGGTGCCTTCCGTGACTGGGGCTACGCCTTGGCGCAAAAGGAATTTGGCGCCGAGTTGATCGACGGTGGCCCGTGGTGCAAGTTCAAGAGCCCGAAAACGGGCAAAGACATCGTCGTCAAGGACTGTATCGCCGACGCCTTCCTGCAGCAGATTTTGCTGCGCCCGGCCGATTACAGCGTCATCGCCACCATGAATCTCAACGGCGACTTCATTTCTGACGCGCTGGCCGCCCAAGTGGGCGGTATCGGTATCGCCGCTGGCGCCAATATGTCCGACGCGGTGGCCTGCTTTGAAGCCACCCACGGCACGGCGCCCAAGTACGCCGGCAAAGACTACGTGAACCCGGGCTCGGAGATTCTGTCGGCTGAAATGATGTTGCGCTACATGGGTTGGGTCGAAGCCGCTGACGCCGTCATTGCCTCCATGGGCCGCTCGATCAAGAGCAAAAAGGTCACTTACGACTTTGCCCGTCTGATGGACGGCGCCACGCAAGTGAGTTGCTCTGGCTTTGGTCAGGTGATGATCGACAACATGTAAGGGCAGTGGGCGGCCAGATGCCGCCCAGTGGGTCCGTCCATCTGAAAAAGCCCGGTGCCTACCGGGCTTTTTTGTTCACGGCCATCATGCCAACCAGCAACCCCTGACGCAGGCCGCCAGGGCATTGCTCAAGTTGGCTGATGGCCAACAGGTTGAACAGGCCGCGCAGCACGCTGAGACCGCCGCCGATGATCGGGCGACGATCTTCGCGCAGGCCGGGCAGGTCGATGCGCTGTGCGCTGCCCGAGCGCACCAATTGGTCGAGCAGCCAGTCCAGGCCGGCACGGCCGACGTGTCCAGCGGGCCAGCCGCAAGCGCTCAGCACATCAACCACGGCGTTGATGGTACCGGCCGAGCCGTATGCGCCGTCCCACCGGCAGGACAACAAGGGTCGACACGCGTCGGCCAATGCCGCGTTTGCGGCCTGCTCGGCGTTTGCAAAGGCCTGCGTCGTGAATTCGCCTTGCGCAAAGTAACGCGTAGACCAGGCGACGCTGCCGACGGCGGTGGAGGCGCTGTAGAGCATGTGCGTCCCGTAGCCCAGGATGAGTTCGGTTGAACGCCCGCCGATGTCAATGACCAATCGGCGCTCGTCGTCGTTGGCCAGCGTGTGCGCGGCGCCCTGGTAAATCAGCGCGGCTTCCTGGTCGCCGGTGATGACCTCAATCGGAAAACCCAGCAGCTGCGCGCCAGTGGCAAGAAAAATGTCGCGGTTTTGCGCCTCGCGTAAGGTTTGCGTGGCCACCGCCTGGACGCGCTGCGGGGCGACGCGGCGCAATTCGGCGCCGAAGCGAGCCAGGCAGTCCCAGCCGCGTTGCATGGCCTCTTGCGTCAGGCACGATTGCGCGTCGAAGCCGCCACCTTGGCGTACGGTCTCCTTGAAATACGCTTGCCGAACATACTGACCGCGTTCAACCGAGCCAATTTCCAGACGGAAACTGTTCGAGCCCAGGTCCACGGCGGCCAGTGTTTGCGCGTCGGGCATGCGTGCTTATTGCATGTCGGGATGGCAGCGCTTGCAGTCGGCCATCGGGAACGCGACGTTCATGTGACAGACGCCGCAGAACTCGCCGCGCAAATTGGCGACCATGGTGAAGTGCTGCGTGGTCTTCTTCTTGACGTTGAAGAGGTCAGGGTGGCAATTGCTGCAATCGAGTTGCCAGACGTGCGGCGTGTGCGAAAAAATGGCCGGCGGTATGCCCATCCACTCGGACTCCAACAACAGCGTCTCCTTGA
The DNA here is from genome assembly GCA_037447395.1 of Comamonadaceae bacterium. Taxonomy (GTDB): domain Bacteria; phylum Pseudomonadota; class Gammaproteobacteria; order Burkholderiales; family Burkholderiaceae_C; genus Rhodoferax. The sequence goes on along the minus strand of JBBIGT010000016.1, from coordinate 8,409 downwards.
ACTGCATCTTGTTGTCGGGTGGGATGCTGAGGTATTTTTTGGGTACCACCAAACCTCGGCTCAAGGCTTTGCCCCAGTCGACCTGATTGCCGTGGTCGGCCTTGGGCAGCTTGGCCAGCGTGGCAAAACGCTCTTTGCTGTAAGCGGTGTCGCCGTTGTGGCATTTGGCGCAATCGGCCACGTTGGTGTGTCCGAAGTTCTTCACGCCGTCATGACAACCACTGGTGCCGCAAAATTGCCCTTGGCGATTGGCCGCCTCGGTAATTTCTGTGCTGTTGGTCTTCATGTTGAATTCGAGCTCGAAATGACAGACGCGGCAAGTGTACTTGCGCCGGTGCAGCCAGTGCGAAAACGTCACCGGCTTGACCGAGCTTTTCTCGGACAGGCGGTTGATGACAATGTTGCCGTATTGCTCGGGCGGCACGGCGGCTGGCAACTCCCAGAACCCGTCGGCCAAGGCGTTGGGGCACAGCGCCGTGGCGGCGACCAGCGCCAGGGGTTTCAGCAACCCGCGGATGCGACAAAGCGCCATGTCGACACCTCTTCGCTCAATTGTTGGCCACCGGTTTGGCGTGGCAACGCTGGCACTCGACCATCGGGAACGCCACCTTGCCGTGGCACGCGCCGCAATACTTGCCGTCAAAAATCTCGTTCATCGAGTAGACCGCCGCTTTGTTTTTTTCAACCGATGGGAACACCTCTGGATGGCACAGCTCGCAGCCGTTCCAGACGCCGTGTTTCTCGTGCGAAAAAATGATGTCGGGCATGCCCTTGACCTGCGGCGCGATCACCGAGTCGCCCGGGTTCTTGAAGAGTTTCCGCTTGCTCGATGTGCCGTCGAGACTGTCGACCAGCTTGACCAAGCCGAGCGACTCGCCGGCGATCCAGTCAACGCCGTTGCCAAAGCGCACCTTCGGTAAGGGTGCGACAAAGTCGTTGAAGTTTTCACCGGGCGTGACGTTCCTGCCTTGCGAATGGCAACGCTCGCAGGTGGCTTGCTGCTCTGCCGTGACGGGCTGTTTGGCGCAGGCCGGGAAAATATGTTTGCCGTCGTGCCGGGTTTTGCCGTTGTGACAGGCACCGCAGTAGTCGCCGTTCATGTTGTCGGCTGCGGTGACGCCGGTGGTGTTGGCCGTCATGGCAAAACCCAGGTCGACGTGGCACAGGCGGCAGGTGTACTTGGCGCGGTGCAACCAGTGATCAAAACCGACGGCCGCCATGGTCGCACGAGCCGAGAAGTCTTGCAGAACGACTTTGCCGAAATTGCGGGGTGGTGGTCTGAGCTTTTTGACGCCCCCCTGGGCCAACGTGATGCCGGTCATCAATAACAACGCGCACAGCGCCGCAAACCATCGTTTCATGAAAGCCCCTCAAACAGTGGGTTCTTATAGCGAACCGGGGCTGGTTATAGCGGTCAATGCGGCGAGGCGGTTTGCGTTGCCGCAAACTGTGGCGAATCAGTGGGCCTGATCGGTGTCGTTGCCGACGGTGGGCGCCAGCCGGCTTAGCGCGTCGCCGGACGTCGCAGCCAGCACGCGCCGGGCCCCGTCGAAACGGCGACTCCAGTAGGCGATGTCCATACGTTCGACGCGCACCTCAGCGCCAGCGCGTGGTGAGTGCACGAACTTGCCGTCGCCAATGTAGATGCCGACGTGGCTGAACGCCCGGTGCAAGGTGTTGAAAAAGACCAGGTCGCCTGGTTGCAAGTCGCCGCGGTCGATGGCCTGGGTAGCCGACGCCTGCGCATCGGCCTTGCGTGGCAACAGCAGTCCGACGGTTTGCTGGTAGACCGCCTTGACGAAGCCGCTGCAGTCAAAGCCGGTGTCGGCGGAGTTGCCGCCAAGCCGGTACGGCACGCCCAAAAAGCCCATGGCGTAGACGACCAGCTCCGAGGCTTTGTGCGCTGCGCGCTGCTCGACCTGGGCCAGTTGCGACAACAAGCCTTTCTCTGCCAATAACGACTCCAGCGGGTCGACCTCTGCTGCCGGCGCAGCCTGCGCCATGCCGGCCAGCGACAGGTACAAAATTGCAAGCGACGACTTCAGACTGGGCAAGGTCATGCGCCGAGTTTAGCGGCACTTGCGCTGAATCAACAAGGCCGAGTCCTTGACCAGCGCCGGGCCGGCGTAGATCAGGCCGGTATAAATCTGCACGGCGTCGGCGCCGGCGTGGATTTTTTCCAGTGCGTCGTTGGCGCGCATGATGCCGCCGACGCCGATGATCGGAAACGTCGGCCCGAGCGCGGCGCGCAGTTGACCGATTACGGCGTTGCTCATGTCGCGCAGCGGCGCGCCCGAGAGACCACCGGCTTCGTCGGCGTGCGCCAGACCGTGCACCGCGTCGCGGCTCAGTGTCGTGTTGGTGGCGATCACCCCCCAGGCGTTGTTGACATTGCCAGCGGCGTCGCAGCCGTAGCGCCGCAGCGTTTGGGCGATGACTTGCAGTTGCTGCGGGTTCAGGTCGGGGGCGATTTTCAGAAAGATCGGCACGCGTTTGTGGTGGCGTTGCGCCAGAGCTTGCCGGCGCGCAGAGATGGCCGCCAACAACGCGTCCAGCGACTCGTCGCTTTGCAGGCTGCGCAGGTTCTTGGTGTTGGGGCTGGAGATGTTGACGGTGACGTAGTCGGCATAGGGGTAGACGCCGTCCAGGCAGGTCAGGTAGTCGTCGGTGGCGCGCTCGATCGGTGTGGCGGCGTTCTTGCCGATGTTCAGGCCGATCAGCATCGGCGCTTGCTGCTGCCCACCCCGCTGGCGTTCTTGGTAACAGTTAGCGCGGCGCACGTTGTCGATGAACGCCTGCAGGCCGTCGTTGTTGAAGCCGAAGCGGTTGATCAGCGCCTGCGCTTGCGGCAGGCGAAACAGCCGTGGCTTGGCGTTGCCCGGCTGTGCCAGTGGTGTGACGGTGCCGACCTCGACAAAGCCAAAGCCCATGGCGCCCAGGCCGTCGATGCAGCGGGCGTTCTTGTCCAGCCCGGCGGCCAGGCCAACGCGGTTGGGAAAGGTCAGGCCGGCCAGTTCAATGGGGTCGTCGACGCGTTGGGTGGCGTAGGCCCATTGCAACGCCGAGCCTTGCGTCATGGCCAGCGAGGCGATCGTCAGGTTGTGCGCTGCCTCGGGGTCCAGGCCAAACAAAAAGGGGCGCGCCAGCGCGTAGGGAACGAGTGCCATTGGATAATTCCACTTCAATCAATCAGCCGGATTTTCCCAGATGACAAACGCCCAAGCCGCCACTACCACGCAACCGTCGCAGGATGAACTGAAAACGCTGGTCGGCCAGGCGGCGCTGCGCTACGTCGTTGCCGGCGAAATCGTCGGCGTGGGCACCGGCTCGACCGTCAACAAATTTATTGACGCACTGGGGACGATCAAGTCGCAGATCAAAGGCGCGGTGTCGAGTTCACTGGCCAGCACCGAGCGCCTGCGGGCCTTGGGTATCCCGGTGTTCGACAGCAACGCGGTCGACGAGTTGGCGGTCTACATTGACGGTGCCGACGAGATCGACCCCCGGGGCTACATGATCAAGGGCGGCGGCGCGGCGTTGACGCGCGAGAAGATCGTCGCCGCGCAGTCGCGCCAGTTTGTCTGCATTGCCGACGCCTCGAAGCTGGTGCAGACGCTGGGCAATTTTCCGCTGCCGGTGGAGGTCGTTCCGATGGCCACGCAGCGCATCATTCGGCAGTTTGCGGCGCTCGGTGGCCACGCTGTGGTGCGCCAGAAGGACGGTGCGCCGCTGGTCACCGACAACGGCCAGCACATCGTCGACGTCACCGGTTTGCAGATTGCCGAACCGCTGGACTTCGAGACGCGCGTCAGTCAATGGCCGGGCGTGGTGACGGTCGGCGTCTTTGCCCACCAGAAAGCCAACGTCTGCTTGCTGGGCACCGCCAGCGGTGTCAAAACACTGCAGTTTTGATAGCTGTAAGTCCTTTTAACTAAGGGGCTACAGGTCTATTTGTTTTGCAAGTTGTGAGGCGCCGCAAGGCCGGCTCTGCCAGCCGTGTTGCTGCGTCGGGATCAAGCGTTGGGCGGCACGTAACCCTGGGCTGCTTCAGCGCCGGCGCCAAAAAAATGGTTTTCCATTTGGCGCGCCAGGTATTGGCGCGCGCGTGCGTCGGCCAGATTCAGGCGGTTCTCGTTGACCAGCATGGTCTGGTGTTTGAGCCAGTCGGCCCAGGCCTGCTTGCTGACGTTGTCCCACAACCGTTTGCCCAGTTCGCCCGGGTAGGGCGGGAAGTCCAGCCCGTCGGCCTCGATACCCAGTTTGATGCATTTGACAATGCGCGCCATAAATTGCCTTTTGCTTGACTTTAAAAAGGGGCGACTTTAGCAAGCTTTGCGTCGCGCAAGTTCGCTGACGTAAAATCTACCCCATGGCAAAAGCAGATACCAAAACCAAAATCGTGGCCGATGGCCTGCGTTACAAGTCCAAAGTGTCGGGTTCGCCCTTCACCGCGGCGACTTCCTTTGGTGCGGCAACGATGTCGTGCTTTCTGTGTGGCAAACACCGTGCCCGCTCGCAGATGGTCTCGAAAAAAATTCTCGGCAAATCGCAGGCGGTGTGCTCACCTTCTTGCAAAGCGCTCGACGAAGCCAACCACAAGTAAGCGGCCATGCTGGGTGCCGTTTTGCGGGTAATGCAACGCCGACCGCAGCGCGTCTTGGCGCTACTCAGCGGGGCGTGCGTGGCGATGTTGGCGTTCGGCCTGTATCTGCAGCACAGCACCGGTCTGGAGCCGTGCCCGATGTGCATCGTCCAGCGTTACGCACTGGCAACCGTGGCGCTGCTCGCTGCGGCCGCGAGCCTCAGCGCCAGACGTGCGGCGCTGCTGACCGGTGCACTGTTGATCTTGCTGGCGGCGCTGTTTGCGGGTCGGTCGGCGGCACGACAAAGCTGGCTGCAGTGGTATCCGCCCGAAGTAGCCACCTGCGGGCGCGACTTCTACGGCATGATCGAGTCGTTTCCGCTGCAGCGGGCTATCCCAATGATCTTCAAGGGCAGTGGTGACTGTGCGGCGGTCGACTGGACGTTTCTCGGCGGCTCGATCGCCAACTGGTCGTTCGTCTGGTTCACGCTGTTTGCCGTGCTGGCACTGCTGCTGTTGGCTGGCCAAGCGCGCCGGCGTTGACCTGACCGGTTTGACGCGCGCCGCGACGGCAGACGCCAATCGGTGCGCCATCAATTGATTTTTTTGACCAGTACCTGGCTCTTGCGGTCCCAGTTGTATTTGCGTTTGCGCGCCTCGGGCAGCCAGTCGGCGTCGACCTGCACAAAGCCGCGCTTGAGAAACCAGTGCATGGTGCGGGTGGTCAAGACAAAAATGCTTTCCAGACCGGCCAGTTTGGCGCGCTGCTCGATGCGTTTGAGCACGCGCTCACCGTCGCCCTGGCCTTGCACATCCGGCGACACAGTCAGCGCGGCCATCTCGGCCGTGCGCGCTTCCGGGTAGGCGTAAAGCGCTGCGCAGGCGAAGATCACGCCGTCGTGCTCGATGACGGTGTACAGGCCGATGTCGCGCTCGATTTCGGTGCGACTGCGTTTGACCAGCGTGCCGTCTTTTTCGAACGGCTCGATCAGTTGCAGAATGCCGCCGACGTCGTCAATGGTGGCTTCACGCAGACTCTCCAATTTCTCGTCGACAACCATGGTGCCGATGCCATCGTGCACGTAGACCTCCAGCAGGATCGAGCCGTCCACCGCAAACGGAATGATGTGGCTGCGCTCGACGCCGCCCTTGCAGGCCTTGACGCAGTGCTGCAGGTAGAAGGCCGTGTCCTGCGGCTTGTCCGCCGCTGGCAAGTCGTGCAGCAATTGCTCGGCTGCGGCCAGCGGCAGCTCGGTGTCGATCGGGTTGTCCTCACCGACGGGGTGGCTGACGTCTGTGGCGATGCCGGGCACCTCGGTGACAAAGATCAGCTTGTCCGCTTGCAGTGCCGTGGCCACCGACGTGGCGACTTCTTCCATCGTCAGGTTGAACGCCTCGCCGGTGGGTGAAAAACCAAACGGCGACATCAGCACCAGCGCGCCCATGTCGAGCGAGCGGGTGATGCCGGCGGTGTCGATCTTGCGCACCACGCCCGAATGCTGGAAGTCGACACCGTCGACGATGCCGACCGGGCGCGCCGTAAGGAAGTTGCCCGAGATGACGCGCACCGTGGCGCCGGCCATTGGCGTGTTGGGCAGGCCCTGACTGAACGCCGCTTCGATCTCGTAACGCAATTGACCGGCGGCCTCCTGCGCGCAGTCGAGCGAGATTTCATCGGTGATGCGGATGCCCTGAAAGTAGCGCGGCGTGTGGTTGCGCTCTTTCAACTGCGCGTTGACCTGTGGGCGAAAACCGTGAATCAGCACCACCTTGACCCCCATGCTCTGGATCAACGCCAGGTCTTGCGCCAGGTTGGGCAATTTGCCCGCGGCGATGGCCTCACCGCACACGCCGACGACAAAGGTCTGGTGGCGGAACTTGTGGATGTACGGCGCCACCGAGCGAAACCACGGGACGAAGGTGAAGTTAAACGGCAGGCTCATGGGCAAGAGTGGTCGGGGCGGTGGGAAACGACAAAAGACAACAGCGCGCTATTTTGCGCCACGCGCGCGCTGGTCGGCGCCTTGGCGTTGTTTTTGTCGGCGGGTGGTCGCCACACGGCCAATCGGATAATTGGCCGCTATGCCGAACTCTTTGCCGCCTGCCGTCGCCCGCCTGACTATTGACTTCCCCGAATCACTGCCCGTATCGGCGCGGCGCGACGAGATCATGGCGGCGCTGGCGCAGCACCAGGTGATCATCGTTTGCGGTGAAACTGGCTCGGGCAAAACGACGCAACTGCCAAAGATTGCGCTGGCGATGGGCCGTGGCTTGTGCAATTACCCAAAAACACTACCCGATGGCCGTCCGGCGCCGCGCGGCAAGCTCATCGGCCACACGCAGCCACGGCGCATTGCCGCCAGCAGCGTGGCCAAGCGCATCGCGCAGGAATTGCAAACGCCGCTGGGCGAGGTGGTTGGCTTCAAGGTGCGCTTTCAGGATCGCCTGAGCCGCGACGCGTCGGTCAAGCTGATGACCGACGGCATTTTGCTGGCCGAGACGCAGACCGACCCGTGGCTGCAGGCGTACGACACGCTGATCATCGACGAAGCGCACGAGCGCAGTCTGAACATCGACTTCCTGCTCGGTTATTTGAAGCAAATCCTGCCGCGCCGGCCCGACCTGAAAGTGGTGGTCACCTCGGCCACGATTGACGCGCAGCGCTTTGCCGAGCACTTTGCTGCAGGCCGGGGCCCAGCACCGGTGATCATGGTCAGCGGCCGCATGTTTCCGGTGGAGCAACGCTATCGACCATTTGAGGAAGCACGCGACTACGACCTCAACGACGCCATCGCCGACGCCGTCGACGAACTCTGGCGCGACGTGCACGCGGCGGGCGACATCCTGGTGTTTTTGCCGGGCGAGCGTGAGATCCGCGAAGCCGCCGAGCACTTGCGCGGCCACCTCAGCCACCAGCCGGTGCTGCGCAACGCCGAGGTGCTGCCGCTGTTTGCGCGTCTGAGCCAGGTCGAGCAGGACCGGATTTTTGACGCGCACAGTGGTCGACGCATTGTGCTGGCCACCAACGTGGCCGAGACCTCGCTCACCGTGCCCGGCATCCGTTACGTCATTGACGCTGGAACGGCAAGAGTCAAACGCTACAGTTTCAGAAGCAAGGTGGAGCAGCTGCTGGTCGAGCCCATCAGTCAGGCGGCGGCCAACCAGCGCGCCGGGCGCTGCGGACGGGTGGCCAACGGCATCTGCATCCGACTCTACGACGAGAAAGACTTTGCCAGCCGCGCACCATTCACCGACCCGGAAATCTTGCGCTCGTCATTGGCCGGCGTGATTCTGCGCATGAAGTCGCTGCACCTGGGCGCGGTGGAAGAGTTTGCGTTTATCGAAAAGCCTTCGGGCCGGGCGATTGGCGACGGCTACCAACTCCTCAACGAACTCGGCGCGGTCGACAATGCGAACGCACTGACACCGATGGGGCGCGAACTGGCCAAGTTGCCGCTGGACCCGCGCGTGGGCCGCATGGTTCTGGAGGCGCGCTCGCGCCAGGCCTTGTCCGAAGTGCTGGTGATCGCCGCAGCCTTGAGCGTGCAAGACGTGCGTGACCGCCCGCTGGCCGCGCAGCAGCAGGCCGACCAGGCGCACGCCAAGTTTGACGACGACAAAAGCGAGTTCAGCGGCTACCTGAAACTGTGGCAGTGGTTAAACACTTGGGGTCAGATTCCAATTAAATCGTCCGACGAAGAAAATCAAAACAATTGGAATCTGACCCCAATTAATCAGACCCCAATGAATCACCGCTTGAGTCATCGCCAGTTTGAGCAGTTGTTGCGGCAGAATTTTGTCAGTGCACGGCGGGTGCGCGAGTGGCG
>JBBIGT010000015.1:0-23824 GCA_037447395.1 Comamonadaceae bacterium | reverse complement strand
TTTGTCCTCGAGTGAATTGCGCGCCAACGCGCGGCGCCTGTCGCGCCAGTGTGGGCAACTGGGTTTGATCGTCGTCGACTACCTGCAGTTGATGAGTGGCTCAAACGGCAGCGACGGTGAAAACCGGGCCACCGAACTGGGCGAAATTTCGCGTGGCCTGAAGATGCTGGCCAAGGAGCTGAAGTGTCCGGTGATCGCCTTGTCGCAGCTCAACCGCAGCGTGGAGACGCGTCCCGACAAACGCCCGATGATGAGCGATTTGCGCGAATCCGGCGCCATCGAGCAGGACGCCGACATCATCATGTTCATCTACCGCGACGAGTACTACACCAAAGAAGCGTGCAAGGAGCCTGGCGTCGCCGAAGTGATCATCGCCAAGCAGCGCAATGGCCCGACCGGCATGGTCAAACTGACGTTCCTGAACAAGATCACCAAATTTGAGTCGCTTGCGACCGGCGTGTCTGACGATTTCTGAAAATTTTTGATTTCTTTGGGGTCAGATACACTCGTGCAGCGATGTGCTCTGGCCCCAACTGATTAAAGGACTTCACTCGCAAAATCCGCCAGTCGCGAACGCTCACCACGGGCCAGCGTGATGTGGCCGCTGTGCGTCCAACCCTTGAACTTGTCGACGGCGTAGGTCAGCCCCGACGAGCCTTCTGTCAGGTAGGGTGTATCGATCTGCGCAATGTTGCCCATGCAGATGATTTTGGTGCCCGGGCCGGCACGAGTGACGAGCGTTTTCATTTGCTTGGGCGTCAGGTTCTGCGCTTCGTCGATGATCACGTATTTGTTGAGAAACGTGCGACCGCGCATGAAGTTCATGCTCTTGATCTTGATGCGGCTGCGAATCAACTCGTTGGTGGCGGCACGACCCCACTCGCCGGCGGCGGTGTCGGTTTTGCCCAGCACTTCCAAGTTGTCGTCGAGCGCGCCCATCCACGGTCCCATCTTTTCTTCCTCCGAGCCCGGCAGGAAACCGATGTCCTCGCCGACGCTGACGGTCGCGCGCGTGACGATGATCTCGGTGTAGCGCCGCTCGTCGAGCACCTGGGTCAAGCCTGACGCCAGCGCCAGCAGTGTCTTGCCGGTACCGGCCTGCCCGGTGAGCGTGACGAAGTCGATCTCTGGGTCCATCAGCAGATTCATGGCAAAGTTTTGCTCGCGGTTGCGCGTGGTGATGCCCCAGACGGCGTTCTTCAGATGGGTGAAATCGCGCAACGTCTTCAGCACGGCCACCTGGCCGCGGATTTCGGTGACCCGGGCGTAAAGGCTGGGCTCGCCCGGTGCTTCGAAGTAAACGAATTGGTTGACCAGCAGCTCCGGCACCATCGGCCCATTGACGCGGTAAAACGTGTACGCGCCTTGTTGCCAGCTCTCCACGGCGCTGCCGTGGGTGCTCCAGAAATCGGCGGGTAGTGCGAACGCGCCAGAGTAAAGCAGGTCGCCGTCTTCCAGCGTTTTGTCGTTTTGATAGTCGTCGGTCGACAAGCCCAGGGCGCGTGCCTTGACGCGCATGTTGATGTCCTTGGACACTAGCACCACCTCGCGCGGCGCGTGCTGTTTACGCAGGGCTTCGACGACGCCCAGAATCTGGTTGTCGGCCTTGCCTTGCGGCAGGCTCAGCGGCAAGTCGCAGTGCAACGTCTGCGTCTGAAAATACAGGCGCCCGAGCGCTTGTGCGTGACCGGTGGACGCCAGCGGCAGGCCTTTGGTGATGTCGGCGCCCTGATGCTCTGCCAGCGCGTCCAGTGAACGGCTGACCTGACGACCGTTGCGCGCCACTTCGGTCATGCCCTTCTTGTGCGCGTCGAGTTCCTCCAGCACGATCATCGGCAAAAAGATGTCGTGTTCCTCAAAGCGAAACAGGGACGTTGGATCGTGCAGCAACACGTTGGTGTCGAGAACGAATAAGCGTGTCGGGCCGGTTGACCGCTTGGCCTTGGTGCGTGGTGCCGCTTTGGCCGCTGTGACTGGCTTGCCGGTGTCGACCGGCGTCGTTGCCAATGGCGTCGATTGCGCCGGTTGGCGCGGTCGGGCGACGGCGGGCAATCGCTGCTTGGCCAAGGCCTGCGGCTTGGCTGAAGCGGCCCGGGTGTCGGCTTTTGCGCGTGGCTGGTCGACGTTGGTCAATTCTTTTTCAGACAACAAGGCGGCGCGTCGGGTCGGTGCGGTGGGTAAAGGCATGGATGTTCGCTTTCGGGAGTCAATAGAGCGCGGGCCAGCTCAAAAATAAAAAAGCCGCCGTTGGGTGACGGCGGCCTGGGATGGAAGAGTTGGCGTTGCGGACAACAACATGCGTTTGATTATGCACGACGACGCCGTCGTTGGTGGAGCATTGGCGGCTTTGACCTGCGAGCTCGACGGGCCGTTGCCGGCGGCGCGCTGGCAAGGTGACTCAGGCCAGTGCGGCGACTTTCTTCAGCGCCTTGACCGCGTGCAACACCTCGTCGACGTGGCCGGGCACTTTGAGGCCGCGCCATTCTTCCTTCAGGCAACCGTCGGCGCCGATCAAAAACGTGCTGCGCTCGATGCCTTTGACCTTTTTGCCGTACATGATCTTGTTCTTGACGACGCCGAACATGTGGCACATTTTTTCTTCGGTGTCGGCGATCAGCTCAAACGGCAGCTCGAGCTTTTGCTTGAATTCTTCGTGCGAGCGCATGTTGTCGCGCGAGACGCCAAACACCGTGGCGCCGGCCTTGACGAAGTCTTGGTAGCGGTCGCGAAACTGCATCGCCTCGGTGGTGCAACCTGGTGTGTTGTCTTTGGGGTAAAAGTACAGGACGACGGTGCGCCCGAGATGTGAGGTGTTGGTCACCCGCACGCCGCCCGTTGCGGCAGATTCAAATTCGGGGATGGGTTTATTGACAACAATCGCCATGGTTCTTCAATCTCGTGTGACAGGACAAGCCGCTTTTTGTGTCGCGGACTTCACCCTTGTGCGGCGCGACTGCGCCAATGACCGCTAGCCGTGCATTTTAACGCATCAGCAAAGCGCAGGCGACGATGCGTCCCTCGCTGGCCAATATGTTGAAGGTGCGGCAAGCAGCGGCCGTGTCCATGGTTTCGATGCCGATTTGTTGTTCGATCAGGGCGCGCGTCAACGCCGCTTTGACAAAGCGCAGGCGCTTGCCGCTGCCAAACAAAACGAGTTCCGTTTGCAGACGCGCCAGTTGCGCAAAGTGTTCTTCGCTGAGGTCTTCGAAGCGCGTGCAGGACCAATCGAAGCGTTCGCCGCGCGAGCTCAGGACGATGCTCTGGGCAATTTTCTCGTTACCCAGCTGAATCCAGCCGTCGCCGCAGGCGGTGATGGATTGTGCGGTGAAGCGGTCAGGTTGGATCAGCATGGTGTGCGCGGTTCTTGTGGTCAAATTATAGGTTTCGACTCGGGCGCATCCCGCTTGGACAGACCATGAAAACCATACGCAAATCGGCCAAGCTGGCCAACGTCTGCTACGACATCCGCGGCCCGATCATGGATGCGGCGCGGCAGATGGAGGAAGAGGGGCACAAGATCATCAAGCTCAACATCGGCAACCTAGCGGTGTTTGGTTTTGACGCGCCCGAAGAGATCCAGCAGGACATGATTCGCAATTTGCCCAACTCGGCCGGTTACACCGACAGCAAAGGCATTTTTGCGGCGCGCAAGGCGGTCATGCACGAGACGCAAAAACAGGGCATCAAGGGCGTGACGCTGGACGATATTTACCTGGGCAACGGCGCCAGCGAGTTGATCGTCATGGCCACCAACGCACTGCTCGACGACGGTGACGAGATCCTGCTGCCGGCGCCCGACTACCCCCTGTGGACTGCCGCGGCCAGCTTGTCCGGTGGCACGCCGGTGCACTACCTGTGCGATGAAGCCAATGGCTGGATGCCCGACCTGGCCGACCTGCGCGCCAAGATCACGCCACGCACCAAGGGGTTAGTGGTGATCAATCCGAACAATCCGACGGGCGCGTTGTACTCGGACGCCTTGCTCAAGGAACTGGTGCAGATCGCCCGCGAGCACGGCCTGGTGATTTTTGCCGACGAGGTCTATGACAAGGTGCTGTACGACGACGCGCGGCACACGGCGTTGGCCAGTTTGAGCGAAGACGTGTTGACGCTGACGTTCAACTCGCTGTCCAAGAGTTACCGTTCGTGCGGCTACCGGGCCGGCTGGCTGATTGTCACCGGCGACAAGAAGCCGGCGCGCGACTACATCGAGGGTTTGAACATGCTCTCCAACATGCGCTTGTGTTCCAACGTGCCAGGCCAGTACGCCATTCAGACGGCGCTGGGCGGCTACCAGAGCATCAATGACCTGGTCGCTGAAGGCGGTCGCCTGCGCCGCCAGCGCGACCTGGCCTATGAACTGATCACCGCGATCCCGGGGGTGACGTGCGTCAAGCCGCAGGCAGCGCTGTACATGTTTCCGCGGCTTGACCCGACGCTGTACCCGATCGCGGACGACCAGCAGTTCTTTTTAGAGCTGCTGCAAGAGACGCGGGTCATGCTGGTGCAAGGCACGGGCTTCAACTGGCCGGCGCCCGATCACTTTCGCATCGTTTTTCTGCCGCATGAGGACGATCTGCGCGAAGCGATTGGCCGGTTGGCCAAATTTCTCGCAGGCTACCGCAAACGGCACAGTAACTGAATGCTATTGTTTAACTAGCTGATAGCGCTTTATTTATATGGGCTAGAGGCACTTTTTATCTATAAAACTGGGCAAGTTATGAAAGCGATTCAAGTCGGCCTGCTGGGCATTGGGGTGGTGGGCTCGGGCACGTTCAATGTGCTCAAGCGCAACCAGGAAGAAATCAAACGTCGCGCCGGCCGTGGTATCGAAATCACCATGGTCGCCGACCTGGACGTGGCGCGCGCGCAAGCCCTCGTCGGACCGAACGTGACGGTGGTGAGCGACGCACGCGCCGTCATCGGCAACCCGGACATCGACATCGTCATCGAGCTGATTGGCGGTTACGGCATCGCCAAAACGCTGGTACTCGAAGCCATTGCTGCCGGCAAACACGTGGTCACCGCCAACAAGGCCCTGCTGGCCGTGCACGGCACCGAGATTTTTGCCGCCGCCTCGGCCAAGGGCGTGATGGTGGCGTTTGAAGCCGCGGTGGCCGGGGGCATTCCGATCATCAAGGCACTGCGTGAGGGGCTGACCGCCAACCGCATCCAGTGGATTGCCGGCATCATCAACGGCACCACCAACTTCATCCTGAGCGAAATGCGCGACAAGGGTCTGGACTTTGCCGTCGTGCTCAAAGAGGCGCAAGCCTTGGGCTACGCCGAAGCCGACCCCACCTTTGACATCGAGGGTGTCGACGCCGCGCACAAAGCCACGCTGATGAGCGCCATCGCGTTTGGCGTGCCGGTGCAGTTTGACAAAGCCTACGTTGAGGGCATCACCAAGCTGGGCGCCGCCGACATCAAGTACGCCGAGCAACTGGGCTATCGCATCAAGCTGCTGGGCATTACCAAACGACGCGTTGGCGACGCGGCCAGCGGCCAGGCCGACGGCATCGAACTGCGCGTGCACCCGTGCCTGATCCCGGCCAAACGCCTGATCGCCAACGTCGAAGGCGCCATGAACGCCGTGGTGGTGCAGGGCGACGCGGTCGGTACCACCTTGTATTACGGCAAGGGCGCGGGCTCAGAACCCACCGCCAGCGCGGTGATCGCCGACCTGGTCGATATTGCGCGCCTGCAGTCGGCCGACCCGCTGCACCGCGTGCCGCATCTGGCGTTCCAGCCCAACGCCATGAGCGACCTGAGCGTGCTGCCGATGGGTGAGGTGATCACCAGCTATTACCTGCGCTTGCGCGTGGCCGACGAAACCGGCGTGCTGGCGCGGGTCACCGGTATTCTGGCGCAGGCGAGCATCAGCATCGACGCCGTGTTGCAGCGCGAGGCCGACGAAGTCTCTGCCGATGCCAAGGTGGCGCAAACCGACGTCATCATCCTCACCCACGACTGCCAGGAAGCCAAAATGAACGCGGCCATCGCCCAGATGCAGGCCCTGCCCAGCGTGCTCGAGCCCATCACCCGCATCCGCAAGGAAGAACTGGCCTGAAACCAGAACCAGGAGAACTGGTTTGCGGTAAAGTAATACCACCATTTGTAATACTTTTGGAGCCAAGCATGGGTCACGCATTAACCGTCAAAGGTCAGGTCACCGTCCCCAAAGCCATGCGCGAGCACATGGGGGTTAAGCAGGGGCAAGAGCTTGAATTTGTCGCCCAGCCGGGCGGGCAGGTGTTGATGTTTCCGGCCAAACCCGCTGTGCGCAAGGAAAACCCGTTTTTGAAGTGGATGGGTACGGGTATCTCGGGCATGACGACCGAAGAAATTCTCAATGAAACGCGCGGTGAAGGCTGGAACCAATGATTTTGGTCGACTCCAGTGTGCTGATTGACTTGATTGAGCAAACGCCCGAGTGGTACGCGTGGAGTGCAGAACAACTTTTTGCCGCCACCCAGCGCGAACGCGTCGGCATCAACGCGATCGTGTTTGCTGAAATTGCGCGCAGTTTTGAAAGTCACGCTGTGCAGCAGTCTTTTTTGGACAGCACCGGCCTCATTTACTTGAACATACCCGCACAGGCGGCATACCTTGCGAGTCAGGCGCACCGGGCTTACCGAGCCGCCGGTGGGTGCAAAGGCGCCACTTTGCCCGATTTTTTTATCGGTGCGCACGCTCAAGTTGAGGGCTTCACCCTGATGACCCGCGACGC
The DNA here is from genome assembly GCA_037447395.1 of Comamonadaceae bacterium. Lineage (GTDB taxonomy): Bacteria > Pseudomonadota > Gammaproteobacteria > Burkholderiales > Burkholderiaceae_C > Rhodoferax. The sequence continues at coordinate 17,094 of JBBIGT010000015.1, read as the reverse complement.
TAAGCGGATGCACACTTATTTTCCCCAAGTACCAGTGATCTCACCCCGATGAACTACATCTCCACCCGCGGCGGCAAGACGTCCAAACATTTTTGCGACATCCTGCTCGAAGGCCTGGCCCCCGATGGCGGGCTGTACCTGCCCGAGCATTACCCGCAAGTCGACGCCGCAACGCTGGCGCGTTGGCGCGAGGTGTATCACAAACAAGGCTACGCCGAGCTGGCTTTTGAGGTGCTGTCGCTTTACATTGATGACATTCCAGCTGCAGATTTGAGAGCGCTGTGCGGCAAGACCTACACCGCAGAAGTGTTTGGCACCGGCGAGATCGTGCCGCTGCGCCATCTGGAAGACAACATCTGGATCGAAGCCCTGTCCAACGGCCCGACGCTGGCGTTCAAGGACATGGCCATGCAGTTGCTGGGCAACCTGTTCGAGTACGAACTGGCGCGCCGCGGCGAGCAGCTCAACATTCTGGGCGCCACCAGCGGCGACACCGGCAGCGCCGCCGAATACGCCATGCGTGGGAAAAAAGGCGTGCGCGTGTTCATGACCAGCCCGGCCGGGCGCATGAGCCCGTTCCAGCAGGCGCAGATGTTCAGCCTGATGGACGACAACATCTTCAACATCGCGGTCGACGGCGTGTTTGACGACTGTCAGGACATGGTCAAGGCCGTCAGCAACGACCTCGATTTCAAACGCAAATACAAGATTGGCACGGTCAACTCGATCAACTGGGCGCGTCTGCTCGCGCAGGTGGTCTATTACTTTGCCGGCTACTTCCAGGCGACCGAAAGCAACGGCGAAAAAGTCAGCTTCACCGTGCCCAGCGGCAATTTCGGCAACATCTGCGCCGGCCACGTGGCGCGCATGATGGGCTTGCCCATCGCCCGGCTGGTGGTCGCGACCAACGAAAACGACGTGCTGGACGAGTTTTTCAAGACCGGTGTTTACCGCGTGCGCGGCAGCGCCGACACGTTCGAGACCTCCAGCCCGTCGATGGACATCTCCAAGGCCAGCAACTTCGAGCGCTTTGTCTTTGACCTGCTCGGCCGCGACGCGGCGTTGACCAAGTCGTACTTTGGCGACGCGCTGGGCCGCGTTGGTTTTTTTGATCTGGAAGCGCACCCTGCCTTCAGCCAGGCCGCGCGCCGCTTTGGTTTTGACAGCGGCAAAAGCACCCATGCAGACCGCCTGGCCACCATCAAAGACGTGTGGGAGCGCCACGGCATGATGATCGACACGCACACCGCCGACGCCGTCAAGGTCGCGCGCGAACACCAGCGCGACGCGGTGCCGATGATCGTCCTGGAAACCGCGTTGCCGATCAAATTTGCCGCCACCATTCTGGAGGCGACCGGGCGCGAGCCAGATCGTCCGGCGAAGTTTGTCGGCATCGAAGACCTGCCCAAACGGGTGGTGTCGATGCCCGCACAGGTGCAGGCCATCAAGGACTTCATTGCTGATAAATGTTGATGAAATTGGCCTCTAGCCCATACAGAACAAGCGCTTATAGCTATAGTAAACAGAGTAAATTGGCATGAAAGTCGTTGGCTTTGCCGGGTTTTCCGGTTCGGGCAAGACCACCTTGGTCGAGCGCTTGATCCCGACCCTCAAGCGCCATGGACTGCGCGTCTCGGTGGTCAAGCACGCGCACCACAAATTCGACATCGACCACCCTGGCAAAGACACGTTTCGCCACCGCGAAGCGGGCGCTTTCGAGGTGGTGGTCGCCTCCGACAACCGGCTCGCGCTGATGCGTGAGTTCGAGGTGGCCAGGCGGCCCACCGTGCACCAGTTGCTGGCCGAGCTGTACAACGGCGTCGATTGGGTGCTGGTCGAAGGTTTCAAAGACTCCGATTTGCAAAAGATCGAGGTCTGGCGCGCCAGCGCCGGCAAACCCGCGCGCTACGCCGACGACGACTTCATCGTCGCCGTCGCCACCGATTCGCCCAACCAGTTGCCGACGCCGACCGGGCTGGCGGTGCTCGACCTCAACGACCCCGACGCGGTGGTTGCCTGGCTGTTGTCGCAAGGCACGCGCTTTGACTACAACGCCGACAATTACCTCTGACCATGACCGCTGAAAAACCACCCCGCCAACCGCTCAAGCCGCTCGACGACGCACTGGCCGAGCTGCTGCGCTTTGCCCAGCCGCTGACCGGCCGCGAGCAAGTGGCCACCTTTGACGCCGACGGCCGGGTGCTGGGGCAAGACGTGGTCTCGGCTCTGCAGGTGCCGCCGCAAGACAACAGCTCGATGGACGGCTACGCCGTGCGCTGCGCCGACCTGGCTGGTGGCCCGTCGGCTGCGCTGCCGGTATCACAACGCATTCCCGCAGGCGCCTCGGGCACGGCGTTGGCGCCCAAAACGGTGGCGCGCATTTTCACCGGCGCACCGATTCCGCCCGGCGCCGACGCGGTGGTGATGCAGGAAGACTGCGAGCTGCAATCCGACGGCTCGGTGCGCATCAAGACCACGCCAACACCAGGCCAGTGGATTCGCCGCGCTGGCGAAGACGTCACCCGTGGCGCCGTTGTGCTTGCAAAAGGCGAGCGGCTCACACCCGCTGCACTTGGTCTGGCGGCAAGTATTGGGCTGAGCCAGTTGAACGTGGTGCGCCGCCCCAGGGTGGCGCTGTTTTCCACCGGCGACGAGCTGGTGATGCCCGGCACGGTGGCACCCGAAGACATGAAGCCGGGGGCCATCTACAACTCCAATCGCTTTTTTCTGAAAGCGTTGCTGACCCGCCTGGGCTGTGAGGTGAGCGATCTGGGCATCGTGCCCGACCAACGCGCCGCCACCGTCGAGGCGCTGCGCGCCGCGGCGGCAGACCATGACCTGATTCTGACCAGCGGCGGCGTCTCGGTGGGTGAAGAAGACCACGTCAAGCCCGCGGTGCAGAGCCTGGGGCATCTGGATTTGTGGCAAATTGCCATCAAGCCCGGCAAGCCGTTTGCCTACGGCTGGGTCGGGCAGGGCGGCGCTACGTCGGCGCCGCCTGGTGCGCACTTTATCGGCTTGCCGGGCAATCCGGTGTCGAGCTTCGTGACCTTTTTGCTGCTGGTGCGCCCGTTTGTGCTGCGCTTGCTCGGTTGCCCGGCGAAAGCGCCGGCGACGCTGGCCGTGCGCGCCAGCTTTGCCTGGCCGCGCGCCGACCGGCGTCGTGAATTTTTGCGCGTGCGCCTGTCAGCCGACGGCACTTTGGCGCTGTTTCCCAATCAAAGCTCGGGCGTGCTCACCTCGGCCGTCTGGGGTGACGGCCTGCTCGACAACCCGCCCGGGCAGCCTATCGCGCCGGGCGACTGGGTTCGGTTTATTCCTTTTTCAGAGTTGCTGGCATGAAAGTCACCGTCAAGTATTTCGCAGGTATTCGCGAGGCCATCGGCGCCGGGCAAGAACAGCGCGACAGCGCGGCGTTGACGCTGGCGGCGTTGCGCGATGAGTTGATCGCCCAAGGCGGCGCCTACGCCGACAGCTTGGCGCGCGGCAAGGCCGTACGCCTGGCCCTCAACCAGGTCATGCGCAGCGAAGACGCGGCCCTTGCTGAAGGTGACGAGGTCGCCTTCTTTCCGCCCGTCACCGGGGGCTGAATTGCTATCTAATAAAGAGCTTTCTGCGCTTTCTTTGTCTGGGCTATAGGCCAATTTCATATGAAAGTACTCGCGCGCGTCTCGATCCAGTCCGCCGACTTCAACGTTGCCGACGAAATTGCCGCGCTGCGCGCCGGCGATCTGCGCGTCGGCGCCGTCTGCAGCTTTGTTGGCACCGTGCGCGACCACACCCAGGGTGAAGCCGGCCGTATCAGCCGCATGACGCTGGAGCATTACCCCGGCATGACCGAAGCGTCAATCGAGGCGATGATTGACGAGGCCTGTCGGCGTTTTGACATATACGGCGTGCGCGTCATCCACCGTATCGGTGAACTGCAGCCGCTGGATCAGATCGTTCTGGTGGTGGTCACCAGTGCGCACCGGGGGATGAGCTTTCAGGCCTGTGAATTCTTGATGGACTACCTGAAAACCCAGGCGCCGTTCTGGAAAAAAGAGCAAACACCAACCGGCGCGCGCTGGGTCGACGCCCGGGCCAGCGACGACGCCGCGCTGGCCAAATGGGGCATCGCGGCGCGCAACGGCTGAAATCAGCGGCGTGTCGGTGCCCGCGCAAGACGCTGTTGTGCCTCAGGCGGCGCGGAGGTAAGCCACCAGCTTCTTGTCCTCGCTGGTGGTGTGCAAAGCAAACCATTCGAACAAAAATTCGAACACCTGTTCGGCGGGCAGAGGCTCGGTGATGAAACGGTGTAGTCGATCGTCAACCTCTGCCAGCAGGTCGCGGTGCAGTTGCGCGTGGTGCACGACGTCGGGGTAGTGGCAGTCGAGCATGACGTTCTCTTCGCTGAGAAAGTGAAACGCGCCGTATTTGCTGATCTCGGCCAGCGTGCGGGACAGTTTCTCGCGCGGTGCGCCGCTACTGGCCAGCTGGCCAAAGTCGACGATCAGCCCAAGAAAAATACGGTGTTCGGCGTCGATCCGGTCGTGCCCGAGTTCATAGCGCGTGTCCCACATCAGCGTCATTGCCCTGCCCCTAGTTTGGTGTTTGTCGGTGCAGTCTAGCGCAGCGATGCGCTTGAAAGCGCCGCTGGCTGCCCCATGTACGCTGCAGTTCAAACTCTTTTGGAGTGTTTCATGCGTGCCGACAAGTTCACCACCAAGTTTCAGGAAGCCTTGGGCGATGCCCAGTCGCTGGCGCTGGCCGGCGACCATGCCTACATCGAACCGGCGCACGTGCTGGTGGCCATGCTGCGCCAGGACGACGGGCCGCGGGCGTTGTTGCAGCGTGCCGGAGTCAATCTCAACGGCTTGTTGGTGGCGGCAGAAGGTGCAGTCAAAAAGCTGCCGCAGGTCACCGGTCAAGACCAGGTGCAGGTGGGCCCCGAGCTGGGCAAACTGCTGCAGGCCACAGAGAAAGAAGCGATCAAGCGCAAGGACGAGTTCATCGCCAGCGAGCTGTTCTTGCTGGCGCTCAGCGACGCCAAAGGCAGCTTGGGCGACCTGGTGCGCGGCCAGGGGCTGACGCGCAAGAGCCTGGAGGCCGCCATCGAAGCCGTGCGCGGGGGCCAGCGTGTCGACAGTGCCGACGCCGAAGAGCAGCGTGAGTCGCTCAAGAAATACTGCATCGACCTCACCGAGCGCGCGCGCAGTGGCAAGCTCGACCCGGTGATTGGGCGCGACGACGAAATCCGCCGCGCGATCCAGGTGCTGCAACGGCGCACCAAAAACAATCCGGTGCTGATTGGCGAGCCCGGCGTTGGCAAAACCGCCATCGTCGAAGGTCTGGCGCAGCGCATTGTGGCGGGCGAGGTGCCCGACACGCTCAAGGGCAAGCGTGTGCTCAGCCTTGATATGGCGTCGCTGCTGGCCGGCGCCAAGTTCCGCGGTGAATTTGAAGAGCGGCTGAAAAACGTGCTCAAGGACCTGGCCAAGGACGAGGGCCAGACCATCGTCTTCATCGACGAGTTGCACACCATGGTTGGCGCCGGCAAAGCCGAAGGCGCGATGGACGCGGGCAACATGCTCAAACCCGCGCTGGCGCGTGGCGAGCTGCATTGCGTGGGGGCGACCACGCTCGATGAATACCGCAAATACATCGAAAAAGACGCCGCGCTGGAGCGCCGGTTCCAGAAAATCCTGGTTGGCGAACCGTCGGTGGAGGCGACCATTGCCATTCTGCGCGGGCTCAAGGAGCGCTATGAAAAGCACCACAACGTCGACATCACCGACCCGGCGATCGTCGCCGCGGCCGAGCTTTCCAACCGCTACATCACCGACCGCTTTCTGCCCGACAAGGCCATTGATTTGATCGACGAGGCGGCCAGCAAGATCAAGATCGAGATGGACTCCAAGCCCGAGGTGATGGACAAGCTCGATCGCCGCCTGATCCAGTTGCAGATCGAACGCGAAGCGGTCAAGAAGGAAAAAGACGAAGCCTCGCTCAAACGGCTGGAGCTCATCAACGGCGAAATTGCCGGCTTGCAAAAGGAAATTGCCAACCTCGACGAAATCTGGAAAGCCGAAAAAGCCAGCGCCCAGGGCAGCGGTGACCTGCGCGAGCAGATCGACAAACTGCGGTTCCAGATCGAGGAACTCACCCGCAAGGGCGACTTCAACAAGGTCGCCGAGCTGCAATACGGCAAGTTGCCCGAGCTGGAAAAGCAGCTCAAGGCTGCGCAAGCCAAGGAGAGCAAGCGTGGCGACGGTGCTGCGCCACGTCTGTTGCGCACGCAAGTGGGCTCAGAAGAGATCGCCGAGGTGGTCAGTCGTGCCACCGGCATCCCCGTGAGCAAGATGATGCAGGGCGAGCGCGACAAGCTATTGCAGATGGAGGTGAAACTGCACGAGCGCGTGGTGGGGCAGGACGAAGCCATTTCTGCCGTGGCCAACGCCATTCGCCGCTCGCGCTCCGGTTTGTCAGACCCGGATCGACCCACCGGCTCGTTTTTGTTCCTCGGGCCCACGGGCGTGGGCAAAACCGAACTGTGCAAGGCATTGGCCGGCTTCTTGTTTGACAGCGACGAGCACATGGTGCGCATCGACATGAGCGAGTTCATGGAAAAGCATAGCGTGGCACGCTTGATTGGTGCGCCTCCGGGCTATGTTGGCTACGAAGAAGGTGGTTATCTGACGGAAGCCGTGCGGCGCAAACCGTACGCGGTGCTGCTGCTCGACGAGGTCGAAAAAGCGCACCCCGACGTGTTCAACGTGCTGCTGCAGGTGCTCGATGACGGTCGCCTCACCGACGGGCAGGGGCGTACCGTGGACTTCAAAAACACGGTGATCGTGATGACCAGCAATATTGGCTCGCAAATGATCCAAACCATGGTCGGCCAACCCTACGAAGACGTGAAAGACGCGGTGACCGACGAGTTGAAGAACCACTTCCGCCCCGAATTTTTGAACCGGATCGACGAAACCGTGGTGTTCCACAGCCTCGACGCGCGCCATATTGCCGACATCGCGCGGATTCAACTGGCGGTGCTCAAGGCGCGACTTGAACACATGGAACTGGCGCTGGACGTCAGCGACGCCGCGGTGGCCGAGTTGGCCAAAGTGGGGTTCGATCCCCTGTTTGGCGCCCGACCGCTCAAACGTGCGATTCAGCAGCGCATCGAGAATCCGCTCTCGAAGCTGTTGCTGGAAGGCCGGTTTGCGCCGAAAGCGACGATCCGCGTCGGTGTCGACCCGATCAAGGCGCCAGGGCAGTTCAGCTTTGCCTGATGCGCGATACTGTGCGCCATGCGCATTGTTGGCAACGCAAATTCTGGTCTGAATCAGCCGCCAGCCACGCCTGAGGAGGCGTGGCGGCGCGGCCGCGTGCTCGGTGCCATGTTGCCGCAAGGCAGTTTGCTGCCACGCGGCGTCAGTCGCATGACACACGCGCAGCGCAACGCACAGGACGACGCGCGCATGCTGGCGCTTGCGCGTGCACTCAATGCACCGTTGGTTTGATCGAGATTGAAGGTGGTCGGTGAGCGCGGCAGGCCAGAGCCGCTAACATCCGCGCCATGACCGCTTCCACCCTAGCGCTTGCCGACGTGCCGCTACGCCAGGACGCCCAGGTGATTGGCTTGGTGGGTCTGGCTCACGCGGCCTCGCATTTTGGCCATTTGCTGTTGCCACCGCTGTTCCCTGTGTTTATGACCGAATTTGGTTTGAGCTTCTCGCAGCTTGGTGCGTTGATGAGCGTGTTTTTTGTGGTTTCCGGGATCGGGCAGGCCTCCAGCGGCTTTGTCGTTGACAAACTTGGCGCGCGACCGTTGCTGTTTGTGGCGCTGGCGCTCTTTGTGCTGGCCTGCGTGCTGGCGTCGATGGTTACCGGCTACAGCGGTTTGCTGGTGGTGGCGGCGTTGGCGGGCCTGGCCAATGCGACGTTTCATCCGGTTGATTTCACCATTCTCAATCAGCGCGTCTCGGCGCCCCGGCTGGGGCATGCGTTTAGCACGCACGGCCTCAGCGGCAATCTGGGTTGGGCGGCTGCGCCGGTGTTTTTTGCTACCGTCACCAGTTTGAGCCATTGGCGCATGGCGTATCTGGCCGCCGCAGGTTTGTATGTGGTGGTGCTGGCACTGCTGTTTATCAACCGAGACAAGCTCAGCACGCAGGTGGTGGCGAGGCACCCGGACGCGCCGACGGAACACAGCATGGCTTTCATGAAACTACCCGTCGTGTGGTGGTGCTTTGCGTTTTTTATGCTCTCGACCATGACGCTGGCGGTGGTGCAGAGCTTCTCTGTGTCGATTCTGCAGGCGCTGCACGGTGTGCGTTTCGAGACTGCTACCCTGACGCTGACCGCTTACATGTTGTGTGGTGCGTTGGGCATGTTCACCGGTGGCTTTGTCGCGGCGCACTCACGTCATAGCGATCGCGTGGTGGCCACCTGCATGGCGCTGGCGGCGGCGCTGCTGGGCTTGTGCGGGTCGGGCTGGCTGGGTGCGAGCGCGACGATGGTGTTGTTGGCGAGCACCGGCTTTGCCATTGGCATCGGCGGGCCGTCGCGCGACCTGATGATCAAGAAGGCCACACCCAAAGGCGCCACCGGCCGGGTTTACGGGCTGGTTTATTCGGGTCTGGACACCGGATTCGCCATTTCGCCGCTGATTTTTGGCGTCTTCATGGACCGTGGCTGGTACGCCGCCACGCTGCTGGGCGCGGCGCTGGTGTTGTTGCTCAGCGTCGTTGCGGCGTTGGGCGTGGGGCGGCGTATTGGCTGATTTGAGGGCGGATTGTTGGGGTTTGCGACGCTTTAACAGACAATTGCCGCATGGAACCACTTGTACTCCCCCAAATCGCCGGTCATCTGCTGGTGCAATGCCTGATCGAACAAGGCGTCACACACGTCTTTGGCGTGCCCGGCGAGAGTTTTTTGCCGGCACTCGACGGCCTCTACCAGTACCGGGATCAGATCACCTTCATCACCAACCGCCACGAGGGCGGTGCGGCGTTCATGGCCGAGGCCTACGGCAAGCTCACGCGTCGGCCGGGTGTGTGCCTGGTCACCCGCGGTCCGGGCGCGACCAATGTGTCAATCGGCCTGCACACGGCCTTCCAGGACGGCACGCCGCTGCTGTTGCTGGTGGGTGACGTGGCCAGTTCGGCACGCGACCGCGAGGCCTTTCAGGAAATCAACTACCTGAGTTTTTTTGGTCCCAGCACCAAGGGCCTGGCCAAACTGGTCGAGCGTGTCGACGACGCCGCGCGCCTTCCCGAATACGTCGCCCGGGCGTTTGCCACGGCGCTCAACGGCCGTCCTGGCCCGGTGGTGCTGGTATTTCCACAGGACGTATTGGCCCAGGTGGTCGAGCCACTGCCGGCGCACGCACGGCCGCCGCAGCCCTTGAAGAAAGTGACCGCAGTTGAGGTAACTATTGGCCGCAAGCCATTATCTGAAATGCGTGAAATGCTATTAAAAGCAAAGCAACCGATGGTCATTGCCGGCGGCCCTGGGTGGACGCCCGAGGCGGCATTGGCGTTGCAGGGCTTCGCCGAGAAGTGGCACCTGCCGGTGGCCAACGCGTTTCGCTCGCAGGACACGTTTGACAACCACCACCCGCTGTACGCCGGCGACGTCGGTCTGGGCATCAGCCCGACGCTGGCGGCGCGCGTGCGCGATGCCGATTTGATCGTCGCGCTGGGTTTGCGCCTGACCGACGTCAATACCGGGGACTACACATTGATCGAATCGCCGACGCCGCGCCAGTCGTTGGTGCATATTTTTGCCGGTGCCGAAGAACTCAACCGGGTCTGTCAGGCCGACCTGGCGATCCAGGCGAGCATGAGCAGCGCCGCGCCGGCGTTGTTGGCGCTGGAGCCGCCGTCGGCCGGGCTGGCCTGGGACGCCTGGAGCAATGCTTGCCACGCCGAGTACCAGCTCAACTTGCAGCCGACCACGCACCGGCAGCTGATGACCGATACCGAGCACGGGGTGGTTGATCTGCCGCGCTTGATGGCCGCCTTGCAGCAGCATTTACCTGCGGATGCGCTGCTAACCAATGGCGCGGGCAACTACGCTGGCTGGCTGCACCGCTACTTTCGCTACCATGGTCTGGCCAAAGGCCACAAGACGCAACTGGCACCGGCCAGCGGCGCCATGGGTTACGGTGTCCCGGCGGGCATTGCCGCGGCGCTGGCGAGTGGTCGCACGGTGCTGACGCTGACCGGAGATGGCGACTTCTTGATGAACGGTCAAGAGCTGGCGACTGCCGTGCAGTACGGTGCCAAGACCATCGTTGTGTTGCTCAACAACGGCATGCTTGGCACCATCCGCATGCACCAGGAGCGTGAGTATCCGCAACGCGTCTGCGGCACCGATTTGAGCAATCCCGACTTTTGTGCGCTGGCGCAAGCCTACGGTTACGCTGCCGAGCGCGTGACGCGCAGCGCGCAGTTTGAGCCGGCCTTGCTGGCAGCGCTGGCGCGACCGCAGGGCACCCTGATCGAGGTCGTGCAGGAGCCGCAGCTCATCAGCACCCGCGCCACGCTGGACGACTTCCACAGCGCGGCGATGGCCGGTGCGCTGGAGCGGCGATAAAAAAAGCCGGCTTGCGCCGGCTTGTTGCTTGAGCAAATGGATGGCTTACTTGGCGATGTCGACGCCGTAGAAGACGTGGGTGCCAAACGGGCTGATCTTGAAGTCAACCACTTCCTTGCGCACCGGCTTCAAAGCCACGGCGTGGGCGATGGTGAACCACGGCGCCTGCTCCTTGAAGATCACCTGGGCTTTTTCGTAGAGCTTGGTGCGCTCGGCCTGGTTGGCGGTGACCTTGGCTTTCTGGATCAGGTCTTCAAATGGCTTGAAGCAGAACTTGGCGACGTTGGAGCCGTTGGATTTGGCCGAGGCGCAACCGAGCAGGACGTTGAGGAAGTTGTCCGGGTCGCCGTTGTCACCGGTCCAGCCCAGCATGCCCATCTGGTGTTCACCGGCCTGCATGCGCTTGCGGTATTCGCCCCACTCAAAGCTCTTGATCTCGGCCTTGATGCCGACCTTGGCCAGATCGGCCTGCATCAGCTCGGCAATGCGCTTGGCGTTGGGGTTGTACGGGCGTTGCACCGGCATAGCCCACAAGTCGGTGCTGAAGCCGTCTTTCAGACCGGCCTCGGCGAGCAATTTTTTTGCTGCGTCAGGGTTGTAGGCGTCGTCCTTGATGGCCTTGTTGTAAGACCACAACGTGGGCGGAATCGGGTTGGTGGCGGGGATGCCGGTGCCCAGATACACCGCGTCGACAATGGCCTTCTTGTTGATCGCCATGTTCACCGCCTTGCGCACCTTGACGTTGTCAAACGGCTTCTTGGTGGTGTTGTAGGCCAGGTAACCGACGTTCAGGCCGGGCTGCTCCAGCACCTTGATGTTGGCGTCCTTGCGCATCGCCGGCACATCGGCGGGGGCCGGGTAGGGCATGACGTGGCATTCGCCCTTTTGCAGCTTGGCCCAGCGCACCGAAGCGTCGGGGGTGATCGAGAAGATCAGATCGTCAATCTTGGCCTTGCCGGCCCAGTATTGCGGGAACGCCTTGTAGCGGATCAGCGCGTCCTTCTGGTACTGAACCAGAGAGAACGGACCGGTGCCGACGGGCTCCTGGTCAATTTTTTCGGGCGTGCCAGCCTTCAGCATGGCAATCGCGTATTCCTTGGATTGCACGCCGTTGTGCGGCATCGCCATGTTGGCCAGGAAGGGTGCTTCGGGCGCATTGAGCGTGATCTTGACGGTGTATTCATCGACCTTGTCGACCGACTTCAACAGCTTGGGCATGTCCATGTCGTCAAAGTACGAGTGGTTGGAGCTGGTGACCTTGAAGTAGGGGTCTTCTTTTTTCCACTGGCGCTCAATCGAGAAAATAAAGTCGTCGGCGTTGAAATCGCGCGTGGGCTTGAAGTTTTTGTTGCTGTGCCACTTCACACCTTTGCGCAGGTGAAAGGTGTATTCCTTGCCGTCTTTGGAGACGTCCCAGCTTTGTGCCAGTGCGGGCAACACTTTGGTGCCGCCACGCTCGAACTGCACCGGCGTGTCATAAATCTGTACCCCCGCGTCAAACGAGGTGCCGGTGGTGTTGATGCCGGGGTAAAAGTTTTCCGGGCTGCCTTCTGAGCAATACACCAGCGTTTTGGCCGACACGCCGCTGACGGCCATCAGCGCGGGTAGCGCCAGTGTGCACAGTGCGGCGCGTTTGAATTTGCGGCTGAGCGCAATTTGGGTTGAATGGGTCATCTTGTGGACTCCTCTTGGGTTGATGCTGCGACAGCAGCGGGTTGGATAAATTGTTCCGCGTGGTGGCAAGCAATTTGCCTGCCAGCGAGCTCACGCAAGACCGGACGCTGTGCCTCGCATTGTGCCGTTACATGGGCGCAGCGTGTGCAAAAAACACAACCACTGGGCGGATTCAACGGCGACGGCAGCTCGCCTTTCAGGACAATGCGCTGGTGCGCCGCACCGCTGCCCCTGATGCCCGGCGTCGACGCCAGCAAGGCCTGCGTATAGGGGTGCAGCGGCTGCGCAAAGATGGTGCGCTTGTCGCCCTGTTCCATGGTGTGCCCGAGGTACATCACTAACAGGTCGTCGGCAATGTGGCGGACCACGCCCAGGTCGTGTGAGATGAACAGATAGGCCAGGCCAAGTTCGCGCTGCAGGTCAGCCAGCAGGTTGAGCACCTGCGCCTGGATCGACACGTCCAGCGCACTGACCGGCTCGTCGGCGACGATCAACGCCGGTTTGAGCATCAGCGCCCGGGCGATGGCGATGCGTTGGCGTTGGCCGCCCGAGAACATGTGCGGGTAACGGTCGTAATGCTCCGGGCGCAGGCCGACGCGGGCCAGCATGTCGCGCGCTTGGCTGGCGCGCGCGGCGGCGCTGAGGTCGGTGTTGATGGCCAACGGCGCTTCCAGGATAGCGCCAATTTTCTTGCGCGGATTGAGCGAACCGTAGGGGTTCTGAAAGACCAGTTGCACGCTACGGCGCAGCGCCTGGCGCGCCGCCGTGTTGGCTTGCAGGACGTCGACCTCGCCGAGTCGGAGTTCACCGGCGCTGGGGGTCTCGATCAGCGTGACCATGCGCGCCAGCGTCGACTTGCCGCAACCCGATTCACCGACCACCGCCAGCGTCTTGCCGGCGTCGATTGCAAACGACACGCCGCTGACGGCCTGCAATTGGTCGACCGGGCGAAACGCCCCGTGGCGAATGGTGTAGACCTGCTTGAGGTCGCGCGCGGCGACCACGGTCGGCGTCAGGGCGTTCATTCGGTCACCCCGGCGGCCAGTGGTGCGGTGGACATCGGCGTGTGGCAGCTGACGCGACCGTTCTGCCAGTCGCGCAGGCTCGGTCGCGCAGCGCGGCACTGCGCGCTGGCGAAGTTGCAGCGCGGCGCAAACAGGCAGCCGCTCGGGCGGTCGTGCAGGCCGGGCACCATGCCGGGAATGGTGGCCAGGCGCGTTGCCCCGTCGCTGCGCTCGGGCATGGCCGCCAGCAAGGCCTCGGTGTAGGGGTGTTGCGGCGCCGCAAAGACGTCTTGTGCGTTGCGCTCTTCCATGATCTGGCCGGCGTACATCACCGCCACGCGTTGGGCCATTTCGCTGACCACGCCCATGTTGTGCGTGATCAGCACCAGCGCCATGTGGCGGTCCTTCTGCAGCGTGCGCAGCAAGTCGAGAATTTGCGCCTGAATCGTTACGTCGAGCGCCGTCGTTGGTTCGTCGGCGATCAGCAACTTGGGGTTGCACGAAATGGCCATGGCGATCATCACCCGCTGGCTCATGCCGCCCGACAGCTGGTGTGGGTAGACACCCAGACGGCTTTCGGGGGCCGGAATGCCAACCTGCGCCAACAGTTCAATGGACCGCTGGTGTGCCGCCTGGCGGCTCAAACCCAGGTGCATCTGCAGCGTCTCGGCCATCTGATAGCCGACCGTGAAGCAGGGGTTGAGGCTGGTCGTCGGGTCCTGAAAAATCATCGCCATGTCCTTGCCGATGACCTTGCGGCGCGCGCCCGGCGACAGGTGCAGCAGGTCGTGGCCGTCAAAGCACAGGCGTTCAGCGCTGATCTGGCCGGGGTAGGCAACCAGACCCATCAAGGCCATCATGGTGACGCTCTTGCCCGAGCCGGACTCGCCGACAATGCCGAGCACGTCGCCGGCGTCGAGCGACAAGGACACGCCGTCGACGGCGTGCATGACGGCGGTTTTCGACGGAAACCGCACCGACAGGTTTTCAATTTCTAGTAGCGCCATGGAAAGGGGTTGCGCAGTGGGTTGACGACGTGAGTCGGTGACGGGCGGCGGCCGACGTGGTTAGCGCTTGAGCTTGGGGTCAAAGGCGTCGCGCAGCCCGTCGCCCAACAGGTTGAATGCCAGCACGGTGATCAAAATGGCCAGGCCGGGGAGGGTGACGACCCACCAGGCGCGCAGGACGAACTCGCGCGCGTCGGCCAGCATGGTGCCCCACTCGGGTGACGGTGGTTGCGCGCCCAGTCCCAAAAAGCCCAGCGCCGCGGCGTCAAGAATGGCCGACGAGATGCCCAGCGACGCTTGCACGATCAGCGGTGCGGTGCAGTTGGGCAGCACCTCGCTGAACATCAGGCGCAGGTGCCCGGCGCCGTTCATGCGCGCAGCGGTGACGTAGTCGCGGCTCATCTCCGAGATGACCGCCGCGCGGGTGATGCGCACGTAGTGCGGCAGCACCACCACCGCCACCGCAAGCATGGCGTTGATCAGGCCGGGGCCGAGGATGGCGACGATGACGATGGCCAGCAGCAAACTGGGCAGCGTCAGGATGATGTCCATGATGCGCATCACCGCGACTTCAAAAACGCCGCGGAAATAGCCGGCCGTCAGACCCAGGACTGTGCCGACGATGACCGACAGCATGACCACCATCAGACCGATGGCCAGCGACAAGCGCGAGCCGTGTATCAAGCGCGACAGGATGTCGCGGCCAATGGCGTCGGTGCCGAGCAGGTGCGCGCTGCTGCCAGCCGTTTGCCAGGCCGGCGGCACGAGAAAAACGCTGGGGTCGGTGGCGTCGGGCGCGTAGGGGGCAAGCCACGGCGCAAAGGCGGCCATCAGCAGAACCAGCAGGACGATCACCAAGCCAGCCACCGCGCCCTTGTTGCTCGAAAAATAGTCCCAGAACTCGCGCAGAGGGTGCTGCGGCACAAAAGTCGTCGAATCAGCCAACGTTGTCATGGTTCAGTGCCGGATGCGCGGGTTGATGATGCCGTAGGTGACGTCGACCAGCAGGTTGACCAGCATCACCATGCCACCGAGCAGCAGGATGCCGCCCTGCAAGACGGGATAGTCGCGCCGGCCAATGGCTTCGATCATCCACTTGCCCACGCCGGGCCAGGAAAAGATCGTTTCGGTCAGGATGGCCCCGGTGAACAGCACGCCGATCTGCAAGCCGACGACGGTGACCACCGGAATCAGTGCGTTGCGCAGCGCGTGCACCGCGACCACGCGCATGTTGGACAAACCCTTGGCGCGCGCGGTGCGGATGTAGTCTTCGCCGAGCACCTCGAGCATGGCCGAGCGCGTCATGCGCGCGATCACCGCCAGCGGGTTGGTGCCGAGCACGACCATCGGCAAGATCAAGTGCGTCAATGCCGACCAGAACGCATCTTTGTCACCGGCCAGCCAGGTGTCGATCAGCAGGAAACCGGTGACCGGCTCGATGAAGTATTCGACCGCGATGCGCCCGGACACCGGCGTCAGGTCGAGCTGCACCGAAAACAGCAAGATCAGCAACAAGCCCCACCAGAAAATCGGCATCGAGTAGCCGGTGAGTGATACGCCCATGACGCCGTGGTCGAGGATGGTGTTGCGCTTGACTGCTGCCAGAATGCCCGCCGGAATACCGATCACCAGGGCGAACAGCATGGCTGCCAGCGCCAGCTCGATGGTCGCCGGGAACAGGGCCAAAAATTCATTTAGCACGGGCGCGTGGGTGATGATCGAGGTGCCCAGATCGCCTTGCAGCAGGCGACCGATGTAGATGCCGTACTGCACCATCACCGGCCGGTCCAGGCCGTAGACCTTGAGCAGTTCGGCGTGCCGCGTGGCGTCGATGCCGCGCTCGCCCGCCAGTGTTTCGATGGGGTCGCCGGGCACCAGCCGGATCAGGAAGAACGCCACCAGGGTCATGCCGATGAACGTCGGAACGATCAGGCCCAAGCGGGTGAGAAGAAAGCGAAACATCGACTGCGCGGCTGTGTAAAGGCCGCGATGATGCCACAAACAAAAAGCCGGCTTACGCCGGCCTTTCAGTGCAAGTGCCTGAAAAATTACTTCAGATGCTTGCCGATCAAACCGGCCATTTCAAACATGGTGACTTGCGCCTTGCCAAAGACTTCCTTGAGCTTGGCGTCGGCGTTGATCATGCGTTTGTTGATGGCGTCTTGCAGTTTGTTCTTCTTGATGTAGACCCACATTTGCTTGACGACTTCGGTGCGCGGCAGCGGTTTGCCGCCGACGATGGCCGCCAGCGCGCTGCTCGGCGTCAGGGCCTTCATGAAGGCGGCGTTGACGGCACGTTTTTGGGCGGGGGCTTTTTTGGCAACTGCTTTCTTGGCTGGCGCCGCCTTCTTGGCGACAACCTTTTTGGCCGGGGCGGCCTTCTTGGCTGGTGCCGCTTTTTTGGCCGGGGCGGCCTTCTTCGCGGGAGCAGCTTTCTTTGCTGGAGCTTTCTTTGCAGTTGCCATAGTGTGTGTCCTGTTGAGAGTTGAACAATGACCAGAAAAGCCATCGCTCTTGCTGGTTGGTGCGGATGCTACTGGAGAAAAACCCGCTTTCCAAGAGGGCAGACGCTAAATTGCTAGCAAAAAAGCAAGATTTGTCGACGTATTCGCCACAACCTACAATTTTTTCCATTTGAGGATGCACGACATGACCGCCCAATTCGCCACTTGTGACCTGTGCGACGCGCACAAGAACGCCGCGCCCGATGTGTTTCGCGTGTTGCCCCCGGTGTTTCGCGACTTTGCCGCGCGACGCGTGTTCTGCGGGCCGGTGCAGACGGTCAAATGCTTCGAAGACAACAGTCGTATCAAGGCAGCGGTCGAGGG
>JBBIGT010000014.1:0-23988 GCA_037447395.1 Comamonadaceae bacterium | reverse complement strand
ACCGCCTGCACGACGCCGTCAAGCTCAAAGCCTTGGCCGACCGACTGGGAGCGGACTGACGCGACCGGCACGGCAACGCCCGATTGCGCCCGGGCAGGGGGCATCGCCACCGTGGCTGCGGCAACAAGCATCCACAGCCAACGCGCAGACGGCAGGCTCTTGGTGATGGTGATTGGAAGCGGGACAGACATGGCGACTCCTGAAATATACCCCGTGGAGTATATTGGAAGTCATTGTCTCTTTGCAAGATGGCCGCGAAAAACCAGTTTTTACAAAGGACTGCCCTTGTCCACGCCCAATCTGCGCATGCGCTCCCAAAGGTTCTTTCGGCTAATGCCAAGGGAGTCGGCACAAACCTGAATTTGCCAATCAAATTCAACCAATTTGCGCACGATAAAGTCGCGCTCACATTGACACAAATAGTCGCGCAGACTGTTGGCCAGGTCCTGCTGGGCACCCAGCGCGGGTGCCGGGCGCTCAAACAGAATGTCGTGGGAAATCAGGCGGCCGTCGCACATCAGACAAGCGCGCTCCAGGCTGTTTTTGAGCTCGCGGATGTTGCCAGGCCAGGGGTAGGTCTTGAGCGCGTGTTCGGCGGCAGCGGTAAAGCCCGGTGGCGACCGCCCGGTTGTTGCAGCTATCTCTGCCAGCAGGGTGTGTGCCAACGGGAGGACGTCTTCCGGGCGTTCACGCAACGGCGGGATTCTCAGTTCGACGACGTTGATGCGGTAGTACAGATCCTCCCGGAATGCGCCGCTGACCACACTCTCCTGCAGAATTTTGTGCGTCGCGCAGATCAGCCGGATGTTGACTGGAATCAGGGTTTCGCCGCCGACGCGCGTGATGCAGCGCTCCTGCAGCGCGCGCAGCAACCGGACCTGCATCGCAGGAGGCGTATCGCCAATTTCGTCCAGAAACAGTGTGCCACCGTCCGCCTGCTCAAAAACCCCTTTCTTGGTGCGCACGGCGCCGGTAAAGGCACCTTTTTCGTAGCCGAACAGTTCGGCCTCCAACAGACTTTCGGTGAGCGAACCGCAATTGACCGCGATGAAAGGCTTGTTTTGTCCGCTCAGCTCGTGCAGCGCACGGGCGACACGTTCTTTGCCGACGCCTGACTCTCCGGTAATCAGCACCGAGGCGGGACTGCGCGCCAGACGTTGCAGCATGGCCTGAAGCTGTTGCATCGCTGGCGACTGACCCAGCCCGATGCCAAGTGCGGAGGCGTCGGGGAGGATGACGTCGCTGATTTTGTCGATCAGATCGTCCAGGTCAAACGGCTTGGTGATGTAGTCGTGGGCGCCTTTTTTCAGCAGATCAACGGCGTTATTCACTTCGCCGTGTCCGGTGATGAAGATGAAGGGGGGTAGTCGATGCCCTTCGTCGAGCAACTGGTTAAACAGCGCGTCGCCCGTCGTGTCAGGCAGGCGGATGTCGCTGACCACCAGTGCGTAGTCCGTATGCCGAAGCGCTGCCAGTGCGTCGTTGCCATTGTGATGCCAGTCGACCGCAAAGCCCTCTAGAGCGAAACGGTAGCACAAGGATTCGCCCATGAGCTCGTCGTCTTCAATCAGGCAAATTTTGTTCAGGGTTGTTTTCATGCGCGCCGTTCAGCGGAAGCGTCACCTTGAATTGGGTTCTCTCAGTGCCAGAGTCGGCGCGAATGGTACCTTGGAGTTGCGTGACGATTTGGTAGCAGATCCAAAGCCCTAAACCGTGGCCGTTTTCTGAAAATCTGCTGAACGGTTCATACAAGCGAACCAATTGTTCAGCGGAAATCGGATTACCGGAATTTTCAACCACCATGGTCAACGCCGACGCGTCAGTCTGGACGTGCAAGCTCACCTGACCATCTTGCCCGGCAGCCTCGATGGCATTGAGCAGCAGGTTGATCAGCACCTGGCGCACAAGGGTTGACGGCAGAGCAACGGGCACGGGCAGGTCGACCGACCAACTCATTCGCGTGGCCAGTTTCTTGACCGCGTGTGCCACCAACACCCGGACATCGTCAAAGTCTGAAGCGCCCAATGGTCGATTTTTGACCTTGGCTTCCACCAGCAGGGCGGCGACGGTTTCCCGTATCTGGAACAGGCCGCGTTCCAGCATCGAGACGGTCTTCTGGGTGACGGGGTCTGGTCTGCCGTGCCGCTTGAGGGTACTGATCGCGTTGAGCATTCCACCGAGCGGATTGTTGATTTCGTGCGCAATGCTGGCAGTAAGCCGTCCGACGGCAGCCATACGCTCGCTTTTGATCATTTCCTGTTCAACCGCCGCTTTTTCACGCAATTTGGCGTGCATTTCGGCGTAAGCCTCGTAGAGCAGCCCAACCTCGTCCCTGTAGGGGTAGAGCTTGGGATCGATGCTGGGCGTGTTGGGCTCACCGATCTGGCGGATGCGCCTTGTGATCCACTGCATCGGGCGCATCATGCGTCGTCCCCAGTAAGAGCTGATGGGTAGCAAAACGGCCAGCACCAACAAGGTCATTCCGATGGCGTTGAGCAGCAATTGCGAAAATCGCTTCCATAGCAAGGATTTGTGATAGGCCACGACCACGGTGCCCAGCCGCATGCCGTCGCTGGCAACGGGCAATGCGACGTAAATATGCTGAGCGCCAGCAGCGTCATGGACATAAACCGGCAGATCCGAGACTTTGGTGAGTTCTTGGGCCAATGCGGCGAATTCCGGCCCTAAAGAACGCATCGGTTCCATCAGACGGTGCTCCTGCGACTGCGACGATACGTAGACACGCAGGTCGTTGTCAAACACCACCAGACTCTCGGTTTGCGCCGTCGTCGGGTTGGCGGCAAAGGGCAGCGTCACCACCTCGTACGCCTGCCAGACTTCGTCGTGCAACATCACCGGAAACAGAGCGCGCGCCGTAATGCGTCCCAGGTCTTCGGCATTTTTTTGCAAATCGTGGTGCAGGTTGTCCCAACCCTGCAACATGAAAGTGGCCGACAAAGCCAACGCGGTGGCCAAAATCAGGCCACCGCCCCACAGCGGCATTTTGTAGCGCAGACTGAGGTCAAACAGACGCATCAGGGTTCACCGAATTGCTGCATCATCGCAGCCACGCCGTCATAGAGCTTGGGTGAACCTTTGATAAACCCATCGAGGTTCAACCTGTTCAAAAGTTCACGGCCCTGGGCGTTGCCCGGCATTTCCATCAGAACGCGCTGTATCAGAGCAAAGTCGCTGGGCGAAACATTGCGCTGGGCCACCAGCGGCGGAAATCCGTAGAGTGGGGACTTCCAAGCGATGCGCGTCTTGGCTGTGATGTCTGGCCGCACCTTGGCCAGGGATTCCCAGACGTAACTGTCCACCGATGCGCCCTGCGCCACACCACTGGCCACCGCGTCGATCACCTTGCGGTGCGACCAGGTGAAAAAAGTGCGCTTGAAAAAGGTCGTCGGGTCGGCCCCGCTGCGTTTGATCTCGAAGCGTGGTGACAGGTAGCCGGTATTGGAATAGGGGTCTGCAAAAGCAAATATGGTGTTCTTGAGATCGGCGATGCTGCGGGTCGTAATATCGCTGGTAGGCACGATCAAGTAAGCCTGGTAACTCGGCTTGCCCTGGTGCAGCGCCACCGCCAACAGGGTCACGTCCTTTTTTAACACAAGATAAGGGTAGTCGCATACCCAGGCGAAGTCGACTTTGCCTTGCTGCAGCAAATCGATGGTCTCGCGGTAGCGGTCACGCTGGACAAACTCGATCGGCCGCTGCGTATGTTCCTGCAGGTAATTGCGCCATTGCGCCAACATGGCGTGCTGGTCGTGCAGGAACGCCGGCGTCATGGCGATTCGAATCGGCGTGCCGGCCGCGTAACCAGAGGTGGGTAAACCAACTCCGATCAAGTAAAAAATCAATGAGAACGCACGAACCAACTTGGACATCATATTTTCTTGTTACGCATGGGTAACTTCGTATTGAAAAGCCGATAAGCGTTACCCAGCGGTAACGTGGCCAGTTGCCCGCCAGTTGAAGTCCTTTGAAACCAAGCGGGAAGAACTGGTAAAGGTTTGATTTTATCGACGCAGGGATTTTCCGCAGTGGACGAACACGCCGTTGACGTTACCCATAGGTAACCCAAGTGACCGCTCTTGATGGCTGCCTCCAATGAAAATCAAT
Organism: Comamonadaceae bacterium; assembly: GCA_037447395.1. Classification (GTDB taxonomy): domain Bacteria; phylum Pseudomonadota; class Gammaproteobacteria; order Burkholderiales; family Burkholderiaceae_C; genus Rhodoferax. The sequence goes on along the minus strand of JBBIGT010000014.1, from coordinate 19,863 downwards.
GGCATGAAGTTTGCGGTAATTCGACGTCTTTATTAAGTGTCTCATTGATCTCAAGTAGTTGATTTCTTCAAGCATGGATGATTTAGACACCCCAGTTCTTTTACAGGAGAAGCGAAGTGAAACTAGCGCGAAGAGGTTTTATTCAAGGCATGGGTGCCTTGGGCGCGGCAGCCGGTGTCAGTCTGGATGCCGTGGCGCAAGCGGTGAAAACTGCCAGGCCCGTCGCCAAAGCCAAGGCGGCGGCGCGTGCGCCATTGCAAGTCAAGCATGTCAAGTCTGGCTGTTCGATTTGCCCAAATTTCTGCGGCATCGACGTGACCGTGGTCAACGGCGTTGTCCGTACCATTTACCCAGACACAGCGCGAGCCGAGTTCTACAACCACGGCATTTGCCCCAAAGGTGCGTCGGGCATGTACAACACCTACGACGCTTATCGCCTGAAGAAACCGCTCAAACGCACCAACCCCAATAAGGGACGCAACGAGGATCCGCGTTGGGCCGAGATCAGCTGGGACGAGGCTTTTGAGATTGTGGCGGCTCGCATGGCCAAGATCCATGCTGAAGATCCGCGCAAACTGTTGTGGCAACACGGTCAAGGCAAATACCTCACCGGTGAAAACTTCGCGGTGGCGTTTACCAAAGCCTTTGGTACGCCCAACATGACACATCGCACCACGACCTGCGAAGCCGCGCGCCACGTGGCTGATGAACTCACGGTGGCGGGTGCCGGTATCCTGCCCGATCTGAAACACGCCAAATACATGCTCAACTTTGGCTCCAGTTACTTCGAAGGCGAACAGGCTTCGCGTTGGTGGCTCCAGTTACTTCGAAGGCGAACAGGCTTCGCGTTGGATGGACTGGGAAGCCCAGCAAAGCATCGACAAGGGTTTGAAAATTGTCGTCGTGGAGCCGCGCTTGTCGCAGAATGCGGCCAAGGCCGACGAATGGGTTCCCGTGCGCCCCGGCAAGGACCCGGTGATTTTGCTCGCCATGGCCAAAGTCATGATCGACGCCGGCACCATCGATGAGCCATTTTTGGTCGAATACACCAATGCGCCCGAACTCGTTGGTGCCGACGGCCTGTTCATCAAGGACAAAGATGGCAAAACGCATCTGGTTTGGGACACTGTCAGCAACAGCGCCAAGCCTTATGTCGCTGGTGTCAAACCGGCGTTAAAAGGTGCGTACACCGTCGATGGCAAGCCGGTGCGTACGGCTTTCCAGGTCTTTGTCGACAGTATTGCTGACATGACGCCTGTTGCCGCCGAGGCCATCGCCGATGTGCCCGTTGCAACGATCACGCGCCTGGCGCAGACCTTTGCCAAGGAAGCGCGCATTGGCGAGTTCATTGAAATGGAAGGGCAAAAGCTGCGCTATCGCCCCGCCGTGCTTTACACCTTCCGCGGCCTGTCGGCCAAAGAGCATGGCGTGCAAGGTTGGCGCACTGGTTTGATCCTGAACATGTTGGTGGGCAACATCGATGCTGTGGGTGGTTTGCGCATGGATGCCCCCAACGCCAAACCGCAATACTTCGACGTCAGCAAGTGCGAATATCCGCCAAGCCGCTGCGACATGGCGCAAAGCGTGTATTTCCCCTACGCGAACCACCATATCGCGCAGCAGAACTTGATTGTGATGCAGGATCCCTGTGATGCAGGATCCCAAATCCTGGGGTCTGCCTTACGTGCCCGAAATGCAGATATTCTTCGGCACCAATCGTCCCATGGCAGTGCCGAACTCCGGAATGCAGTTCGACGGTCTGAGCAAGACTTTCAACGTCGTCATCGACATCAACATGACCGAGTTGGCCTGGTTCGCCGACGTCGTGCTTCCCGATAAAACCTATCTGGAAAGCTGGCATTGGGCTCCCACCCGCAGCACGCCAGAGGCCAGCCACATCGCGATTCGCCAGGCCATGGTGAATCCCTATAACCTGGAGCACGACGCCTTCACCATCATGCAAGAGATGATGAAACGCGTGGGTCTGCGCGACAAGTTCCACGAGGAATGCAACAAGGCGTGGGGTTTGAAAGAGGTCAAGTTCAAACCCGGCAAGGATTACACCCAACGCGAGACGGTTGAAATCATGTGGGCAGACAAGGCCAAGAAGCCGTTTGACTATGCGCTTGAGCACGCCTTTGTCGGCAAGAAACGCGATATCAAGAGCAAGTACCTCGGTGGCGTGGAAGCCAAATTCAAGGGGCCGGGTAAACCGAAGATCAAGCTGTATGCCGACCAGTTGATTGAAACCTTCTACAAGGCTGAAGCGATCGCCAAGAAAAACAACTTGGTGCATGTTGATTTGGCCAAGCTCAAGGTGGCGTATTCACCCTTGCCGACCAAAGAACACGCGTTCCCGACACCGCACCGCGAAGCGGCCGATTACCCGTTCTACATCGTCACGCACAAGCGTATGTACCGCTACCAGAGCGGCAACACCGTCAACAACGTGATTTTGAACAAGGCCTTGGGCAAGGACGTGGCCACCAACTACGTTCAGATCAACGCCGAGACGGCTAAAAAGATGGGCATCAAGAGCGGCGATACCGTCACCATCGAAACCCGCGTTGGCAAGATCAACGGCGAGGCACAGGTGGTGCAAGGCATTCGCCCGGACACCATTGCCGTGTCTTACCACTATGGCCAGTGGAGCCCAGGCTATTCACCAGACGGCCACAAAGGCGTCGCACTCAACCAAGTGCTGGAGCATCATCCGGACATCATCTCCGGTCACAACTCCTTTAACGACACCAAGTGCAAACTCTACAAGGCCTAAAGGAGAAACATCATGAAATTAGGACGATTGATTGACTTGAAGCGTTGCATGGGTTGCCGCTCATGCGTAGCGGCCTGCGCCGTAGAAAATCATTTCACGCCGGATGCGCCGTGGAACGTGATGATCGAATACGAAGTGGGCACCTACCCCAATGTCAAAAAGGTGTTTAACACCATGAACTGCATGCACTGCGAGCACCCATCATGCAAGATGGCGTGTGACCGGGTGGGTGCCAAGGCCATCACCAAGAACGAATTTGGTATGGTCATCATCGACTACGACAAGTGCATTGGTTGCGGCTATTGCGCGTCGGTTTGCCCCTACGGTGTACCGCAGCTCAACACTAAGATCGAAGCGCTGGCACCTGGCAAAGAGAAGTTGGGCGCAGAAAATCTCGACTATGCCGATCGGCATCCGACGCACCGCAAAAAATCGAATGTGGCAGAGAAGTGCACCTTCTGCGCGCACAAGATCGAACAAGCGGTTGCAGACGGCAAAACCGACCGCATCGGCAAAGATCAGGCTTACACCCCGAGTTGCGATCTGGTGTGCCCGGTTCAGGCGCGCATGTTTGGCGACATTGGTGATCCAAACTCCGATATTTCCAAACGCATCAAGGAGACCGATGCCAAACAGTTGAAGACCAAGTTCGGCAATTCACCGCAAGTGTTTTATGTGCTCACAGAAGGAGCGAAATCATGAAAAGACTACTGATGATGGGCATGATTGGCTTGTCGCTGGCCGTGGGCACAGCTTACGCTGCTGACGCTGCTACCACAAAGGCTGCACAGAAAGCGGTCAAGGTGACGTCAAAGACCAAGACGATGGCCGAAAAGGGACGTTGGCACACGATTCACAAAACCAGTCAAAAGCTGTTTTGTGAGGACTGCCACGGTGGTGGTGAAAGAGACATTCTGTATCTGCGTACCGGTGAGCCGCAAGGATCGACCGGTCCGGTGGATCGCAAGGGTTGCATCACCTGTCATCAAGCGCCAAATCAGCCAACTTACTACGGCTTTGCGCCCAAATGACGTCCGCAGTGAACGCAGATTTGGCTGAAGTTGCCAAGCGCCGCAGCAGCACCTGGTGGTTGCTGTCGCGTTTGGTGATCGAGCAGCCACAGGATCCTTGGCTGGGCGAACTCGAGGCCGTGCTAAGTGCGGTTAACGGCCTGGAGCAAGCACCGTTGGGTCCGGAGTCTGCATCGCTGCTGCAAGCTTTGATCGCTGCCCGCCAGACTGCTGACGGTTTGACGGATTTGGCCGTCGATCGCACAAGTATTCTGGCTGGTGTGCTTCATAAAAAGGAGCTGGCGGCACCTTTCGAGAGTTCCGCCTTGGGTTTGGACATGAACGACGATCTGGTCATGGACGTGGTTCAGTACTATCAAAACGCTGGGCTGGAAGACTTCGGTCTGGAGTTGGGGCCACCCGACTATCTGGGCACCGAGTTGCGCTACATGTCGGTGCTGGCGTACCAAGAGATGCTCGCGCATCAAGCAGCAGACGCTGGCATGGCAGCGCAGTGGTTGGCCATGGAACGCCAATTCCTTGTTTCGCACCTGCTCAACTGGGTGCCAGACCATTGTCAGCGTCTGGTTGCCATGGCCAAAACACCGTTTTACAAGGCCGCGGCAACCCTGCTGGGTGCAGCGTGCTTGTTGGATCAACGCGATTTGAAAGCCATTACCGAGCAACTTCGCATGCCCATGGACAGTGATTTGCCCAACGAGGTTGACGCATGAGCGCAGCAAGCGTGGCGACACCGCTTGCTGGTCTGTCTGGTCTGACTCCGATTGCCAGCGACGCGCATGTTTCACCTGAAGAAGTGGTGTTCGAGTCCCGCGGTTGCGTTCTCGTTTTGGGTGATGATGCCCAAGCGGGTGAGGTAGCCCAGCAGGTGGCAAAGAACCACGGCCACTTCACAGTGGTATTTGCACCCGGTGTTGATGTGCGCGACTGGGGTCCCCGCGTCACCGCGGTTGGACGCCGGGTAACGCACCTGAAAGGTTATCTCGGTGCTTTCCACGCCGGTATTCAGGTGGGAGAAGAGCTTACCGATATTGGGGCGTCCAGTCCCAACCCGGGCCGCTGCTTTGACTTGGTGCTGGATCTTGGCGCCCAAGCTCTCATCACCGACGAGGTTAAACCTTACGGCTATTTTGCAACCGGCGCGGACGAAGCCTTGCGCCAGCAAGCGATCGCGACCCTAAGCACGTTGGTTGGCCGGTTTTCCAAAGCCAAATATTTCAGTTATGCCGCAGAATTGTGCGCGCACAGCAGCAGGGGTTTGACTGGCTGTACGCGTTGTTTGGATGTCTGCTCGGCGGCGGCGATTCACTCTGTCGATGGCAGCATTCGGGTCGATCCTCACCTGTGTCAAGGTTGTGCCAGTTGTGCCCTGAGCTGCCCGACTGGGGCGTTGATATTCAAGGTACCCGAGCGGCAGACATTGGGGGATCGTCTGCAGGCGGTGCTGGCAGACGCGGGTCATGGTGTCACATTGATCCTGCATGCGTTCGATGTCGACGCTCAAACGCAGGCGCAGTGGTCGCAATGCAATGCCGTGTCGTTTCAGGTGAATCCCTTGCCTGCTTTTGGCGACGAATTATGGATGCGTGCCTTGGCGCTTGGTGCTGGTCGTCTGGTGCTACTGGAAGATGGTTCACTGCACGGGAAGACGCTTCGTTTGCTCTCTGAGCGCGTCGGCCAAATGCAATCCTTGCTCGAGTCGCTGGGTGAGCGCACGGACCGACTGGCTATGGTGAGGTCTGAGACTTTGCTGGATTGGCTGCGTGAGGCTGCCGCTATCAAGGTTTTGCCCGTAGTTGCCAATCGCGTGGCACCACTTCAATCGTGGGCGAAGTTCAAGCGGTTGGCCTGGATTGACGGCCTTCGTCAAATGGCTGGTAACTTCTCCGCGTCGACTGTCGTATTGGCGCCGGATGCCCCGATTGGTGCAGTACAAGTTGATGCCAACCGTTGTACGTTGTGCTTTGCCTGTGTCAACTTGTGCCCGACGCGCGCGGTGAATGCAAGGCACGACACATTGCAGCAACTGGTATTTCAGGAAAGCGCGTGTGTGCAATGCGGTTTGTGTGTCAAAGCGTGTCCCGAGCAAGCTTTGTCGCTGCAAGCCCGATTTGCACCCGCGGCTTTGGCGCGGATGACTTCGGTTGTGTTGCATCAAGACGAGCAGTTCAAGTGCACATCTTGCGGGACACCGTTTATCAACCGCCGGTTATTGGAGTCGAGTCTGGAGCGAATCAAAGACCACCCGGTGTTGGCACAGGGCGGACGTGCGGCGCTGATGACTTGTCCCAGTTGTCGTCAGAAGGAGATGCTTGAAATGTGAGAGAAGCGTGTGTTGTGTCAGTGTGTTAGTTCTTTCCAAACCTGTTAATCGAGGAGTTATCCCATGTTGAAATCATCCATCACCTTGTTCAGTGCCTCCACCGTGCTGGCACTTGCCGCTTTAACGCCAGCGCACGCCGCTATCGACGTTGAGGCAGCCAAAGCTGTTTTCAAAGAGAACGAATGTTCCAAGTGCCATGACGTCAAGCTGGCCAAAAAAGGTCCGGCGCTGAAAAAGATCGCTGCCAAATACAAGGGCAAACCGGACGGCCAGGAAAAGGCAATCAAGAACTTTACCAGCGGCAACAAGGTGAAAACGTCTGACGGCAAGGAAGTCGAGCACAAGATACTCGACAGCAAAGACCCAGCAGTGCAAAAAAACCTCGCCGACTGGATCCTGTCGCAGTAATACCTGCTCTCGTAACGTGTAGCACCTGTTGTCAGGGCTGACAACCGGTGACTTTCGTCAATTTGGTTTTGATCATGCAACTCAAAAAATCTTTTATCGTTGGTGGGCTTTTGGTGTTCTGGACGACATTGCTCACGCAAACAGCGTTGGCGGGGTCGGAAACCGCAGAGACTCCAGCCAAGCTTGACAACGCCTCGTGTCTCAGTTGTCACGATGGCAAAAAAGGCGCCATTGAAGTCCCTGCGCCTGACGATGAAAAGCGCGAGTTGCTGACCGTCACAGCCGAGAAATTGGGCAAGAGTGTGCACGCCAACATGGAATGCGTCGCATGCCATACTGACATCAAGGATGATGTTCAAAAGGCAAGTACGCATGGCAAGAGCGGCGCCGTCAAACTGGAAAAAGTCGATTGCGCTGGTTGTCACCAAAGTTTGTGGCAAGCCGCACAAAGTGCCGGGCAGGGCAAGGACAAGCCGGGCTTGGAACGCATAGCTAAAAATATCGCGGCGTATCAACAGTCGTTCCACGCCAGACCGAATCAGAATTTCCCGGATCAGCCCAACGCCAGTTGCGATGGATGTCACGACACACACAGTTTCAATGTGCCGGCCAAGGATTCGCCTGATTACACCGCATGGCGCCTTGGGATTGCAGAAACCTGCGGCAAAACCTGCCATACCGAACAGCTGGAAAGTTACGCCGAGTCCATTCACGGCAAGACGGTGCTTGAAAAGCACGATGTCAAAGCAGCGGTTTGCACCGATTGTCATTCCACACACTCGATCACCAGTTCGAGTGATACACCATTCATGCAGGTCATCAAGGACCGTTGTGGCTCTTGCCACGAGCAAAACCTGAAGACGTACATGGCCACCTATCACGGTCAAATCAGCACGCTCGGTTACACGTACACGGCCAAGTGCTACAACTGTCACGGAAGTCACAAGATTGCCAAGTCGGACGTTCCCAAATCAACAGTCCATTCTGCAAACCTGCTGAAGACATGTCAGACCTGTCACAGCGGGAAAAAAGATCTGGCGCTCGCACCCGTGGGTTTTGCCAGCTACCAGCCGCATGGCCACCCAGGTGACTTCAACAAATATCCGCAAATATGGGTGGCTTGGCAGATCATGCTGCAGTTGTTGGTGGGCACCTTTACTTTCTTCTGGCTGCATACCCTGCTGTGGTTCTACCGTGAATTCAAGGAACGCAAGGCGCACGCCGGTGAAAAGCACATTCGGCTGGCCGACATACCGGAGCAGTATCGTGGAAAACACGTGCGTCGCTTCAGTCCGATCTGGCGCGTTGCACACATCACGTTTGCCCTCAGTTTGATGACCCTGACATTGACGGGTATCCCCTTGTTCTACCCGTCTTCGCCCTGGGCGGAGACGTTGATGACATCTTTGGGCGGACCGCACACGGCTGGCCTGATTCACCGCACGGCGGCAGTGATCTTCGCCGGCGTGTTCTTCTGGCACCTGGCCTATGTGATATACCGTCTGGCCAAGAACTGGCATAACTTCAAGTTCTTTGGGCCTGGTTCGTTGGTTCCCAATCTGCAGGACGGCAAAGACATGATTGCCATGTTCAAGTGGTTCTTTGGCATGGGGCCGCGTCCCAAATTTGATCGCTGGACTTACTGGGAGAAGTTTGACTACTGGGCTCCGTTCTGGGGGGTCACCATCATCGGCGTTAGCGGCTTGATCATGTGGTTGCCGAACTTCTTCGGTGCGTTCCTGCCAGGCTGGGTGTTCAACGTCGCTGCGATCTTCCATGCTGAGGAAGCCTTCCTGGCCGTGGTGTTCCTGTTCACTGTCCACTTCTTCAACAACCATTTCCGTCCGGACAAGTTCCCGGTTGAGGTGGTGATGTTCACTGGTTCGTTCTCGATTGAAGAGTTCAAACACGACCACGCTAACGAATACGAGCGCCTGGTTGCCAGTGGTGAACTCGAGAAATACCTGGTGGATGCGCCATCGCCGACCAAATTGGCGCTGTCCAAACTGCTGGGCTTTGTGCTGATTGCTTGCGGCCTGACGCTGCTGACGCTGGTGGGCATTGGCTTCTTCACCCAGGTCTGACGTTGCAGACGCGATGAAACTGTTTGGAATCGCCGGACACTCTGGCATGGGTAAAACGACCCTGCTGGAGCGCCTGGTGCCCGAACTTGCGTCGCGTGGTTTGGTTGTCTCCCTGATCAAGCACAGTCATAAGAACATTGACATTGATCGCCCCGGCAAGGATTCCTACCGGCTACGTGAAGCGGGTTGCCAGGAAGTGTTGCTGTTGGGAAACGACCGCTGGGCGCTGATGCACGAATTGCGCGGTGAGGCTGAGCCGCCGTTGGACTATCTGCTTGACCGCATGCAGCATTGCGACGTGGTCTTGGTGGAGGGTTTCAAAGGCGGTGACTTTCCAAAGCTGGAGGTGTGGCGTCAATCTGTCGGCAAACCCACGCTTTGGCCGGATTGGCCGGGTATTGTGGCCATCGCGGGAGACGATTTGCCGAGCGCCCACCAGGAACATTCGGTGACGCCTGGTTTGGCGCGTTTGGCTTTGCAGGACGTGCCGACGATCGCTGACTTTGTATTGAATCGCGCCAAACTGCGCTGAGGTAGAACCGACGGCACCGGGTCAGCGGTGTCGAGTCGGTCTCAAGCGTACGTCTGTTATCTGCTACGGATATGGGCGTCCTAAGGCCAAATGTGCCCGCCTCCACACTATTGCTCACTCTTTTTGCTGCACTGAGCATCTCCCGCCATCAAAATTGCTTGACGTAATTGTGGGAGGTCGACGGATCGCGGTAGTCACCGCATGGTATCGAAATCACTTTTTCCTCGCCGACGGAATGAGCGACGTTACGGAATAGAAACATTTTTCTATAAAGTGTTTCGAAAACTACCAATCGCGTTGGCGTGAGTTTTTCTAATTATTTGATTTACAACAAAATATTTTAAAAAAATTGTTGGCATATCTATTGCATTTGATCCATGTCAATTCACCACAACAGGAGATAGTATGGAAGATGTGAAAGTAGGCCGACGCTTCTTTTTGAAGTCGGGCGGCGCAGCAGCGGCCGTTGCAGGCTCGGTTGTCATTCCAATCCAGAACGCCAGCGCAGCGACAGCTGCCAATCCGGCGCTTGGTAGCACAACGGCTTTGACTTATCCCGCCGTCGCGGTTGGCAAAGTCAAGGGAATGCCAGTCAATCAGGCAGTCAGCTTCAATTACCCCGACGACAGTTCGATGTGCTATGCCATCAAGATGGGCGCACCGGTTCCTGGCGGAGTGGGTCCAGACCAAGACATCGTTGCTTACAGCGCCATGTGCACACATATGGGTTGCCCGTTGCAGTACGACGGCGACAGCCGTACCTTCAAATGTGGTTGTCATTTCTCCATTTTTGACCCTGAACAACACGGACAGATGGTTTGCGGCCAGGCTACCGAGAACCTGCCGGTCATCAAGCTCAGCTACGACGCCAAGACCGACACCGTGCACGCCGTCGGCGTCGATGGCTTGCTCTACGGCCGCCAGTCCAATATTTTGTAAGGAGTCCGCACATGTCAACCAATATCAATGACCGTATCGCCCTGCCAACCAATATCAATGACCGTATCGCCCTGCCGACCAAGGATGCCCAGGTCACCAACATGACTTGCCACTTTTGCATCGTCGGCTGCGGCTATCACGTGTACAAGTGGGACGCCAACAAAGAAGGTGGTCGCGCTGCCGACCAGAATGCTTTGGGATTGGACTTCACCACGCAGGTGCCGCCGATGGCCGTGTGCATGACCAAGGCCATGACCAACACCATCACCGACAAGTCTGGCAAGCGCTGGAATATCATGATCGTGCCGGACAAGGAATGCAGCGTCAACAGTGGCCTGTCTTCGACCCGTGGCGGTCGCATGGCCAGCTACATGTACGCGCACGACGGCGTAGGACGTGAACGTCTGAAGACGCCACGCGTTTTCAAGGGTGACCAGTGGTTCGACACTGGCTGGGACAGCGCGTTGGCGTTGTACGCTGGCCTGACCAAGAAGATTCTTGACAACGACGGTCCCTCGGGCCTGTTTTACGACTGCTTCGACCACGGTGGCGCAGGCGGTGGTTTTGAGAACACATGGGGCACCGGCAAGCTGATGTTCAGCGCATTGCAGACCCCGATGGTGCGCATTCACAACCGACCGGCTTACAACTCCGAGTGCCACGCCACCCGCGAAATGGGCATTGGTGAACTCAACAACAGCTACGAAGACGCCCAGGTCGCTGACACGATTTTCTGCATCGGTGCCAACCCTTACGAAACCCAGTCCAACTACTTCCTGAACCACTGGATCCCCAATATTTCGGGTTCGTCGGTGGACAAGAAAAAGAAGTGGTTCCCCGGCGAAACCGCGAACAACGGCAAGCTCATTGTCGTCGACCCGCGCCGTACCGCGACGGTGGCGATCAGTGAGCAGGTGGCCGGCAAGGAAAACGTGCTGCACCTGGACATCGAACCTGGTACCGACGTGGCCTTGTTCAACACCCTCTTGACGTATGTCGTCGCGCAAGGATGGCAAAACAAGGACTTCATCGCCAAGCATACCCATGGCTACGACGAAGTGGTCAAGGTCAACCGCATGAGCCTGGAAGATGGTTCCCGCATCACCGGCATCTCGGTTGCCAAGCTCAAACAAGCGGCGGAGTGGGCCTACAAGCCCAAGGCTTCGGGTCATGCGCCGCGTACTTTCCACGCGTACGAGAAAGGCATCATCTGGGGCAACGACAACTACAACATTCAGAGTTCGCTGGTCAGTCTGGTGCTGGCAACGCAGAATGTTGGCCGTCGTGGTACCGGCGTGTGCCGTCTCGGTGGTCACCAGGAAGGCTACACCCGCCCGCCTTACCCAGGCAACTCGAAGATTTACATCGACCAGGAAATCATCAAGGGTAACGGTCTGATGTACACGCTGTGGGGTACCAATCCGTTCCAGACCACACTCAACGCCGAGCAGCATCGCCAGACGCTGCGTCGTCGTGCGCGTATCGTCAATGAAGCGATCTCACGCGCAAAAGGTGCCACCACCGAGCAGCTGGTCGAAATCATCTACAACGCATGCAAGTACCAGGGCGGTCTGTTTGTCGCGGCGATGAACCTGTACCCGACGACGATCTCGGAAGACTGCCACATGTTGTTGCCCGCTGCGCAACCGGGTGAAATCAACCTGACGTCGATGAACGGTGAGCGTCGGCTGCGCCTGTCGCAGAAGTTCATGGACGCTCCCGGCGTCGCCAAGGCCGACTGCCTGATCGCTGCCGATATCGCCAACACGCTCAAGGCGATGTACGCGAAGGAAGGCAACGCAGCGATGGCCAAGCGCTTCGAAGGCTTTGACTGGAAGTCCGAGGAAGACGCCTTTAACGACGGCTTCCGCCGCGCTGGGCGTCCTGGCGTCGGCCCGATCGACAGCCAAGGTGGTGACACCGGTTACCTGGCCACGTACGACCTGCTGCGCAAGGCCGGCAACAATGGGGTGCAGCTACCCATCCAGCGCGTTGACGGCCAAAAGCTGATCGGCACGCCGATGATCTATGCCGACAACAAGTTCAGCACGGGTGACGGCAAGGCGCAGTTCAAGCCCGCGCCCTGGACGGGCCTGCCGGCGCGCGTTCTGGAGCAAAAGAACAAGCACACGTACTGGATCAACGGCGGCCGTGCCAACGAGGTCTGGCAAACCGCCTACCACGATCAGTACAACACGTTTGTGCGTGATCGCTACCCCATGGCGTTCATCGAGATGAACATCGACGACGCCAAGAAGCTCGGTGTATCTGGTGGGGACGTGGTTGAAGTGTTCAACGACTTTGGCAGCACTTATGCCATGGCGTACCCGATCAAGGCCTTGAAGCCTGGGCACACCTTCATGCTGTTCGGCTACGTCAAAGGCGTCCACGGTGACGTCGTCACCGACTGGACCGACCGCAACGTGGTGCCGTACTACAAGGGGACCTGGGCCAGCATCAAGCGTGTGGGCAGTGTTGAGGAATACAAAGCAAGCGTATCGTTCAAGGATCGCCGTATCGCCTAAGGGGCGTGCAAACAAAAAAGGGAGCCCGCGGGCTCCCTTTTTTATGTGTTGATTTCAAGCTTGCGCATTTTGTCCCACAGGGTTTTGCGCGAGATGCCAAGGGTTTCGGCGGTCTTGCCTAAATGCCCGTCGCAATGTGCCAGCACCTTTCGAATGTGACCGCGTTCGGCTTCATCGACCACTGAATGCAGTGGCGCCAACGCGCCAGACGGATCGGCGCTGGCCGACCCATACGCCGCGTGGCTACTGACATGGCTGGGCATGGGCTGATCGAGAATGCCCCCGTCACTCAGCAAAACCGCGTGCTCCAGATAGGCGCGCAATTCGCGCACGTTGCCGCGCCAGTCGCGCGCCATCACGTTGCGCAAAAAAACTTCCGACATGGCAATCGGTGTGCCTTGCTCGACGGTCATTTTTTGCAGGATCAGTTCAGTGAGCCAACGGATGTCTTCCGGGCGTTCGCGCAAGGGGGGAATCTCGACGCGTATGACCGCCAGACGGTAGAACAGGTCTTCGCGGAATTTGCCGGCCTGCATGTCGGCGTACAAATCGCGGTTAGTCGCGGCAATGACGCGAAAGTCACTGTGCGTGGTGCGCTCGGAGCCGAGCTTGAAAAAGCAGCGCTCCTGCAGCACACGCAGCAGCTTGGCTTGCATGCTGGCAGGCAGCTCACCCACTTCATCAAGAAACAGGGTGCCACCGTCTGCGCGTTCCACAAAACCTTTGTGCGCTCGTTGGGAACTGGTGAATGCACCCTTTTCGTAACCAAAAAACTCGGCTTCCATCATCGACTCGGGCACCGCGGCACAATTGACGGGGACGAACGCTCCTTTCTTGCTGCGCGTGTCCAGGTTATGGATCGTTTGTGCGACCACTTCCTTGCCGACGCCCGACTCACCGTTGATCAGGACCGAAGTTTTCTGTTTACCGAAGTTTTCTGTTTGGCCAATTTGTGAACCAGCTCCTCAACGTGGCGCATCGCCGGTGAAATTCCGAGCACGGCGCTTGGATGGTCTGCAATCACAGAGACGGACTCCATCACGGATCTGACCAGCTTTTCGGTGTCAAACGGCTTTGTCAAATACTCACGCGCGCCAGCTTGCAAGGCACCAACCGCGTCGTTGACACTGCCATAGCCAGTCAGGAAGAACCAGGGCAACTGACGTGTTGCTGCGGGCAGGCGTGCGAACCATTCGGTGGCCAATCCATCAGGCAAACGCACGTCGCTGATGATCGCGCCCCAGGGCGAGGCGATGCGCATCTGCGCCTCGTTCAAGCGGCGCAGCCAGACGACCTTGAGGCCCTCGAGTTCGAAGCGCTGTACCAGCGATTCGCCCACGATGATGTCGTCTTCAATCAGCAGCAGATTTTTGTGGGTCATGTCGGTCAAGGTTTGGGAGCCAGAAACAGAGACTTGTGGTGAATGGCGCGGGCACATCCGAGGCCTGGGCGGACGAAAAACCGCCACCGTAACGCACGGCAAATTCGTGGCAAATCCACAAGCCAAAGCCGTTGGGATCAAAGCCCTCGCTGCTGATCAGCCGTTTCTGCAGCTGGACTTCGGAAAAGTGCTTGCCGGTATTGGCCAAAACGAATTGAACGGTCTGTTCATCGGCTTGCAGCCGGGCGTGCACCAAGCCGTCCTGCCCGGCTGCCCGGATCGCGTTGAGCAGCAAATTGAGCATGACCTGGCGAAATACCGTGGCGGGAACGCGCAGTGCTGACGTCAGCTGCACTTCGGCCGAAACGTTGACGGACTGCTGCTGCCCCGTTGTGCGTGCCAGGGTCAGCATGTCATCGAAGTCGCCCGGCACCATGCAGCGGTCTTCCACGCGCGCCTGCGGTAGCAGCGCGGTGGTGATCGTACGCACCTGCTGCAGACCACGTTCAATCAATTCCAGGCTACGGTTGCGCGCCACCGGTTGGTCGCCGTGCAGTCGCAACGTCCGCGTTGCAGTGATCAATCCAGCCAGCGGGTTATTGATTTCATGCGCAACCGCGGCGGTGATGCGTCCCACCGCTGCCAGCCGTTCCGCCGACAGTGCACGTTGCGCGTTGGCTTGACGCGCCGAGGTTTCTGTCAACAACTGGCGCACGGCACCGGTAATACGGTCGAGTTCGGGGTCTTTCACGCGCGGCAGCAACGCTTGCAGTTGCGCCGCGTCACTATGCCCGATGCGGGCGATGCAATCCGCCGTCTGAGCGATCGGACGTGCCATGCGCCGCCCCAACAACCAGCCCAGGGGGACCAGCACCAAAATTGCCAAACCAGCGCCAATGACCGCCGGCGTGGACAGCGCCGCCCAGTCAGGTTCGAACGCGGCAGCGTCGACTTCGGCCATGACAAAGCCAATGATCTGATTGTCGTCGCTGCGGATCGGCGCGATCAGCGCCATGCCCCCGTCTGAGCCGGTCAGGGTTTGTGCGTGTGTGGCGTCGCCGGCCGCAGGCAGTGCTCGGCCGTTGATCGCTTTACCCAGCGCTTGCGCACCCGTCGGCAGTCGCAGGGGATCTGAGCCGGCAAGAAACTGTCCGGTGGCATCGAGTAACGCGGCACGTGACTGACCTTCGGACGTTTGCGGCAACAACACGGCGGTGTTGCGCAACAAAATGTAGGCCCGCCAGGTGTCGTCCTGCGCCAGTAACGGTTTGCCCTGAGCCACCAGCAATTCGATCACGCGCTGCACTGTGCTGACGATTTGCGCCTTGGCGTTGCGGGCCGAGATTTGCGCAGCCACCGCACTGACCAACAACCGCACTGACCAACAAGACGGCCAGCGTGACCGCCATGGTAAGCACCAAGGGAATCTGGATGTGATAAGGCAATTTTGAGAACACGGTCAGCAGACGTTCAGCTTCGCAATGCCCCAACACTGGCGGCCAGTGCACGGATCGGCTCGAACAGACCGCTGTCGGGTTGTGTAAAACCGCTCAGGTTCAAAGCTTGGAGCAGGCTCGCCCCTTGCGTATCGGCGGTCATGGCTTTCAGGGCTGCGCCAAGCCGGGTCAAGGCCGGGTTGGGATCGCCGAGACGGTTCACGATGGGCGGAAAGCCATACCAGTCAGATCGCCACAAGACCCGGGTGCGGGTTGCCGCTGCCATGTCGTGGTGCATCATGGTTTCCCAGACGTAGCCGTCGATGCAACCGGCCTGCGCCAGACCACTGGCGACCGCCTCGGCGACATTGCGGTGACCGTGCGCAAAGAAAGCGCGCCGCAAGTCCTTGGGCACCAGACCGGCAGCGCGCATTTGCGCCTGCGCGACCAACCAGCCCGAGTTGGAAAGCGGGTCGGAATACGCCAGCACCCGATTTTTGAGATCGCCCCACGCTTTCAGGTGTGGCGAATCATCGCGCGAACCGATGAGATACGCCTGATAGAACGGCTTGCCGTTGTACAACGGTACAGCGAGCAATTGCAATCGACTCTGATGCAGGACGTAGGGGTAGCCACAAATCCACGCCGCGTCGAGCTGATCAGAAAACAGCAGGTCCAGTATGGTTTGATACGACTCGCGTGCGACAAACACCACCGGCATACCGGTGCGCGCGCCCAGGTATTCGCTCCAGCGCGACAGAAAAGCGGCCTGTTCAGCGAGGATCACCGCGGTCAGGCCAATGCGCAAAGCAGTGCTTGGGGGAGGTGGGGTAGCAAGCGCTTGGTCCGTGGCCCGAAGCAAGCTCCAGCAGACCCCTGCTCGTATCAAACTTCGTCGCTGCATGATGGATTCGTCGAACATTCAGGGCAAAGTAGATTACAAATTCGTAACAGATTCTCTCCGTAGAAACCCTGATTTTGTTACGTTCTTGTAATGACTGTGGTGCAACTCGTGGTGGCTTCTGCCGAGGTTTGACCGCTTTGTACCTGAATTTGGCGACGCGGCACCCCACTGTGTTCAGGTCAAGGCAGCTAACATACCAGCTGCAAGCATCAAAACGGTAGCGTTGCAATAAAACTTTTGACAAGCGTCAGGCGGACTGTCTACAAACCTAAAAGACGAAATGAATAGAAAAGACGGTATTGAATTTGTGGAAGCGCTGATTCACACGCGCCAACACGTCGCGCCGCGCCGCCTGGTCGCGCCCGGGCCGTCCGCGCAACAAGTGCAGACCATACTGCAGGCGGCCGCCGCGGCGCCAGACCACGGGCAGTTGCTGCCGTGGCGCTTCGTCGTCGTGCCAATGCCGGCGCGCGCTGCGCTGGCCGAGGTGTTTGCGCAAGCGCTGATTGACCGCGACCCAGGCGCCAGCGTCGAACAGGTCGAGAGTGCGCGCGACAAAGCGCACCGGGCGCCATTTCTGATGTTGGCCATCGCCAAGCTTGCTGGCAGCACGCCCGAGCAGGACGCCCGGCGTCAGCAGGGTGGCGAATTGGCGATCACCGACGCCGAGCGGCTGGTATCGCTGGGTTGTGCGATTCAGAACGTTTTGCTCAGCGCCCATGCCATGGGCTTGGGTTCCGGGATCACCAGCGGCCAGGCCATGGCTTCGCCGCGTTTGCGTGCGCTGTTTGAATTGACGGCGCACGAAACCGCGGTGTGCTGCATCAGCATTGGCACGGTTTCCAAAGCCAAGCCAGCGCGTCTGCGGCCCGACGTGTCGGCGTTCGTGCGCGAACTCGGGGTTTGAAGTCCAGACGTCAATTTATATAAGAAATATGGCTATAGCCCTTGATTCATAAGGGCATATAGCTCTATATAAAGGAGCATCAAGCGCGTTCGTACCAGCGCTTGGAGCTGTTGACGACCTTCACCACCAGCAGCATCACTGGCACTTCGATTAAGACGCCTACCACCGTGGCCAGCGCCGCACCCGACTCGAAGCCAAACAGGCTGATCGCCGCGGCCACCGCCAGCTCGAAAAAGTTGGAGGCACCGATCAGCGCCGACGGGCAGGCAATCGAATGCTTTTCACCGACCAGACGGTTGAGCAGGTAGGCCAGCCCCGAGTTGAAAAACACCTGAATCAGGATCGGCACCGCCAGCAGCGCGATGATCAGCGGCTGCTTGATGATCGCTTGGCCCTGAAAGGCAAACAGCAGCACCAGGGTGGCCAGCAGCGCGGCGATCGACCACGGGCCGATGCGCTGCATCGCCGCGTCAAAGGCCGCTCGCCCCTTGGCCAGCAACGCCTTGCGCCACCACTGCGCCAGCAGCACCGGTATCACGATGTACAAGACCACCGAGATCAGCAGCGTCGCCCACGGCACGGTGATGCTCGACAAGCCAAGCAAGAACGCCACCAGCGGCGCAAATGCGACGACCATGATGCTGTCGTTGAGCGCGACCTGACTGAGCGTAAACAGCGGGTCACCGTTGGAGAGCCGGCTCCAGACAAAGACCATCGCCGTGCACGGTGCCGCTGCCAGCAGGATCAGCCCGGCGATGTAGCTGTCGATCTGATCGGCCGGCAGGTACGGCGCAAACAGCGTGCGGATGAACAGCCAGCCAAGAAACGCCATCGAAAACGTGACGCCAATGCCCTTGACGTGCTGGCGCACTTCACCCAGCGCCGAGAAATCGACCTTCACCAGCATCGGGATGATCATCACCCAGATCAACACCCCTACCGGCAGGTTGACCTGGGCCACTTCCATGCGGCCGATCGTCTGGAACACGCCAGGCAGCAGCTGCCCGAGCACGATCCCGGCGATGATGCACAGAAAGACCCAGACGCTCAGGTAGCGCTCAAAGACACTCATCGGCAAGCCCGCCGACTTTTTCATGTTGATCTCGCATTGTGCAGACATGGGCGTTCCTTCCGATCAATCGGGAACCGACGCGATCAGGGCACGCTCCCGCCCGATCCCGATGGCGGCGATGCGCTCCAGCCCGGTCTTCAGACGCGCCGGGTCGCGCTCCAGCTCGGCCAGGGGCAGCGCCAGAAAGGCTTCGATGCGCGCGCGCAGCGTGCGGTACGCTTGCAGGAACGCCGCGTCGATCTCGGCGTCGCTGCCGCTGGCATGCGCCGGATCGTCGACGCCCCAGTGCGCGCGCAACACCGGCCCCAGGTAGGCCGGGCAAGCCTCGCCCGCTGCGTTGGCGCAGACGGTGATGACGATGTCGGGCACCAGCGGTAGGTGATCCCATGACTTGCTGTGGTAGCCGGTGGTGGCGATGCCCTCGCGCGCCAGCAGCGCCAGCGAACGCGGATGCACGCTGCCGCTGGGGTGACTGCCCGCGCTCATGGCGCTCCAGCCCGTGGGTGCCAGGTGGTTGAAGGTGGCTTCAGCCAGAATCGAACGGCACGAGTTACCGGTGCACAAAAAGAGAATGTTCAACGCTGGCAGGCTCGCTAAAGTTCAATAACAAATAGCATTGCAACCCTTATTTATAAATCGCATACAGCTATCAAATAAATAGTTTATTGACAAGCGGCACCGGCCCGCAGTCCGCACTGCTGGGCGTACGCCGCGGACTCTATCTGCAGCGTCACGTGGCGAATCTCGAAGTGCTCGTGCAGCTCGTGCTCCGCCTCGTGCAGCAGGCGCGCGTTATCGGGATCGCCGTCGTGCAGTACCAGATGCGCGGTGAGCGCGACGTCGGACGTGCTCATGGCCCAGACGTGCAGGTCATGCACGTCGGCCACACCAGGCAGCGTCAGCAGCAACGCACGCACACGCGCCAGGTCAACACCTGCCGGGACGCCGTCAAACAGCAGATGCAGCGACTGCTTGAACAAGTCCCAGGTGCCCACGACGATCACCACCGCGATGGCCAGGCTCATCACCGGGTCGATCCAGCTCCAGCCTTGCCACAGGTACAGCGCGCCACCGAGCACCACGCCCAGCGACACCAGCGCGTCGGCGGCCATGTGCAGGAAGGCGCCGCGGATGTTGAGGTCGTCCTTGCGCCCGCGCATGAACATCAAGGCGGTTGCGGTGTTGATGACGATGCCAACGCCGGCCACGGCGATGATGACCCAGCCCTCGGTGGGCTCGGGCGAGCGCAGCCGGGCAGCCGCTTCCCAGCCCAGCGAGCCCATCGCCACCAGCAGCAGCAACGCGTTGAGAAACGCCGCCAGCACCGACGCGCGCTTGAATCCGTAGGTGTGGCGCGTATCCGGACGCACCCGGCCAGCGAGCGCACCGCCCCAGGCCAGCACCAGGCCGGCGACGTCGCTGAGGTTGTGGCCGGCGTCGGCCAGCAGCGCCAGCGAGTTCACCCGCCAGCCATAGAAACCCTCGATGGCGACGAAGGCGATATTGAGCGCGATGCCGACCGCGAACGCCTGGTTGAAGGTGGCG
>JBBIGT010000013.1:0-24437 GCA_037447395.1 Comamonadaceae bacterium | reverse complement strand
GACAAAACCGGTGGCAAAAAAGTCATCGCATTCAAGCGCGCCATCATCGCCGCAGGCAGCCAGGCGGTGCGTCTGCCCTTTATGCCCAACGACCCGCGCGTGGTCGACAGCACCGGCGCGCTGGCCTTGAAACAGGTGCCCAAACGCATGCTGATCCTGGGCGGCGGCATCATCGGTCTGGAAATGGGCACCGTCTACAGCACGTTGGGCGCGCGCCTGGATGTGGTGGAAATGCTCGACGGCCTGATGCAAGGCGCCGACCGCGATCTGGTCAAGATCTGGCAAAAGATGAACGCCAAGCGCTTTGACCACATCATGGTCAACACAAAAACCATAGCGGCACAGGCAACGCCAGAGGGCATCAAGGTCACTTTTGCTCCCGCAAAAGATGGCGTCACCGTGCCCGAGCCGCAAACCTACGACCTGGTGCTACAGGCGGTGGGTCGCAGCCCCAACGGCAAGAAGATCGCCGCCGACAAGGCCGGCGTGGCCGTGACCGAGCGGGGCTTCATCAACGTCGACATCCAGATGCGCACCAACGCGCCGCACATCTTCGCCATCGGCGACATCGTCGGCCAACCCATGCTGGCGCACAAGGCGGTGCACGAAGCGCACGTGGCCGCTGAAGTGATTGCCGGTGAGCTGCAAGGCAACAAAGAACTGGCAGCCGCAGCGTTCAACGCCCGCGTCATTCCATCGGTGGCCTACACCGACCCCGAAGTGGCCTGGGTGGGCCTCACCGAAGACCAGGCCAAGGCGCAGGGCATCAAGGTCAAAAAGGGCCTGTTCCCCTGGACGGCTTCCGGCCGCGCCATTGCCAACGGGCGCGACGAAGGCGTCACCAAGCTGCTGTTTGACGATTCACCGGAGGCGCATGGACACGGCAAGATCCTTGGTGGCGGCATGGTCGGCACCCACGCGGGCGACATGATTGGTGAAGTGGCCCTGGCCATCGAGATGGGGGCCGACGCCATCGACATCGGCAAGACGATTCACCCGCACCCGACGCTGGGCGAATCCATTGGCATGGCGGCTGAAGTGGCGCACGGCAGCTGCACCGATGTGCCGCCGGCGCGCAAGTGACGGCAAAAACGTTAAGGCGTCATCGCTCGCCCAGTATGGGCATGTCGCGCTCTGGGCGCAACATGGGCGCTGCCTCTGTTGGTTCGAGCCAATCGGCGAGGGGGCTGGTGACCAGTGCCTCGTCGGTTGACGGCTGACAAGGCTAGCCTGCCGCTTTCATTGTTGCGTTCCAGTCGTAGTTGCGGATCGTTTCTTGCAATTCAGCCAAAGCCGCGTCGAGCTCGTCCAGCGCTTGGGCGCCTGCGGTCAATCCGTCACGTTCCACGCGTTGGGCTGCCATCAGGGTGCGTTCGGCGGCGAAGATGCCGACCATGCCTTTGAGGGCGTGGGCGCTGTGCCGCACCGTGTCAGCGTCACCGGCGGCCACGGCATCGCGAATCTGCTGCATGTGCGCCGGCGCGTCGGCCAGGAAGAGCGCGGAAATTTCGTCGAACAGTTCGCGGCTGTCGTCCATGGTCTGGCGCGCCTTGGTAAAGTCGGCCGCCGGCAATGCGGCGGACGCGCTGACCGCTGCCTGCGCTGCATTCATGCCCTCCAGCTCGCGCCATAGGGCCGCGCTGTCCAGCGGTTTGGCCAGATAGCCGTCCATACCGTGACGCAGACACTCTTCGCGCGCGCCCGGCATGGCGTGGGCGGTCATCGCCACGATACGCGTACGTCCGCCGCGCGATTGCTCCAGTTCGCGGATGCGCTGCGTTGCCTCAAATCCATTCATTACCGGCATATCTACATCCATCAGGATCGCGTCGAAAAGGTCCTGCTGCCAATAGTCCACGGCCTGCGCGCCGTGGTGTGCCAACGTCACGCGGTGGCCCATCTTTTCCAGCAGCCGCACGGCCAGCGTCTGGTTGACCGCATTGTCCTCGGCCAGCAGCAACTGCAACGGACGGTGCGACTCACGCAGCGTGTGGCGGGTGATGAGCGGCGCCGGCTGGGCCAGCGGCTCGCCCAGCGCGGTCATGATGGCGTCCAACAACTCCGACTGCGACACCGGTTTGGTGAGGTAGCCGCGAATGCCCAGGTCGCGACAGCGCGCGGCGTCGCCGCGCTGCCCTTGTGACGTCAACATCATCACCAGAGCGCCCGCAGAACTGGCGCGCTGCTGCAGCTGTTGCGCCAGCGTGAAACCGTCCATCTCCGGCATCTGCACATCGAGAATGGCCAGCGCATAGGGCTGCCCCAACGCCGCGGCGCGTTGCAGTTCTACCAGCGCATCCGATCCGCTACCGACGGCCGTGGGTCGCATCTTCCAGTGGGTCAACATCTCGCACAACAGCGCGCAGTTGGTGGCGTTGTCGTCAGCGATCAGCACCGGCAGCCCGTTGATCCGGCCGCTGTGCTGGTAGGCGGCCAGCGGCAGCTGATCAGTCACTGCCATGGACAGGGTGAACGCAAAGGTGCTGCCGCGTCCCACCGCACTGTCCAGCGTGATGCGCCCGCCCATCAACGCCACCAGTTGCGCCGAGATGGTCAACCCCAGTCCGGTGCCGCCGTACTGGCGCGTGGTCGACGTGTCGGCCTGCGAGAACGACTCGAAAATTGTCTGAAATTTTTCCGGAGCAATGCCGATGCCGGTGTCGCGCACGCTGAAGCGTAGGGCGCACCGGTCAGCATCGCTCGAGTCGACGCACTGCACCGCCAGCTCGATCTCGCCGCGCTCGGTGAATTTGATGGCGTTGCCCACCAGATTGAGGATCACCTGACGCAAGCGACCCGGGTCACCAAGCAGCCGGTCCGGCACTTGGCTGGCGACGTTGAGCACCAGCTCCAGGCCCTTCTGGTGGGCGCGAATCGCCAGTGCCTTCATCGCGTCGCGCAGCATCGATTCCAACGAGAACTCGATGATCTCGATGTCCAGCTTGCCTGCTTCAATCTTGGAAAAGTCGAGGATGTCGTTGATGATGGTCATCAGTGCATTGGCCGACGACTGCACCAGCGCCAGGTACTCGCGCTGCTCACGGCTCAGCTCGGTGTCCAGCGCCAGCTCGGTCATGCCGATGATGCCGTTCATCGGCGTGCGGATCTCGTGGCTCATGTTGGCAAGGAAGTCGCTCTTGGTCTGTGCCGTCTGCTCGGCCAGTTCCTTGGCATGCCGCATGGCCTGCTCCGCTTCCTTGCGCGCCGTGATGTCCTGGAACGCGACGACCACACCGTCGAGCTGCCCGTTGCGGATAATGCCTTGCGATGAGACGCCCACCGGGAAATGTGAACCGTTCTTGCGCGTGAATATCTGGTCATCGCGGTGCGAGCGACCCGTGGCGCGGATGTCTTGCATGATCGGACAGACGGGACCGGGCAAGGCGCGCCCGTCGGGCAACTGAAAGTGAATGGTGTCGTGCACCGGTTTGCCGAGAAATTCGTCGCGCGACCAGCCTATCAGACGTTCGGCCTCGGCGTTGATATAGGTGCATCGGCCGGCGGCGTCCTGCACGTACAAACCCTCGCCCAAGGTTTCGCTGATGCGCTCGTAAAACGCCCGTTGCTCGGCCATCAATTCGTCCGCTGCCTTGCGCTCTGTGATGTCGCTGCGGATGGAGACGTAGCGCTCGGGCTTGCCTTGCTCGTCCATGAAGGGCACGATGGTCGAATCGACCCAGTAAAAGCTGCCGTCGCGGCGGCGGTTCTTCACCTCTCCGTGCCAGACCGCGCCATGACCGATGGTGGCCCACATCTGCTTGAAGAATTCGCGCGGATGGTGGCCGGAGTTGAGCACGCGGTGGTCCTGCCCCAGCAACTCTTCGCGCGGGTACTGGCTGATCTCGCTGAATTTCTCATTGGTGTAGAGAATCTTGCCCGTGCGGTCGGTGATGCTGACGATGGAGTGCTGGTCTAGTGCGTACTTCTGGAACTCCAGCTCGCGCAGCGACTGCGCCAGGCGCCTGCGCGCGCGCTGCAAGTTGGTCATTGCCCAAGCGAGGTAGGCCAGCATCAATGCAGACGCAGCCGCCAGGGCCAGCTTGTAGTGATCGGCCAGACGTTCGCGCTGGGCAAAGTCGGCGCTGTACAGCGCAAACAGTTGATCGCCCAGATCAAACGTTGCCGATTGCGTGATGTCGCGCAGGTTGCCGTCGACTTCAGGCTGGTAATCGAGGATAACGGTGGCGTGTTGGGAAAAACCTGGTACTTGAGCCGCACGGGCGTGCGCAGCGCGTTCCAGCGCGGCCAAGGTGGATTCAATATCCGAGCGCAGTTCTGGACTGGGTTGATTCTGAAACAGCAACACTTGTTCGAGCAATCGGTGCAGCTGCAAATTGCTTTGAACATTGCGATTGAGTTGCTCGGCGACGGCCAGCGGAAAGTACCTGTGCGAGTTGCGCAGCACGGCGTTGTGCGATTTGAACTTTTCGATCAGCGTGAACTTGCGCGCCAGCTCTTCGCGGTAGGCTTTGAATGCGCGCTGGATCGGTGATTCACCGTCGCTGAAGTAATGCGGCTTCTCACGTGCCAACAGGGCAAGCAGCTCGGTCATGTCGCGCTGCGTGGCGACCAGCGGATCGTAGTTCAGCAATTGTCCGTAGCGGGACTGCAAAACAAACTGATTCAGGTGCGCGTCTTTCTGGTGCAGCTGCTCCATGTACTGCACGACGCGCAGGTGGTGGTTGATGTTGACTTGCGTCGACTGCAGGTACAGCAACCCGAGCATGGCCAGCGCCGCCGCCCACAGCACTTTACTCAACCAGCCGCTCATGGCACACGCCCTTCAAACTCGCCGTTCAAGGTGCGCAGGAAGGCGACCACCGCCTGCAAGTGGTCGCTGGGCATGACGCGACCCAACTGGTATTTGCTCATGATGGTCACCGCTTCCTCCAGCGTCTGGGCGTTGCCGTCGTGGAAATAGGGGGCGGTCAGCGCGACGTTGCGCAGGCTGGGCACGCGGAACTCGTGCCGACTGTCCGGATCGTGATTGACGTTAAAGCGGCCATTGTCGGCCTCAGTAACGTGACCGCGATCCTTGAAATAGTCGCCCATCAAACCCATCTTTTCGTACATGTTGCCGCCCAGGTTGATGCCCTGGTGGCAACTGGCGCAACCGTACGACTGGAATAGTGCATAGCCGTGCAGCTCCTGGCTGGACAACGCCGCTTGGTCGCCGCGCAAATAGCGGTCAAAACGGGCGTTAGGGGTGACCAGCGAGCGCTCAAAAGTGGCAATGGCGTCCTTGACGGCGTCGGGCGAGGGCGGCGTGCCGTAGAGTCTTGCGAAGTCGCTCGCGTAATTGGCATCGTTGGCCAGCTTGGCCGAGACCTGCGCCCAGGTGCTGGCCATCTCCTTGGGGTGCTGAACCGGGCCATCGATCTGCGACTCGAGCGTTTCCGCGCGGCCGTCCCAGAACTGGACAAAGTTGAATCCACTGTTGAACACGGTCGGTGCGTTGACCGAACCGATACCACCGCGCACGCCGATCGAACGGCTACGGTTGTCGACCCCGCCGGTCGTCAGGTTGTGGCAGCTGGCGCAACTGATGCTGTCGTCTACCGACAAGCGTGCGTCGTGAAACAGGCGTCGACCCAGCGCCACTTTGTCGGCATCGAGTGTGACGCTTTGCGGCAAAGGCTGCGTGACTGCATAACTGGTGCCGGTCGTCAGGTGGCTTGATGCAAGTGCTGACGTGTCCGGTGCTGCCAGCCACCACCAAAATGCGGTGGCCAGCACCGGCAGGATCAGCACAATGAAAAAACGCGGAGACTTAGCCCAGCGTGCGATCTCTGAGTTCAAGTTCTTCATCGACAAAACGTTGTTTGATTTCCATGGCTTCATCCCAACCCGCGACAAATGCCGCGACACAGTCAGGGTCGAAATGCTGACCGGCGCCGTCGATCAGGAACTGGCGCGCCTGCTCCAGCGGCCAAGCTTTCTTGTAAGGGCGCTCGGAGGTGAGTGCATCGAACACATCAGCCACAGCGACGATGCGCCCGAACAACGCAATGTCCGTGCCCTTGAGTCCACGCGGGTAGCCGCTGCCGTCGAATTTTTCATGATGCGTGTGGGCAATCTCGGCAGCGACCTGTAGCAGCGGTGACGAGCTGGTGCTCAGAACTTTGTAGCCAATGACGGCGTGCTGCTTCATGATCTGGAACTCTTCGTCGGTCAGTTTGCCCGGCTTGAGCAGGATCAGGTCAGGCGTGCCGACTTTGCCGATGTCGTGCATCGGCGCCGCCGCCAACAGCAGCGCTTGCTGGTCTTGTGGCAACCCCAAGCGTCGCGCGATGAGTTGCGAGTAATGCGCCATGCGCAGGATATGACCGCCGGTTTCCGGGTCACGGTACTCGGCCGCGCGCGACAGACAAAAAATCGTCTCGCGTTCCTGAACGACGATCTTCTCTGTCGCCCGACGTACCTCATCAGCCAGCCAGGCGCTGCGGTCGGCCAGCGCCTTGTGACTGGAGCGTAGCGCCAACATGTTTTTGGCGCGTGCCAGAAATTCGGTGTTATCCAGCGGCTTATTGAGGAAATCGGTGACGCCGAGCTGCAAAGCCTGGTGGCGCAACGCCACGTCATGGTTGGCGGTGACCATCAGCACCGGCGTATCGGCGAACTGCTGGCGAAAGCGCTGCGTGAGTTCGGTGCCGTTCATGCCTGGCATCATGTAGTCGACCACCACCAAGTCCGGGTCATTTTGCAGACACCAGTCCAGCGCAGCTTGCGGGTCGGTAAAACACACCGGCTCGCCGCCGGGCAGCTTGTTGACAAGATGCCGCAGCAAGGTGACGTTGACCGGCGCATCGTCAATGATGGCAATTTTCATGGCTGCTCCGTCTGGATATCGATTGGCGCTGGGCAAGTTTAGCGGCAGCGTTGACACCGCAACGACGGGGCGTGAAGGTGCAGGTCGGCGAGGGCGTTGCCCGCACGGACCAGGTTACGCAACACAAAGGTGCTGTCGTTGAATTCTCTTAATTGTCACAAGGCTGACATATTCGTGTCTTAAATTACCGCCATCGAATCATTGTGGTTCGACCAACGTGACTCTCAACGAAAGGACAACTCCCATGACAGCACAGGCTCTGAAAGCAATTTTGACAACGACGGCGCTGGCTTTTGTGGCCGCTGCGCCGCTGACCAGTCTGGCACAAGTCGTCAAAATCGACGGCTCAAGCACCGTATTCCCCATCACCGAAGGCATTGCCGAAGATTTCCAGGCGGCCAACAAGGGTTATAAAGTGACCGTCGGCGTGTCGGGCACGGGCGGCGGATTCAAGAAATTTTGCCGTGATGAAACGGACATTTCTGACGCGTCGCGCCCCATCACCGCCAAAGAAATGGAGGCCTGCAAGGCCGCTGGCGTCGAGTACTTTGAACTGCCGGTGGCGTTTGACGCGCTGACCGTGGTGATCAACCCGAAGAACACCTGGCTCAAGGAAGCCACCGTCGCCGAGCTCAAGGCCATTTGGGAACCCGCTGCGCAAGGCAAGGTGTTGCGCTGGAACCAGGTGAACCCGAAGTGGCCGAATCAGCCGATGAAGCTGTTTGGCGCCGGCTCGGATTCGGGTACTTTTGAGTATTTCACCGAAGCGGTCGTTGGCAAGGCCAAGTCCAGCCGGGGTGACTTTACTGCCTCTGAAGACGACAACGTTTTGGTGCAAGGTGTGGCCGGTGACATCAACGCCATGGGTTACTTTGGCTACGCCTACTATGCCGAAAATTCCGCCAAGCTCAAAGCCCTGCCGATCATCGCTGCTGCCGGCAAGCCGGCGGTGTTGCCCAGCGCGAAATCGGTTGAAGACGGTAGCTATCAGCCGCTGTCCCGGCCGATTTTCATTTATGTCAAGGCCGCCTCGATGACCAAGCCCGAGGTGAAAAAATTCGTCGAGTTCTACATGGAACACGGCGCCAAAATGGCCAATGAGGTGAAATACGTCGGCCTGCCTGCAGCGGTTTACAAGGCCAACCTCAAGCATCTGGCTGAAGGCAAGAAGGGCACCGTTTTTGGTGGCCACAATGAAATTGGCGTGAGCATTGGCGAGTTGGTCAAACGCGAAGCCAAGAACTGAGTTTGTCAAGCTCGTTAGACCGGACGGCTCGCGCTGGGTAGCCAGGCGGGTCGTGCCAACGCAAATCTACAATGGCCATCACGCAAACTCTCAATCACGGCGCAATGGAAAACAGACTCACCGGTGCGGCGCGCCTGGCCGAGTTGGCCAAGCTCAAAAACGCCCGACGACGCAAGGACCGGGTGATCGAGCTGGCCTTGTTGATGGCGGCCAGCGTGTCGGTGTTCACCACGCTGGGCATCATGTACGTGCTGATCAGCGAGTCGGTGGTCTTTTTCACGCACGTACCGCTGACGTCCTTTTTGTTCGACAAGCAATGGACGCCCTTGTTTGACGACGCCCACTTTGGTATTTCGGTGTTACTGGCGGGTACCTTGTCGAGTTCGCTGGTGGCCTTGCTGGTGGCCATTCCGCTGGGCACCGTCATTGCCATTTATTTGTCGGAATTTTCCGGCCATCGCCTGCGAGAAGTGTTGAAACCGGTGCTGGAACTACTCTCGGGCGTGCCGACCATCATCTATGGCTACTTTGCCCTGTTGTTCATCACGCCGATCTTGCAGAAGATTTTTCCGGAGTTGCCAACCTTCAATATTTTGTCGGCTGGTCTGGTGATGGGCATCATGATCATTCCCTACGTATCATCCTTGTCGGAAGACGCCATGCGCGCGGTGCCGATGAGCCTGCGCGAGGGTTCTTACGCCATGGGCGCCACGCGTTTTCAAACCGCTATGCGGGTGGTGGTACCGGCGTCGATTTCGGGCATTGCCTCGGCGTACATTCTGGGCATCTCGCGTGCCGTTGGCGAGACCATGATACTGGCGGTAGCCGCGGGCATGCAGCCCAACCTGACGCTCAACCCGATGGAGCCAGCGGCCACCGTCACCTCGTACATTGTGCAGGTGGCGCTGGGTGACTTGCCACACGGCAGCATTGGTTATCAGACGATTTTTGCCGCCGGCCTGACGCTGTTGCTGATCACGCTGTTGTTCAACTTGTTGGGGCACTGGATGCGCCGCAAATTCCGCGAGGCGTATTGACCATGGGCACGCAACTTTCACGCGCCAATCAATTGCGCGCGATCATCAAGGCGCACAAGCGCTGGGACCTGATTTTTGGCGTCGTTGGTGTGCTGGCAATTGCGCTGGCCATTCTGACGCTGGTGGCGCTGTTCAGTCAGATGGCCATCGAGGGGACGCCACGCATTACCGCTGAGTTTTTCACCAACTTTCCGTCGCGCCGCGCCGGTCAGGCGGGCATCTTGTCGGCTTGGGTCGGGTCGTTTCTGGTGATGTTGGTTACCGCGTTGTTTGCCATTCCGGTCGGTATTGCCAGCGCCATCTACCTGGAAGAGTACGCGCCGAAGAACTGGTTCACCGATATCATTGAAATCAACATCAGCAACTTGGCGGGTGTGCCGTCCATTGTTTACGGCTTGTTGGCGTTGGGCCTGTTTGTTTACACCTTCGGCCTGGGACAAAGCATTTTGTCGGCGGGGTTGACGCTGGCGTTGTTGATTCTGCCGATCGTCATCGTCACCACGCGGGAGGCCTTGCGCTCGATCCCGCAGGTGATTCGCGAGGGCGCATACGCTTGTGGTGCGACCAAGTGGCAGGTGGTCAGCGACCACTTGGTGCCGTACAGCACGCCAGGTATTTTGACGGGTGTGATCATCGGCCTGTCCAGAGCGATCGGCGAGACCGCCCCGATCATCACCATCGGTGCGCTGACATTCATTGCCTTCCTGCCGCCGGTGCCGTTCAGCGGTGAGCCGGTGGCCGGTTTGTTTGACTGGCTTTTTTCGCCGTTCACGGTGATGCCGATCCAGATTTTCAACTGGACCTCGCGGCCCGACCCGGCGTTTCAGGCCAATGCCGCGGCCGCCAGCCTGGTGCTCGTGGTGTTGACGCTGGGCATGAACGCGCTGGCGATCTGGTTGCGTTACCGGCTGCGTAAAAACATCAAGTGGTAAGCCACTTCTACTGAATCAGAAAGCGTTTTATGGCGTCTACCATTACCTTGCCAAGTCAGCCGCCGGTGCTGAAGGCCGAGTCCAAAAATCTCGATTTTTATTACGGTGAATTCAAGGCGCTCAAGGCTGTGTCCATGCCGGTCTATGAAAACCGGGTGACGGCGCTGATTGGCCCGAGTGGTTGTGGCAAGTCGACTTACCTGCGCTGTTTCAACCGCATGCACGACCTGTATCCAGGGCATCGCTACGATGGCATGATCGAGCTGCACCCGGACGACGTTGACATCCTGAACGCCGCGGTCGACCCGATCGAGGTGCGCATGCGCATCTCGATGGTTTTCCAAAAACCCAACCCGTTTCCCAAGTCCATTTTTGAGAACGTCGCCTACGGCCTGCGCGTACGCGGCGAGAAGTCTGAGAGTTTTATCGAAGACAAGGTGGAGGCCGCCCTCAAAGGCGGCGCCATCTGGGCCGAGGTCAAGGATCGCTTGAGCGAGCCGGCGACCAATTTGTCGGGCGGGCAGCAGCAGCGACTGTGCATTGCCCGCTCGCTGGCCACCGACCCGGAAATTATTTTGTTTGACGAGCCGACGTCGGCGCTGGACCCGATCGCCACGGGCAGTATCGAGGAGTTGATCGGCGAGATCAAAAGCAAAGTGACGATTCTGATCGTCACGCACAACATGCAGCAGGCGGCGAGGGTCTCTGATTACGTCGCCTACATGTATCTGGGCGAGATGGTTGAGTACGGTGCCACCGAAGACATCTTCATGAAGCCCAAGCGCCAGGAAACCGAAGACTACATTACCGGCCGTTTTGGCTAAGCCACGGCCACCGATTCAGGAGACAACATGAGCGACAAACATTTATCGACCCAGTTCGACAGCGAACTCGGGGACGTGTCGACGCGGGTTATGCAGATGGGTGGCCTGGTGGAGGCGCAGATTCACAAGGCGATTTATGCGCTGTCGCAGTTCAGCGTCGAGTCGGCCGACGAAGTGACCGCCAGCGAGGCCAAGGTCAACGCCATGGAAGTCGACATCGACCGCGAGCTCTCCAGCATCATTGCGCGGCGCCAACCGACGGCGCGCGATTTGCGTTTGCTGATGGCCATCTCCAAAACCACGGCCAATCTGGAGCGCGTCGGCGACGAAGCCGAAAAGATCGCCCGCATGGTGCGCTCGATCATCCAGAGCGGCTCGCCGCGCTCGCTGCCGTCGGTCGAGTTGCGCGTCGCCTCGGACATGGCTTCTGGCCAGTTGCGCAAGGCGCTGGACGCGTTTGCCCGCCTCGATACCACCACCGCGCTGGCGATCCTCAAAGAAGACGACCTGATCGACAAGGAGTTCGACGGTTTCGTGCGCAAGCTCATCACCTACATGATGGAAGACCCGCGGACCATTTCGCCGAGCCTGGATTTGTTGTTTTTGGCCAAGGCCATCGAGCGCATTGGCGACCACGCCAAGAATATTGCCGAGCTGATCATCTACATCGTCAAGGGTGCCGACGTGCGACACGCGTCGATGGAACAGATTGAATCGGTCGTCAGATGAGACGTCTGCCCGTCGTTCTGGTCGTCGAGGACGAGCCAGCCATCGCCGAGCTGATCGCCGTGAATTTGCGGCACAGCGGCTTTCGCCCCATTCTGGCCAACGACGGCGCCTCGGCGCAGGCCGAGATCGACGCTGTCGTGCCCGACGTGGTGTTGCTCGACTGGATGCTGCCTGGTGAGTCCGGTCTGGTGCTGGCCAAACGTTGGCGCGCGCATCCGCGCAGCAAGGCCGTACCCATCATCATGCTGACCGCGCGCGGCGATGAGGTTGACCGGGTTGCCGGTTTGGACGCCGGCGCCGACGACTACATTGCCAAACCGTTCTCGACCAAGGAATTGCTGGCGCGCATCCGCGCCGTGCTGCGCCGGCGCGCGCCCGCCGCAGAATCTGGCGTCGTCACCGCGGGCCAGCTGTCGCTGGACGCGGCGACTTACCGAGTCACCTTTGCAGAGCAGCCCGTCAAGCTCGGTCCGACCGAGTACAAACTGCTGTATTACCTGATGACGCATCCCGAGCGCGTGCATAGCCGCGCCCAGTTGCTCGACCAGGTTTGGGGTGATCACGTGTTCATTGAGGAGCGTACCGTCGACGTGCACGTCAAGCGCCTGCGTGAGGCGCTGGGTGAGGCGGCGTCGGCCATGGTTGAGACGGTGCGCGGTGCTGGCTATCGTTTTACCGCGCAGGCGGCGACGCGCTCGTCCAGCGCGCCGGCTTGAGTCGCCGCGGCACCAACGGCCCATGTTCTGGCGAGCCCTCATATTTAGTGCTTTTTTGGCCTCTGGCGCTTTATTTACCTGGGTATTAAGCTCTCATAATAATAGCAATGAAGCGCTGTTCTCCGGTGGTTTGATCGGCGCCGTCGCCTGGTTCGTGTTCGATGGCATGCGTGCCGCCAAAGCCCTGCGTTGCTTGCGCAGCGATCAGGCCTGCCTGAATCAGGTGGGCCGCGGCGTGTGGGGCGAAGTGCTTGAGCGCGCAGGGCGCTTGCTGCGTCTGAAGGAGCGGGCGCGTCAGGAGGCTGAAAATCGCCTGCAGGATTTTCTGCTGGCCCTGCAGGCCTCACCCAACGGCGTCGTCTTGCTCGATGCCCACCACGGCATCGAGTGGTGCAACCAAACGGCGGCCGCGCACTTTGGCCTGGACCTGAGCCGCGACCTACAGCAGAACATTGGCAATCTGGTGCGCGACCCCGGGTTTGCTGGCTATCTTGAACAACGCCGTTTTGACCATGAACTGGCGATGCCCGGGCGGCAAACAACGGCCACGCACCCGGTGCGCCTGTCGGTGCAAGTCCACCCTTACGCCGGTGACCGCTTACTGCTGCTGTCGCGCGATGTCACCGCGCTGGAACAGGCCGAAACCATGCGGCGCGACTTTGTTGCCAACGTGTCGCACGAAATTCGCACGCCACTGACCGTGTTAGCTGGTTTTGTTGAAACGTTGCAGTCGCTGAACCTGAGCGCGTCTGAGCGCGCGTCGTATCTGCAGTTGATGGCCGAGCAAGCGACGCGCATGCAAAGCCTGGTGAGCGATTTGCTGACGCTGTCGCGCCTGGAGGGCAACCCGGTGCCGTCGCTGGAAACCTGGACCGCAACGGGCGCGCTCATGCGCAATCTGGAGCAGGATGCACGCGCCCTGTCGGCGCTGTTGTGCCCGGCGGCGGCACCGCAGCAACTGAACTTTGACTGCACCTTTGAGGGCGAGCTTGCCGGAGTGCCCAGCGAGTTGCACAGCGCCATGGGCAATCTGGTCAGCAACGCCGTACGCTATACGCCTGCGGCGGGCCAAGTGGATGTGGCGTTGCGACGGCTTGCCGATGGTCAACTGCAGTTCGCCGTGCACGACACCGGTCCAGGCATCGCCGCCGAACATCTGCCGCGTCTGACCGAACGTTTTTACCGGGTCGACCGCAGTCGCTCGCGTGAAACCGGCGGCACCGGCTTGGGACTGGCCATCGTCAAGCACGTGGCGCAGCGGCACGGTGCCGAGTTGTCCATTGAAAGCAAGCCCGCTCATGGGTCGACCTTCCGCTTGACTTTCCCGGCGATGCGGGTGCGCACCGCGGCCGAGCGGCCGGCTATGGCTCTTGCCGTTGGTACAGATTGAGCTTTTCCTGCACGTTGGCCGGGTGGCTGAAGACGGCGTGCAGCTGCCAGGGCCGGTTGGCGATAAAACCAGCGGTGACGTTAACGTCTTCCCCGTCGGCAATCAGCCAGGCGCACTTGGCACCAGAGGCAAACGGCTTGACCTGGAAGGTGCCGTGAAACTTTAAGGCAGCAATCTGACTGCGCGACAGTCCCAGCGTCGATACGCAGTCGACTTGCGGCGGCAACAGCGCCGTCACTTGGCGCACCATCGGCGCGAAGCTGCGCGCATAGTCGAGCAAAGGTAGCCACAGTGTCATCAGCAGCGTCCAGCACAAGGCGGCACCGCCGGCCGGCAAGACCAGACTCTTCCACAGCACCGAGCGATGGCGACCGGCGCGCCATTGCACCAGCCAGGCCCAGCCCAGACTCGCTGCCACGGCCACAGCGAATAGCCCCAGCGAGAAACTGTGCACAAAGCCCGGCGCCAGGCGCGCCACGTTTTGCGCGGGCTGTGCCGGAACACCCGTTTGCAGCGACAGCCAGACAACCCAGATGATCAGCGCGCAGCCGCTGAAAAATACCAAGGTAAACCAGTCGATCAACGCCGCTACGCTGCGCCTGAGCGTCGGCAAGGCAAACGCCGACAGCGCGGCCAGCGCGGGCAGCGCCAACAGCAGCGAGCGATCGGCCGCGTCCGTGGTCAACGTCGCAGCACTGGCGACCAGCGCAAACCACAGCGGCAACCAGATGTGGCGGGCCTGAAAGGTCCAGCGCAACCAGTGACTGCGCCAACGCCATAACGTCCACAGCGCCAATGGCCAGGTGGGCCAGGTGAACCACAAGAACAACCTCCCCAGGCTGTGCCACTGCGCCAGCGTTTGCGGCAGATCGATACGCCACTGCCACAACTTCAGTTGACTCGCCAGCAGCGCGCACAAACCGGTCAGTGCCGCAACCAGCAGTGTCTTGCGCCGCAACCGGTTGGCGTCGCTTGCCGAAGACGCCGGCGCGAAAAGGGTCAGTACCGAACAGCCCAGACCGAACGCCAGGGCCACGCTGGGTGCGCCCGACAGGGTTAAACCCAGCAAACCAAGTGCCGCCGCCGCGCCCGCCATCAGTGTGCGAGTGGGCAAGGCTGCAGCCGCATAGAACAACAGCGAGGCAAAGCAGAATTGCGCCAATGCCGGCGTGGTTTCGTGGCCAAGCTGAGCCAACCCGAGGCTGGCAATCAACGCCAACAGGCCGCCATCGGCAATGGCCCGGGCGTAATCCGTCGGCTTGGCCTCGCCGCCAAAGGCAAAGGCTACGGGTTGCGCCAGTGGCGTGCGCGCCAGGTAGTACGTGGCGTACCAGGTGGCTACCAACGCCAGGGCGAGCAAGGCGACAAAGGGCAGCCGTGCCGCCAAATCAACCGGCATCCCGGTTGGCGCCCAGCGGATCGCCCAGGCGCCCAGCCAATAGGGCAGCAGTGCGTCAATTTCCGGTTTGACGCCGCCTAGCGTCGGGCTCCACCCATCGGCCGCGCCACGGGCCAGTTCCAACATGTAGCCAAACGCCGTCAGGTCCTCACGCTTCCACGGGCCGCGCCCGAGAAAACCCGGCAGCACGTAGACCAGTCCCACGAGCCACAATGCCCAGCGTGGCAGGCGCTGGGCCGCTTTCTGTGCCACGATGGCCGGGGAGGGTTGGTTCAGCACTGCGAATTGGAAGAGTAAAAGTTTGGCGTCGCGCAAATAAAAAGGCAGCGCGGTGTGACCCGGCTGCCTCGAACAGGACGCGACGACTGCTTACTTGGCAGCGGTCTTGCCAAAGCGGTTGCGGAACTTCTCAACGCGACCACCCATGTTGTCGACCGATTTCTGCGTGCCGGTGTAGAAAGGGTGCGATTCGCTGGAGGTATCGAGCTTGAAAAGAGGCAATTCCCGGCCGTCTTCCATCTTGATCATTTCCTTGGCGTTGGCGCAGGAACGCGTCACAAACTTGAATCCGTTGGACGAATCCAGGAAACAAATTTCACGGTAGTTGGGGTGAATGCCTTCTTTCATGATTTCTCCATCCGTTGCGCTAGCCGCGTCAGCCCTTGTGCAAACCGTTTGCGCAATTTAAAGCCGGACGTACTTGACGCTGAAAAGCCGCGCATTATAGTGGATGCGTCATCCGCCGCGGCGCATCATCTCGAAGAACTCGCTATTGGTCTTGGTTGCCTTCATTTGTTTGAGGACCATTTCCATCGACTCGATCTCGTCCATGTTGTAGAGGAATTGGCGCAGGATGCGCGTCTTTTGCAGGATTTCAGGTTGCAGCAACAATTCTTCGCGGCGGGTACCGCTGCGGTTGAGCTGGATCGACGGAAACACCCGTTTTTCATAGAGACGCCGATCCAAGTGGATTTCAGAGTTGCCGGTGCCCTTGAATTCTTCAAAAATCACTTCATCCATGCGGCTGCCGGTGTCGACCAGCGCCGTGGCAATGATCGTCAGCGAGCCACCTTCTTCCACATTGCGTGCGGCACCCAGAAAACGCTTGGGGCGTTGCAAGGCGTTGGCATCGACGCCGCCAGTCAATACCTTGCCGCTGGAGGGCACGACGTTGTTGTAAGCGCGCGCCAGCCGGGTGATCGAGTCAAGCAGGATGACCACGTCTTTTTTCAGCTCAACCAGGCGCTTGGCGCGCTCGATCACCATTTCGGCCACGTGCACGTGGCGCGCGGCGGGCTCGTCGAAGGTGGAGGCAATCACCTCGCCTTTGACGGTGCGCTGCATTTCGGTTACTTCTTCGGGGCGCTCATCAACCAACAGCACCATCATGTAGCTGTCGGGGTAGTTGGCCGATATGGCATGGGCAATATGCTGCATCATCACCGTCTTGCCGCTCTTGGGTGGCGCCACCAGCAGGGCGCGCTGGCCTTTGCCAATGGGCGCGATGATGTCAATGATGCGGCCGGTGATGTTTTCGTCGCTCTTGATGCCGTCGCGCTCCAGGCGCATCTGCTCTTTGGGGAACAGGGGCGTCAGGTTTTCGAACATCACCTTGTGCTTGTTTTCTTCCGGGCCGCCGCCGTTCACTTTTTCGAGCTTGTTCAAGGCAAAGTAACGCTCGCCGTCCTTCGGTGTGCGCACTTCGCCTTCGATCATGTCGCCGGTGTGCAGGTTGAAGCGACGCACCTGGCTGGGACTGATGTAGATGTCGTCGGTGCTAGCGGTATAGCTGGTGTCGGGGCTGCGCAGGAAGCCAAACCCGTCGGGCAGGATTTCCAGTACGCCGTCGGCAAAAATTTGCTCGCCGGCACGGGCGCGCTTCTTGATGATGGCAAACATCAGCTCCTGTTTGCGCATGCGCCCGGTGTTTTCGATCTCCAGGTCTTCGGCCTGCTTGAGCACTTCTGACACGTGCAGTGCCTTGAGTTCATTGATATGCATGGAATACGCGTTCGTTGGTGGGAAAGCAACTGGGGAAGGATTTGGCGGCTGGACTTGGGCTAAATGCAGTCCTGAGCGCCTGTGCCTGGAACGCTGTATGTGTCTTGAATAGACGTCAGCGCTGGGCGGAATTATGACAGGAAAAGTGCCCGGTGATCCCCCGGGCCAGGTCGCGCGCGCGCAACGCGCGCTGGCAGACGAATCAGCCCAACTGCTGATCGATGAAGGCGGTCAACTGCGCTTTGCTCATCGCGCCAACTTTGGTGGCGGCCAACTGGCCACCTTTGAAGACCATCAGCGTCGGAATACCGCGGATGCCAAATTTTGCCGGAATGTCGCGGTTCTCGTCGACATTCATTTTGGCTATCTGCAGTTTGCCGGCGTAGCTGCCAGAGACCTCGTCCAGAATGGGCGCAATCATCTTACACGGGCCACACCACTCGGCCCAGTAATCCACCAGCACGGGGACGGCAGACTGCAGAACGTCGCTCTCAAAAGAAGCGTCAGACACGTGTTTGATCAGATCACTGGCCATGATTTTCCTGTGTTTGTAGTGAAGACATGCGGAAATTGTGACAGAAAGCGCAAGGCCCCATCAACCGGCGCAGCATACTACGCCGCTTTGCCGCAGACCGATTCTGTTTATCTCGAACCATCATGAAACACGTTGCAATTGTGGGCGCTGGCCCGGCCGGTCTGATGGCCGCGCAGGGGCTGGCGCAAGCCGGGATCCGGGTCTCTGTGTTTGACGCCATGCCCAGCGCCGGGCGCAAGTTCTTGCTGGCCGGCAAGGGCGGCCTGAACTTGACGCACAGTGAACCTGTCGACGCGTTTGTTGGCCGTTACGGCGCGCGTCAAGCGCAGATCAAACCGTTGCTCGACGCCTTCGGTCCCAGTGACATTCGCG
The DNA here is from genome assembly GCA_037447395.1 of Comamonadaceae bacterium. Classification (GTDB taxonomy): domain Bacteria; phylum Pseudomonadota; class Gammaproteobacteria; order Burkholderiales; family Burkholderiaceae_C; genus Rhodoferax. Next base: position 6,427 of record JBBIGT010000013.1, on the reverse strand, counting down.
CCTGGGCCAGCGGACTTGGCGTGGACACGTTCATTGGCAGCTCGGGGCGCGTCTTCCCCGTCGAGATGAAGGCTGCACCTCTGTTACGCGCCTGGCTGCACCGTTTGCGTCATCCGACCAGTGGTCAACCCGTACAGTTTTTCATGCGCCACCGCTGGCTGGGCTGGCCGCCAGAAACCATTGAGTCGACGACGCTGGACTTTGCGACGCCCAGCGGGCGCCTGCGTTGCCAGGCCGATGCCGTGATCCTGGCGTTGGGTGGTGCCAGTTGGCCGCAACTCTGGACAAGGTCGAATTCATGGCCCTGGCTACAGGCCAAAGACGTCGGCGTGGCGTCGTTGCAGCCGGCCAACTGTGGCTTTGATGTGGCACCGGGCTGGAGCACTTACTTCGTCGAACGCTTCGCCGGTCAGCCGTTCAAGTCGGTGGCCATTTCGCTGCCCGGACATCAGGGCCAGCGATTTACGCGCAAGGGCGAATTTGTCGCCACCGCCACCGGCGTTGAAGGCAGCCTGGTCTATGCCGCGGCAGCCCTGCTGCGGGACGATATCCTGGCGGCGGGTAAAGCGCGCTTGCACGTCGATTTATTGCCCGACCGCTCGCCGCAATGGGTGTTGGCGGAGGTCTCGCACCCACGCGGCGCGCGTTCTCTCTCCAGCCACCTCAAGAGCCGCCTTCATCTCGACGGCATCAAAACCGCTTTGTTGCACGAGGTGTTGTCCAAGGCGCAGCTGCACGACCCGCTGGTGCTGGCGCAGGCCATCAAGTCGCTGCCGATCGCACTGCAAGCCGCCCGGCCGATCGGCGAGGCGATCAGCACCGCCGGCGGCGTGTTGTTTGCGGCGATGGACGGCCAATTGATGTTGCACCGCTTGCCAGGTGTTTTTTGCGCCGGTGAAATGCTCGACTGGGAGGCGCCTACCGGAGGTTATCTGTTGACGGCGTGCCTGGCCAGCGGCCACAAGGCAGGCTCCGGTGCGCTCAATTATCTACAAAGAAAATAGCCGCAAGCCCGCTTCCAATAGACGCTAGAAGCTATAAACAATGTAGTATCTTGAGAGCCACCAGTGCATTCCTCGGGGCCGCGACACCGACCATTGGTTCGACAGCATCAGCGGCTTGATATTGGTACCTTGCAAGGGAAAACCCGTCTGTCAATTGGCAGTCGCCAAAGCGCGCGCGTTGGTGCTGGAGGTGGGTTTACCCAAAATCGGACCCGGGCAAGATGGTGGCGACGTTTGCGCTGGGTTCGGCCAAACTCTATAAGTTCATGGACCACAATCCGGCGCTGGAAATCCACCCGGTTGAGTTCACCAACACGCCCACGCTGGCGGGGCTGAACGACAAGCTGATGTCGATCAACGCCACGCTGCAAATTGATTTGCTCGGTCAATGCGGCTCTGAAAGTCTGGGGCATTTGCCTTTTTCAGGCACCGGCGGTCAGACCGACTTTGTGCGCGTGGCCAATCTCTCCAACGGCGGCAAGTCGTTCATCGTATTGCCGTCGACCGCCAAAGACGACTCGATTTCGCGCATCGTGCCTGTGCTCGCACCGGGTACCCATGTGAGCACCGGCAAAAACGACGTCAATTACGTGGTGGCCGAGTTTGGCGTGGCGCAGTTGCGCGGCAAATCCGCCACGCAGCGGGCACTTGAGCTCATTGGCATTGCGCACCCGAACTTTCGCGCAGAACTGACCGAAGCCGCCAAACGCTTGGGTGTTTCATAGAAAATCAGGGGGTAGCGCTTGTCTGTATTGCGCTGGTAGCTATCAATAAAATAGCTACCAGGCGAATAAGGTTGACGAGCCTTGACCCCGGCACTGGCTCCACAGTTAGGGCTGCTTGGTTCCCCACCTGACCCGGTTGGCCGCTTCACCATGCGGGAAGGCCCGTCAGCCGCGATTGTAAGTGAGTGCGGACATGGGCCAAACGTGCCCCTGTGAGGCGCGTGTTTGAAGGGTATTTTTTGTCAGGCTGACCCTTAGAATGCGCCGATGTCTTACCTTGTGCTTGCCCGCAAATACCGCCCCCGCAACTTTTCTGAAATGGTCGGTCAGGGCCATGTGGTGCAGGCGCTGAGCAACGCCCTGTCGAGCGGGCGGCTGCACCATGCCTACCTGTTCACTGGCACGCGCGGCGTCGGCAAGACGACGGTGTCGCGCATTCTCGCCAAATCGCTCAACTGCCAGGGTCCGGACGGTCAAGGCACCATCACAGCGACCCCTTGCGGCGTATGCCAAGCCTGCACCGCGATTGATAGCGGAAATTTTGTCGATTACACCGAACTCGACGCGGCATCGAACCGCGGTGTCGATGAAGTGCAGGCACTGCTGGAACAGGCGGTCTACAAGCCGGTGCAGGGGCGCTTCAAGGTCTTCATGATCGACGAAGTGCACATGCTCACCAACACGGCGTTCAACGCCATGTTGAAAACGCTGGAAGAGCCGCCGGACTACCTCAAGTTCGTGCTGGCGACGACCGATCCGCAAAAAGTGCCGGTGACCGTGCTGTCGCGCTGCCTGCAGTTCAACTTGCGGCCGATGGCGCCCGAGACGATTCGCGAACATCTGGAAACGGTCTTGCGGGCCGAGCACGTGCCGGCCGACACACAGGCGCTGCGTTTGCTGGCGCGCGCCGCGCGTGGTTCGATGCGCGACGCCTTGAGCCTGACTGATCAGGCCATCGCTTTTGGTTCGGGCTCGCTGGAAGAAGCGGTAGTCCGGCAAATGCTGGGCAGTGCCGATCGGGCGCATGTTTTTCAACTCATTGACGCGCTGGCGCAGGGCGACGGCAAGGCCGTGGTCGATACCGCCGACGCGCTGCGCCTGCACGGCCTGAGCGCTTCGGCCACGTTGGAAGAGATGAGTTCGGTGCTGCAACGCATGGCCGTGCTGCAAACCGTGGCCGGCAGCGCGCCAGATGACGCCGACCCAGAGGGCGCGCAACTGGCGCATCTGGCCGCGTTGATGCCGGCCGACGAAACGCAGTTGCTCTATAGCATTTGCCTGCACGGGCGCAGCGAACTGGGTTTGGCACCTGACGAGTACGCGGCGCTGACGATGGTGCTGCTGCGCCTGCTGGCGTTCAAACCGACGCACGCGTCCGGCGTCTCGGCAGAAAAAAAAACACTGAATTCAGCGGTGACGCCGCCGCAGTCAGAAGCCGCGCCTGAGCCAGCGCCGCCGCCTCAGACGGGACCAGCATTTAAGCGCGCACCGCAGCCAACGGGGCAACGCCTGCCGGTGGTGACGATGACTCAGACCGGCGACGGCAAGCCAGCGCCAGCGGCGCCGGCCCGGCCAGCGGCGCCCGACACCCCGGTTGCGCCGGCGATCGAAGCCATCCCCGTGGTCGAGTCACCGGTCAGCGGCCGAGATGTGCTGGCGCCTGAATCCATGCCGTCGTTTGTGACCAGTGCCGACGGTGACTTCTGGTTTGCCACGGTGCAGTCGCTGGTCCAGTCCGAGGCCGTGACGGCCATGACGCGTGAGTTGGCCTTGCAGTCGCAACTGGTAGCGCGCGACACCGACCAGTGGTTGCTGCGGGTTGAGCGCGAGTCGCTCAATCAAGCAGGCAATCGGGAGCGCTTGCGCTCGGCCTTGGCTGGTGCCGGTATTGCCGTCAATTTGGCCGTCGAGATCGGTCGTGTCGCTGACAGTCCTGCCAAGCGTTTGGCGGCGGCAGCAGCGCAAGCCCAGTTGAGCGCAGAAAAAATCGTCTTTGCCGACCCGCAAGTACAAGCTTTGATGCGCGATTTTGCGGCGAAAATTGTCCCGGGCAGCATCAAACCGCTGCCTGACTAAAGTGGCGCGTTGCCTTGGCCGTCTTCACTGAGGCGACAACTATTTCAAGATTCATTATTGACATCCGTGTAAAGGAAATCCATGTTCAACAAAGGTCAACTCGCCGGGCTGATGAAGCAAGCACAAGCGATGCAGGACAGCCTGAAAAAGGCCCAGGAAGAGCTCGGCAGCATGGAGGTGACGGGTGAGTCCGGCGCCGGCATGGTCAAGGTCACCATGACGTGCAAGCACGAGGTGCGTCGCGTCACCATCGACCCCAGCCTGCTCGCCGATGACAAAGACATGCTCGAAGATCTGGTCGCCGCTGCCTTCAATGCGGCGCTGCGCAAGGCCGAAGACACGTCAAGCGAAAAAATGGGCAAGATCAGCGCCGGTATGCCCGGTTTGCCCGGCGGCATGAAGTTTCCGTTCTGAGAAATACCGCAGATCGCGCCCGGCGTTTTCATGGCCGACCCCAACGCGCTCGAGGCGCTGATTCAGTCGCTGCGCTGCCTGCCGGGCGTCGGCGTCAAATCAGCGCAACGGATGGCTTTTCACTTGCTGCAGCACGACCGCGGGGCGGCGCTGACGTTGGCGCGCGCGCTCACCGCAGCGGTCGAGCGCATCGTGCATTGCCAGCGCTGCCATACGTTTTCCGAGCACGAACTCTGCCCCCTCTGCCAAGACCCGCGGCGTGACGCCAGCAAGCTGTGCGTGGTGGAGACGCCGGCCGATCAGTCGGCGGTGGAGCGCACCGGCGCCTTCAAGGGACTGTATTTTGTGTTGATGGGGCGCATCAGTCCGCTGGACGGCCTGGGCCCCAACGAAATGGGTCTGCGCAAGTTGTTCGACCGGGCGCTTGATGGCAGCGTCACCGAGGTCATCCTGGCGACCAACTTCACCGCCGAGGGCGAGGCCACCGCCCACGTCATCAGCCAGGGTCTCAAAGACCACGGTCTGCAGCTGACGCGTCTGGCGCGCGGTGTGCCGGTGGGTAGCGAGCTCGAGTACGTCGACCTGAGCACCATCGCCCACGCGCTGGTCGACCGGCGTTGACGGCGGGCATCCTGCCAAGCGGTTGACCCGCGGCAAGCGACGTCTGGGGTGCGACTGTCAGGGCGCGGCATGGCCGATGACTATCGGCTGGCGACCTTGGTGCTTTTCTTGGTGGTTTTCCTGGCGGCTTTTGCCGCAACCTTGACGGCCTTGCGGCCACTGGCGCGCGCTGTCTTTTTTGTCGCCTTGGCCGGCACATACAAGGCCAATGCTTGACCAGCCTTCAGCCGTGTACCGGCGTCGAGTTGGTTCCAAAGGGCAACTTGTTCGACGCTGACACGGTAACGCTTGGCCAGCGAAATCAAGCTGTCTTTCTTGCCCGCCTTGACGACCAATTTACGTAAGGCAACTTCCGGTGCCAAGTCGAGCGTCGCCGTATTGGCAACTTGCAGACTGACGTCCTGCGCGTGGCTGGCCGAGCGGCGAACCAACAGCGTCGAGCCAGCCTTGATCAGCATCCGCCCCTGAATTTTGTTGACTTCGCGCAGCTCTGACTCAGTCATGCCGACACGCTTGGCCGCGTCAGCGGGCTTGAGCGTGGCCGGTGCGATCCAGGCTGTCCAACTGGCCAGCTGGTCGCCTGGGTAACGCTCCAGGTTAGTCTGAAAGATCGCCGCGTTGTCCCACGGCAGCAGGATCTGCGGTGTTCCGGCAGCCAACAAGACCGGTCGGGCGATCGACGGGTTCAGCGCCCGGAAGTCGGCCAGCGGCACTTCGGCCAGTTCGGCGGCCAGCCTCACGTCAATATCGCGGCGAACGTCGACCGTCTGAAAATACGGATGGTTGCCAATGGCCGGCAGGGTCAGGGCAAAGTTCTCCGGCGTTGCGACGATGTTCTTGGTGGCCTGCAACTTCGGCACATACAGCTGCGTTTCCATTGGCATCTTCAGGTCGCTGTACGCGGCGTTCAGGCCGGCTTTCTTGTTTTTGGCGATGGCCCGGCCGACGCTGCCTTCGCCCCAGTTGTAGGCGGCCAGCGCCAAATGCCAGTCGCCAAACATGTCGTAGAGTTTTTGCAGGTAGTCGAGCGCGGCGCGCGTCGAGGCCAATACGTCGCGGCGGTCGTCGCGGAACATGTTCTGCCGCAGGTCGAAGACGCGCCCCGTCGCCGGCATGAACTGCCACATGCCCGCGGCCTTGGCGCTGGAGACGGCTTGCGGGTTGAAGGCACTCTCAATGAACGGCAGCAAGGCCAATTCGGTCGGCATGTTGCGTCGTTCGATCTCTTCGACGATATAAAAAAGATATTTACCGCCACGCTCGGTCATGCGCTGCACGTAGTCCGGGTGCGCGACGTACCACTGCTCGCGGTCAACGACCAGGTCATTTTGCAGGTCGGGCATGGCAAAGCCGCGACGAATGCGTTCCCAGATGTCGGCTGGCGGCAGCAGCGCGTGTACCGGGGTGCGGTCCAGTTCGATGGTCGACAGCGGTCGCAGGCCGTCACTCGGATAGACCGGCGGCTTCAGCCCGGGCAAATCTGGGTTGACGGCGTCTGGCGCGGCCGCAGTGGCCAGCCCGTAATTGACCGGCGGCACTTGCTCAGCGCTGGGTGGTGGCACGGTCGCGCAGGCGGCCAGCAGGCTC
>JBBIGT010000012.1:0-25289 GCA_037447395.1 Comamonadaceae bacterium | reverse complement strand
CCGGTGGTCTTCGCTACCTTTGCCGCAGCTGATGCGGCGCAGGCGCATGCGCTGATGGAGTCAAATCAGCACGTCGGAAAAATTGTTTTGACATGGGCAAACGCATGAAGAAAAAACTGATTGCCGGCAACTGGAAGATGAACGGCAGCCTGGTCGCCAACGCGCAGCTGCTGCGGGCGATCTTGGCGGGTCTGGGGCAGCCGCAGTGTCAGGTGGCCGTCGCTGTGCCCGCGCCGTACCTGGCCCAGTGTCAAGCGCTGCTCGCCGGTAGTGCCATCGACTTGGCGGCGCAGGACGTCTCGGCGCACGAGGCGGGCGCTTTCACCGGCGAGATGTCGGCGGCGATGCTGAAAGATTTTGCCGTGCGCTACGCCATCGTCGGTCATTCTGAACGGCGCCAGTACCACGGCGAAAGCGACGATGCGGTCGCGCTCAAGGCGCAGCGCGCGCTGCAGTGCGGCGTGACCCCCATCGTTTGCGTGGGCGAAACCCTGGCGCAGCGTGAGGCGGATCAAACCGACGAGGTTGTCAAGCGCCAGCTGGCCGCGGTGATTCACCGCAACGGCCATTGCGTCAGCGAGATCGTCGTCGCCTACGAACCGGTTTGGGCGATTGGTACCGGCAAGACGGCGACACCGGAGCAGGCACAGCAGGTCCACGCGGTGCTGCGTGCCCAGCTCAAGGCGGCGTCGCCCAGTGCTGATCGAATCAAGCTGTTGTACGGTGGCAGCATGAACGCTGCTAACGCGGCGCAGCTGTTGGTGCAACCTGATATTGACGGTGGTTTGATTGGCGGCGCGGCATTGAAGGCGGCCGACTTTTTGACCATTATTGCCGCTGCGCATTGAGCCGGCGGCGTATTCATTTTGGAGTAATTCATGAACGTGATCTGGACGATTTTGTTGGCGGTACAGTTGATCTCGGCGATCGCCATGGTGGGCTTGATTCTGGTGCAGCACGGCAAGGGCGCTGACATGGGCGCCGCGTTTGGCAGCGGCGGCTCGGGCAGTCTTTTTGGCGCCAGCGGTAGCGCAAATTTCTTGTCGCGCACCACCGCCGTGTTGGCAACAATCTTTTTTGCCAGCACTTTGGCACTGGCCTATTTTGGGTCGTTGCGCAGCGCGCCGACCTCGGGCAGTGTGCTGGAAAATGCCACGTTGGTGGCCCCTGTTGCGCCACCGGTCGCGCCGGTCGCGGCCGCCTCGGGCGCGGCGCAAATTCCGAGCAAATAATTGTGCTTCAGCGCCCCTGATTTCCGCAGGAACTGTGGGGAATCCGGGGTAAACTCTGGCGCGCTTCAACAGTTGCTATGGCACGCCGAGTGCGGTGGTTTGGCGAAGCAGAAAATCCTGGCCGTCGTGGTGAAATTGGTAGACACGCTATCTTGAGGTGGTAGTGGCGAAAGCTGTGCGAGTTCGAGTCTCGCCGACGGCACCAAGTAAGAAAAAGTTTGACGTATGTCAATGCGGCAAACCGATCATTGAAACAAACTCGCCAGATGAATCTTGCACAATACCTGCCTGTGATTCTCTTCGTCATCATCGGCATAACAGTCGGTGTGATGCCGCAAATCATCGGCTACATCCTCGGTCCCAATCGTCCCTATACCGCCAAAAATTCCGCTTACGAATGCGGCTTCGAAGCCTTTGGCGATGCCCGCATGAAGTTCGACGTGCGGTACTACCTGATTGCCATTTTGTTCATTTTGTTTGATCTGGAAACGGCCTTGCTTTTTCCCTGGGCCGTCACCCTCAAAGAGCTGGGTCTCTACGGGTTTTTGGTGGGGTTGGAGTTTGTCACCATTCTGACGATCGGCTTTGTCTACATGTGGCTCAAGGGCGCACTGGATTGGGAGTAAGGCGATGATCGAAGGCATTCTCAACAAGGGCTTTGTCACCACCAACTACGACGCGGTGGTGAATTGGGCCAAAACTGGTTCGGTCTGGCCGATGACGTTTGGCCTGGCGTGCTGCGCGGTGGAAATGATGCACGCGGCGGCGGCGCGTTATGACATCAGCCGTTTTGGTGCTGAGGTGTTTCGTCCAAGTCCGCGGCAGTCTGACTTGATCATCGTGGCTGGTACTTTGACCAACAAGATGGCGCCGGCGTTTCGCAAGGTGTACGACCAAATGGCCGAGCCGCGCTGGGTGATCAGTATGGGTTCTTGCGCCAATGGCGGTGGTTACTACCACTACAGTTATTCGGTGGTTCGCGGTTGCGACCGCATCGTTCCGGTTGACGTCTATGTGCCCGGCTGTCCGCCGACCGCTGAGGCGCTTGTCTACGGCATCCTTCAGTTGCAGAGCAAGATTCGCCGTACGCAAACCATTGCACGCACCTGAAGGGTTCTGACATGACTGAATATGCTGTAAATCCACTGCGGCTGCAAACGCAGGTGGGCCAGGCGCTGGGCGAATTGCTTGCGAGCAGCGCTGTCAGCCTGGGTGAGTTGACCGTTGTCGTGAAGGCGGCGGATTACGCGCAGGCGGTACGCCTGTTGCGCGACCATCCATCGTGCCGCTTCGAGCAGTTGATTGACCTGTGCGGGGTGGATTACTCGACCTACAAAAGCGGTACCTGGGACGGTCAGCGCTTCTGTGTTGTCTTGCACTTGTTGTCCGTGTCACTCAACCAGCGGGTCCGTGTCAAGGTCTTTACCGCTGACGATGACGCGCCGGTGCTGCCGTCAGTTTGCGAAGTCTGGAGTGCGGCCAACTGGTTTGAGCGCGAGGCTTTTGACCTGTTTGGCATTGTCTTTGAAGGGCACGACGACTTGCGGCGCATTCTGACCGACTATGGCTTTATCGGCCATCCGTTCCGCAAGGATTTCCCCATGTTAGGGCACGTTGAAATGCGTTATGACGCCGAGCAACAGCGGGTGGTCTACCAGCCGGTCACGATTGAGCCGCGTGAAATCACGCCGCGCGTCATTCGTGAAGAGAACTACGGGGGCCTGCATAAAGCAAGTTAAGTCATGGCTGAGATCAAAAATTACACCCTGAACTTTGGCCCGCAGCACCCGGCAGCGCACGGCGTGTTGCGTCTGGTGCTTGAGTTGGACGGCGAAGTCATCCAGCGCGCTGACCCGCATATCGGTCTGCTGCATCGCGCCACCGAAAAGCTCGCCGAGAGCAAGACCTTTTTGCAGGCCTTGCCGTACATGGATCGGCTGGACTACATGTCCATGATGTGCAACGAGCAGGCGTATTGTCTGGCCGTTGAAAAAATGCTTGGCATCGCGGTGCCGTTGCGGGCCCAGTACATCCGTGTGATGTTTGCTGAAATTACCCGTCTGCTCAACCACCTGCTCTGGGTTGGTGCGCACGCAATCGACTGCGGCGCCATGACCGTCATGCTCTATGCCTTTCGCGAGCGCGAAGACTTGTTCGACATGTACGAAGCCGTCAGTGGTGCGCGCATGCATGCGGCGTACTTCCGTCCGGGTGGGGTCTATCGCGACTTACCTGACGCGATGCCGCGCCACAAGCCCAACAAAATTCGCAGCGCCAAGTCCACCGACGGACTCAATCGCAACCGCGGCGGCAGTCTGCTCGATTTCATCGACGACTTTACGCAACGCTTTCCGACCCATCTGGACGAGTACCACACGCTGTTGACCGAGAATCGAATCTGGAAGCAGCGCACGGTGGGTATTGGCGTGGTGACGCCGGAGCGCGCCTTGAACCTTGGTTTCACCGGGCCGATGCTGCGTGGCTCTGGTGTGGTCTGGGACTTACGCAAGTCGCAGCCTTATGAGGTCTACGACCAGCTCGATTTCGATATCCCGGTTGGCAAGACGGGTGACACCTACGATCGCTACCTTGTCCGTATGGAAGAGATGAAGCAGGCCAACCGCATCATCAAGCAGTGTGTCGATTGGTTGCGTGCCAACCCGGGTCCGGTCATCACCGACAACCACAAGGTCGCGCCGCCCGATCGCGAATCCATGAAGACCAACATGGAAGCGTTGATTCATCATTTCAAGTTGTTCAGTGAGGGCTTTCCGGTGCCCGAGGGTGAGGCCTATGCGGCCATTGAGCATCCAAAGGGTGAATTCGGCATCTACCTGATTAGCGACGGGGCCAACAAGCCCTATCGCCTGAAGATTCGGCCCCCGGCATTCGTGCACCTGTCGGCGCTCAATGAGATGGGCAAGGGCCACATGATTGCCGACGCCGTGGCAATCATCGGAACGATGGATATCGTGTTTGGGGAAGTCGACAGATGATTTCTGAAAAATCCAAGGCAGCGTTCGCCAAAGAAGTCGCCAAGTACCCTGCCGATCAGCGCCAGTCAGCCGTCATGGCGTGTCTGCGGATCGTCCAGCAGGAGCTTGGGTTTGTCAGCAGCGAGAGTGAAAAATTCGTCGCTGACTATCTGGGTATGGCGCCGATGGCAGTGCACGAGGTGACCAGCTTCTACAACATGTACAACCAACGCCCGGTTGGCAAATACAAGCTCAACGTCTGTACCAACCTGCCATGCCAGTTGCGTAACGGCGCCAAGGCGCTGGCCCACTTGAAAAGCAAGCTAGGTGTTGACCACAACCAGACGACCCCGGATGGCTTGTTTACGCTTCAGGAATGTGAGTGTCTGGGCGCCTGCGCCGATTCGCCGGTGCTGCTGGTCAACGACACCAACATGTGCAGTTTTATGAGTGACGACAAGCTCGATCAATTGATTGACGGATTGCGTGCTCTGGAGGGCAAGGCATGAACGCGGCAAGCTTGCTGGCACAGTTCCAGGCGACGGGTGTTCAGACCTGTTTCCACAATCGTCATATTTCGCCGCAAATTCTGGCCGACTTGAACGGCGCGAACTGGCGCTTGAAGGACTATGAGTCGCGCGGTGGCTATGCCGCCTTGCGCCAAGTGCTGGGTCAGCCTGGCGCCCCTGGTTTGACCCCTGAGCAGGTCATTGCGGTCGTCAAGGAATCGTCTTTGCGCGGCCGCGGTGGCGCGGGTTTTCCGACGGGTTTGAAGTGGAGTTTCATGCCGCGTCAGTTCCCAGGTCAAAAATATCTGGTCTGCAATTCCGATGAGGGCGAGCCCGGTACCTGCAAAGACCGCGACATCATGGAGTTCAATCCGCATATCGTGATTGAGGGCATGATCATCGCCGCCTACGCCATGGGGATCGGCGTTGGCTACAACTACATTCACGGTGAGATTTTTCACACCTACCAGCGTTTTGAAGAAGCCCTTGAAGAAGCGCGCGCCGCCGGCTATCTGGGTAGCAACATTCTCGGCAGCAGCTTCAATTTTCAGTTGCACGCCGCGCACGGGTTCGGTGCTTATATTTGCGGTGAAGAAACCGGGCTGCTTGAGTCGTTGGAAGGCAAGAAGGGGCAACCCCGTTACAAACCGCCGTTCCCGGCAAGCTTTGGTTTGTACGGCAAGCCAACGACTATCAATAACACCGAAACCTTCGCGGCGGTCCCTTGGATCATTCGCAACGGTGGCGCGGCGTACGTGGCCTGCGGCAAGCCAAACAACGGTGGTACCAAAATTTATTCGGTCAGCGGTGACGTCGAGTTGCCCGGCAACTACGAAGTGCCCATGGGCACGCCGTTTGCCAAATTGTTGGAACTCGCAGGGGGGGTGCGCAAGGGGCGCCAGCTCAAAGCGGTCATTCCCGGCGGCTCGTCGTCACCGGTGCTTCCGGCCGGCATCATCATGGATTGCACCATGGACTATGACTCGATCGCCAAGGCCGGGTCGATGCTCGGCTCTGGTGCGGTCATCGTGCTCGACGATTCACGCTGCATGGTTAAAAGCTTGCAACGTCTGAGCTATTTCTACATGCACGAGTCCTGCGGTCAATGCACCCCGTGTCGGGAGGGAACCGGTTGGCTGTCACGCGTGGTTGATCGCATAGAGACCGGTCACGGACGTCTCGCAGACATGGACTTGTTGAATTCTGTCGCTGAAAACATTCAAGGGCGCACGATCTGTGCTTTGGGTGACGCAGCGGCCATGCCGGTGCGTGCCATGCTCAAGCACTTTCTGCCTGAATTTGAGTACCACGTGCTGCACAAGACCTGCATGGTTCCAGCTTACGTTTGAGCGAGCCCCAGATGATTGAAATTGAACTCGACGGAAAAAAAATAGACATTGCCGAAGGCAGTACGGTGATGCACGCGGCCGAGAAGTCCGGCGCTCATATTCCCCACTTCTGCTACCACAAAAAGCTCAGCATTGCGGCCAATTGCCGGATGTGTCTGGTGGACATTGAGAAGATGCCCAAGCCGATGCCGGCTTGCGCCACGTCGGTGACACAAGGGATGGTGGTGCACACCAAGACCGACAAGGCCCTCAAGGCACAGCAGTCGGTGATGGAGTTTTTGTTGATCAACCACCCGCTCGATTGCCCGATTTGCGACCAGGGTGGCGAGTGCCAGCTACAGGATGTGGCCGTTGGCTATGGCGGCTCAACGTCGCGCTACGAAGAAGAGAAGCGCGTCGTCAAGGCCAAGGAAGCGGGCCCCTTGATTTCGATGCAGGAAATGACCCGTTGCATTCAATGCACACGCTGTGTCCGTTTCGGGCAAGAGATTGCCGGCGTCATGGAATTGGGCATGTCCAATCGCGGCGAACACTCTGAGATTGAGGCCTTCGTTGGGCAGTCGGTCGACTCTGAGCTGTCTGGGAACATGATCGATATTTGCCCGGTTGGCGCTTTGACGAGCAAACCCTTCCGCTACAGCGCCAGAACCTGGGAGTTGTCGCGTCGCAAGTCCATCAGCCCGCATGACTCCACCGGTGCCAATCTGATCGTTCAGGTCAAGAATAACCGGGTCATGCGCGTGGTGCCCTTTGAGAACGAAGCGGTCAATGAGTGTTGGATTGCTGACCGTGATCGTTTTTCCTACGAAGCTTTGAACAGCGCGGATCGGTTGACCAAACCGATGATCAAGCAAGGCGGCAAGTGGACCGAAGTCGATTGGAAGACGGCGCTCGAGTACGTCGCCCACGGACTGCGCAACATCAAGGCCGAGCACGGTGCGGGCGCCATTGGCGCGTTGGTGAGCCCACACAGTACGCTTGAAGAACTGTATCTGGCCGGTGCTTTGGTTCGTGGTCTGGGTAGTGAAAACATTGACTATCGGCTGCGTCATGCGGAGTTCGAACCGTCGCAACCTGGCGCACGTTGGTTGGGCATGGCAATTGCCGATTTGTCGACATTGCAAGCAGTGTTGGTCGTCGGCGCCAATCTGCGCAAAGACCATCCGCTGTTTGCCCAGCGCATTCGTCAGGCGGTGCGCTCGGGGGCGGCGGTTCATGCCATTACGTCGGGGGCAGCCGAGTGGGCCATGCCTTTGGCCAGTGCGAGCGTCAGTGCGCCGTCCGGATGGCTCGGATTGCTGGCGTCCGTGGCGGCGGCAGTGGCCCAGGACAAGGCGATTGCCGCACCGCAGCCGGCCGCTGTGACCGAGGCCGCAAGCCACATTGCACGCTCGTTGCTCGCCGGCGAGCGCAAGGCCGTGCTGCTGGGTAACGGCGCCGCCCATCATCCGTTTGCGGCAGACTTGTTGGCTTTGGCTAACTGGATCGGTGAGCAGACCGGCGCTCGAGTCGGTTACTTGACCGAAGCTGCCAATACTGTCGGGGCGCAGCTGGTCGGCGCTTTGCCCGGTGTCGGTGCCATGCATGCTGGCCGCATGCTGGCTGGCGGCCTCAAGGCGACGATCCTGCTGAACGTCGAGCCGTTGTACGACGCGGCTTTGGGTGCTGACTCCGTCCACGCATTGACGCAATCTGAAATGGTTGTGTCGCTGAGTCCGTTCAAAGCCAATATGGAATTCAGCGACGTGTTGTTGCCGATCGCGCCATTTACGGAGACCTCAGGTTCTTACGTCAATGCCGAGGGGCGGTTGCAAAGCTTTTACGCTGTTGTCAAGCCGTTGGGGGAGACGCGACCGGCCTGGAAGGTGTTGCGTGCGTTGGCCGATATTCTTGGCTTGCCGGGTTTTGACTTTGATGCGTCGCCAGCCGTCTTGGTTCGTGCCCTGGGCGTCACCGCAGACGGTGTGGCGCCAGCCGTTACACCTGACAGGTTGAGCAACGTCAGTGCTACGGGTCAACGCGATCGGCTGGACGTTTCAGAGCCGTTCGTGGCGTCAATTTATCAGCTCGACGGGTTGGTGCGGCGCGCTGCTTCGTTGCAACAGACCGCCGATGCGAGAGTCACAGGTCAATCGGAGGTTGCAGCATGAGCGACTGGCTTTTTTCGTTCGGTCAGGGACTCCTTGCGGCGTCCTGGTGGTCGGATTTGGCGTGGCCGTTGATCTGGGCCCTGCTCAAGGTGACAGTTGTTCTCATGATCGTTCTGGGCGCGGTGACTTATGCCACGCTGTGGGAGCGCAAGTTGCTCGGTTGGGTGCAAATTCGCCTCGGTCCAAACCGTGTCGGTCCCTGGGGATTGCTGCAACCGATTGCCGACGCGTTGAAGTTGATGACGAAGGAAATTGTTCGTCCGTCGGCCGCCGACAAGGCGCTGTTTTTTGTCGGGCCGGTGCTCACGGTGGCGCCGGCATTGGCCGCTTGGGCAGTGGTACCTTTTGGACCTGAAGTGGCTGTCGCGAACGTCAATGCTGGTTTGCTGTTTTTGATGGCCATTGCCTCAATGGAGGTCTATGGCGTGATCATTTCGGGATGGTCATCCAACTCCAAGTACGCGTTTCTCGGCGCGTTGCGTGCATCGGCGCAGATGGTCAGCTATGAGATCGCCATGGGATTTTGCTTTCTGGTGGTGTTGATGGTGTCGGCCAGCTTGAACATGACCGACATCGTCATGGGGCAGAACCACGGCTTTTTCGTGCAGAAGGGCTTGAACTTCCTGTCGTGGAACTGGTTGCCCCTGCTGCCGATCATGGTGGTCTATTTTGTTTCGGGTCTCGCTGAGACCAACCGTACGCCGTTTGACGTGATCGAGGGTGAGTCCGAGATCGTCGCGGGGCACATGGTCGAATATTCCGGGATGTCGTGGGCGATGTTCCAGATGGCTGAGTACGCCAATATCTGGCTGGTTTCGGTGCTGGTCACAACGATGTTTCTGGGGGGGTGGTTGTCGCCCATCGACAGCGCGGTGTTTAACGCCGTGCCGGGGTGGATCTGGCTGGGTTTGAAAACCTTCGCCGTGATGACGCTGTTTATCTGGGTCCGGGTGACGTTCCCGCGTTTTCGTTATGACCAGATCATGCGGCTGGGATGGAAGATTTTCATTCCAGTGACGCTGGTGTGGTTGGTGCTGATTGGTGTGTGGATGCAGACCCCCTGGAATATCTGGAAGTAAGTTGAGGCGCCTATGTCAAATGCAAACTTGAATTCTGCTGGGGTCGCCGAGGTGTGTGCGTTTTCTCTGAAGGATTTTATTTCCAGTTTTTTTCTGGTTGAGTTACTCAAGGGCATGCGGTTGACCGGCCGCTATGCCTTCCGCAGCAAAATCACGCTTGAGTACCCTGAAGAAAAGACGCCGTTGTCGCCGCGTTTTCGCGGCCTGCACGCGTTGCGCCGCTACGAGAACGGCGAAGAACGATGCATCGCCTGCAAATTGTGTGAAGCGGTTTGTCCGGCCATGGCCATCACCATCGAGTCCGAGGTTCGGGGCGACGGTTCCCGGCGCACCTCCCGCTACGACATTGACCTGAACAAGTGCATTTTTTGCGGCTTTTGCGAGGAGAGTTGCCCAGTCGATTCGATCGTTGAAACCAACATTCTTGAATACCACGGCGAAAAGCGCAGCGACTTGTACTTCACCAAGGAGATGTTGCTGGCGGTCGGCGACCGCTATGAGGCCGAGATTGCCGCAGCCAAGCAAGCCGACGCCCAATACCGCTGACCCGCCTTACGAAGGAATCTGAACCATGAGTGTCACGAGCGGTCTTTTTTATTTTTTCTCGATCATTTTGCTATTTGCCGCGTTCCGGGTCATCACGGCACGCAATCCGGTGCACGCCGTGTTGTACCTGGTGCTGACGTTCTTTCAGGCTTCGCTGGTCTGGATGTTGTTGAAAGCCGAGTTCTTGTCGCTTTCGCTGATTTTGGTGTACGTCGGTGCGGTCATGGTGTTGTTCTTGTTTGTCGTGATGATGCTCGACATCAAAATTGAGGCCCTGCGCCGTGGGTTCTGGAAGAACTTTCCCGTTGCCGCGGCGGTTGGCGTCTTTATTGTTCTGGAAATGTCCGCGGTCTTGATGGGCGGCTTCCGGGTGACTGACGATCCGGTCGTTGTCAACGGGACGGCCGCTGGCGTCTCAAATACCCGCGAACTCGGCAAATTGCTCTACACGTACTACCTGTATCCGCTGGAGATCGCCGCGGCGATTTTGCTGGTTGGCATGTTTGCAGCGATCGCATTGACGTTGCGCGAGCGCAAGGACAGCAAATTGATCAGCCCTGATGCGCAAGTTCGCGTCAAGTCCAAAGACCGGTTGGTTGTGGTGAAGCTGGCTGCCACCAAACCGTCCTTGCCCGTTGAGTCTGCCCCTGAGACTTCGTTGGAGAACAAAGCATGACGATCACGTTAGGTCATTTCTTGTCGTTAGGGGCCATGCTTTTTGCGCTCTCGGTCGTCGGGATTTTCTTGAACCGCAAGAACCTGATTGTTCTGTTGATGGCCATCGAGTTGATGCTGCTGGCGGTCAATACCAACTTTGTCGCTTTCTCCCATTACTTGGGCGACTTGCACGGTCAGATTTTTGTCTTCTTCATTTTGACCGTGGCCGCGGCGGAATCGGCCATCGGCCTGGCGATTCTGGTTTTGTTGTTCCGCAACAAGGCCAGTATCAATGTTGACGAACTCGATTCGTTGAAGGGATAACAGTAAATGAGTCAAACCCTTTCAGCCTCCACGCTGCTGCTGGTGCCGTTGGCACCGTTGGTTGGCGCGATTGGTGCCGGTATTCTGGGCACCAAGTTCGCTGGCAACGTGATTGGCCGGCGCGCCTCGCATTCATTGGCAATTCTGGGCGTGTTGCTGGCATTCTTGCTATCTGCGGCAACGCTCAAAAGTGTGGTGCTGGACGGCGCACGGTTCAATGAGACGATCTATACCTGGATGATCGTCGGTGGCCTGAAGATGGAGGTTGGCTTCCTCGTTGACGGTCTGACCGCGATGATGATGTGTGTTGTCAGTTTCGTCTCCTTGATGGTGCATATCTACACCATTGGCTACATGGAAGAAGACGAGGGCTACAACCGATTTTTTGCCTATATCTCGCTGTTCACTTTCTCCATGTTGATGCTCGTGATGAGCAATAACATGTTGCAGCTGTTCTTCGGTTGGGAGGCGGTCGGTCTGGTTTCCTACCTGCTGATCGGTTTCTGGTTTAACAAGCCCAGCGCTATTTTTGCCAATATGAAGGCGTTTCTGGTCAACCGCGTCGGTGACTTCGGATTCATACTGGGCATTGGGTTGCTGGCGGCCTACACCGGCACCCTCAATTACACCGAGACCTTCGCCAAAGCGCCGATGTTGGCGTCCATGACCTTGCCCGGCACCGACTGGATGTTGGTCAGCGTCATTTGTATCGGCCTGTTTGTGGGTGCCATGGGCAAGTCAGCCCAGTTTCCGTTGCACGTCTGGTTGCCGGACTCGATGGAAGGTCCGACCCCCATCTCCGCGCTCATCCACGCGGCGACTATGGTGACGGCGGGCATCTTCATGGTGGCGCGCATGTCGCCATTGTTCGAATTGAGCGAGGTTGCCCTGAATTTTGTCTTGATCATCGGCGGCATTACGGCCCTGTTCATGGGATTCCTAGGCATTATTCAAAACGACATCAAGCGTGTGGTGGCCTATTCCACGCTGTCTCAGCTGGGCTACATGACCGTCGCCTTGGGCGCGTCGGCGTATTCGGTTGCCGTGTTTCACCTGATGACGCACGCCTTTTTCAAAGCCTTGCTGTTCCTGGCCGCCGGGTCGGTCATCATGGGGGTACACCACAATCAGGACATTCGCTGGATGGGCGGCTTGCGCAAATACATGCCCATCACCTGGATCACCTCGCTGGTTGGTTCGTTGGCGCTGATTGGTACGCCGTTCTTCTCGGGTTTTTATTCGAAGGACGAAATCATCGTCGCGGTGCACGCCAGTAACTTGCCGGCCGCCGGGTTTGCTTATTTCGCCGTGCTGGCGGGCGTGTTCGTCACAGCGTTCTATTCCTTCCGTTTGTATTTCTTGGTGTTCCATGGTGCCGAGCGCTTTGATCGCAATCCGGATGCACATCATGGCCATGGTCACAGTGATCATGGTGCTGCGCACAAACCGCACGAGTCTCCTTGGGTCGTCACGGTGCCGCTGGTGATGTTGGCCATTCCTTCGGTTCTGCTCGGCTACATGACGATTGGTCCGATGTTGTTCGGCGAGTTTTTCAACGGTGCCATTTTTGTGAGTCCGGAAATTCACAAGGCCATGGAGTTGTTACGTGAAGAATTCCATGGACCGGTGCAAATGGCTGTTCATGGTTTGACGTCGGCACCGTTCTGGCTGGCGTTGGCGGGCGTTGCCTTGTCGTACTACATGTACATGGTCAACCCCGGTTTGCCAGCGACTATTCAGCGCACGTTCAAGCCACTGCATACCTTGCTGGAAAACAAGTACTACATGGATTGGTTCAACGAAAACGTCGTCGCGCCGACGGCGCGCGGCTTGGGCGTGGCGCTTTGGAAAGGCGGCGACCAAGCTGTGATCGACGGTGCCGTCGTCAATGGGTCGTGGCGTGTCGTCGGCTGGGTCTCTGCCGTCGTGCGCAAAGTGCAGACGGGGTATTTGTACGACTACGCTCTCACCATGGTGCTCGGTGTCTTCGTTTTCATGACGTATTTCGTCTGGCTCAAATAGGAGAAAGATAAAAATGGGTTTGTTGAGCCTGGCTATCTGGACACCAATTCTCTTTGGTGTCGTGTTGCTCGCCTTGGGTCGTGACGACCAGGTGCAAGTGGTGCGTTGGATTGCATTGATTGGCGCAGTTGTCAGCTTGCTGGTGACGGTGCCGTTGTACACGCAGTTCGACACGTCAACCGCGGCAATGCAGTTCAGCGAAATGTCGCCATGGATTGCGCGCTTTAATGTCAACTACCACTTGGGTGTTGACGGCATTTCGCTGTGGTTCGTGTTGTTGACGGCGTTTATCAACGTCGTTGTCGTGATTGCCGGCTGGGAGGTCATTACCAGCCGCGTCAATCAGTACATGGGTGCGTTTCTGATCCTCAGCGGCTTGATGATCGGCGTGTTTTGCGCGCTGGACGGCATGCTGTTTTATGTGTTTTTCGAGGCGACCCTGATTCCGATGTACCTGATCATCGGCGTCTGGGGTGGTCCGAACAAGATTTACGCGGCCTTCAAGTTCTTCCTGTACACGTTGCTCGGTTCGCTGCTGATGCTGGTTGCCCTAATTTATCTGTATTTGGCGTCGGGCGGCAGCTTTGACTTGGCGACCTGGCAAAAAATGCCGCTTGCAGCGAATGCACAGACGCTCTTGTTCTTTGCCTTCCTTGCGGCGTTCGCAGTGAAGGTGCCGATGTGGCCAGTGCATACCTGGTTGCCGGACGTTCACGTTGAAGCGCCGACGGGAGGCTCGGCGGTGTTGGCGGCGATCATGCTGAAGCTGGGAGCGTACGGTTTTCTGCGCTTCTCGTTGCCGATTGCCCCCGATGCCTCGCATGCGTGGGCTGGCTTGATGATTGGCCTCTCGTTAGCCGCGGTGATTTATGTCGGACTGGTGACGATGGTTCAGAAGGACATGAAAAAGCTGGTAGCTTACTCGTCGGTGGCGCACATGGGCTTTGTCACGCTGGGCTTCTTCATCTTCAATAGTCTGGGGGTGGCTGGCGGGATTGTGCAAATGATCTCGCACGGTTTTGTCTCTGCTGCCATGTTCCTGGCCATTGGCGTTTTGTACGACCGGGTGCACTCGCGTGAAATTGCCAGTTACGGTGGCGTCGTCAACACCATGCCCAAGTTTGCGGCGTTTGCCATGTTGTTCGCCATGGCCAATTGCGGTTTGCCTGGCACAGCGGGGTTTGTTGGCGAATGGATGGTGATTCTCGGTGCGGTGAAGGTTAATTTCTGGGTTGGACTGGCGGCAGCCAGCGCGCTGATCTTCGGTGCTGCCTACACCTTGTGGATGGTCAAGCGTGTCTATCTGGGACCGGTCACCAACGAGAAGGTCAAGAACCTCAAGGACATCAACGCACGTGAGTTTTTCTTTCTGAGTTTGCTGGCGATTGCCGTTTTGTATCTCGGCCTGTATCCGAAGCCGTTTACCGACGTGATGGATGTCTCGGTGACTGAACTGCTCAGGCACGTGGCCGTATCGAAGCTGCCGTAAGCGCGTCTCGCCCTGATTTTCTAGACAAGAGATTGAAATGATTGACAAACTCAGTTTGCTGACGGTTTACCCCGAATTGATCTTGCTGGTCATGGCCTGCCTGATCGCCTTGTTTGATCTGGCCGTCAAGGACACCGGTCGCGCGCCAACCTATCTGCTTACCCTGGTGACCCTGGCGGTGGTCGCGTGGTTGCAAGCCCAGTACGCCGCCGCAGGCAACACGACTTATGCCTTTGGCAACATGGTGGTCAGTGATCCGATGGGCAATTGGCTGAAGTGCTTTGCCGCGTTGGCCTTGATGGCGACTTTGGTCTATGGTCGTGTCTACGCGGCGCGCCGAACGATGTTGCGTGGTGGTGAATTGTTTACGCTAAGCCTGTTTGCGCTGTTGGGCATGTTTGTCATGATCTCCGGCAGCAACTTTCTGGTCATCTACATGGGCATTGAACTGCTCACGTTGTCCAGCTACGCCATGGTGGCGCTGCGTCGTGACCATACGGTGTCGACCGAAGCAGCCATGAAGTATTTTGTTCTCGGTGCGTTGGCTTCAGGCTTCCTGCTGTATGGCATGTCGATGCTGTACGGCGCCACCGGGTCGCTGGATTTGCAAGAAGTTTTCAAGGTCATCAGCTCGGGCCAAGTGAAGCATCAGGTGCTCGTGTTCGGTCTGGTATTTATCGTCGCCGGGCTGGCGTTCAAGCTGGGCGTGGTGCCGTTTCACATGTGGATTCCTGACGTTTACCAGGGTGCGCCGACAGTTGTGACATTGATGGTCGGTGGAGCCCCAAAATTGGCCGCCTTTGCCGTGATGATTCGCTTGCTGGTCGAAGGTCTGATGCCGTTGGCAATCGATTGGCAGCAGATGTTGATGGTGTTGTCGGTGGGTTCGCTGGCCGTGGGCAATCTTGCGGCTATTGCTCAGACAAATCTCAAGCGGATGTTGGCTTTTTCGACCATCTCGCACATGGGTTTTGTGCTGATCGGCATGCTTTCCGGTATGGTCGGTGCCAACGTTGACGCGGCCGGTAACGGCTACAGCGCGTCGATGTTCTACGTCGTTTCCTATGTGCTGACCACTTTGGCCAGTTTCGGCGTCATCCTGTTACTGTCGCGCGATGGTTTTGAGAGCGAAGAGATCGCCGACTTTGCCGGTCTGAATCAACGCAGCCCGTTGTACGCGGGCGTCATGGCCTTGTGCATGTTCTCGTTGGCGGGTATTCCGCCGATGGTTGGTTTCTATGCCAAGTTGGCGGTGTTGCAAGCGCTTGTTGCACCCGGCGACGCGCTGCACATTGGCTTGGCTGTCTACGCCGTCATGATGTCGTTGATCGGTGCCTTCTACTACCTGCGCGTGGTCAAGGTCATGTACTTCGACGCACCGACGACCACGGTGCGTTTGGCCGCACCACTTGATGTCCGGGCCGTGCTGAGTCTGAACGGCGCCTTATTGTTGATCATTGGCCTGTTGCCGGGTGGTCTGATGGCGCTTTGCGCCGACGCCATCGTCAAAATGCTGGTTCGCTGACAGCGCACGGTTGCGTCACTGTTAACTATGGTGTCTGCAAAGACTGGTGACATCACACATCTCGAAGAAGTCAAGCTCAGCAGCAAAGAGCTTTGCCGTGGCAGGCTGCTGCATGTGGTCAGCGACGAAGTCCGTTTGCCAAACGGTGCAGTCGCCGCCCGTGAGTATGTGCGGCATCCGGGCGCGGTGATGATCGTGCCTTTGCTGGTCGGTGAACAGGGTGATGTTCGGGTGGTGCTGGAACGCCAGTTCCGCTACCCGGTGCAGAGCGTCATGATCGAGTTTCCGGCGGGCAAGCTCGACCCTGGCGAATCCTGCCTCGCCTGCGCACAGCGTGAGCTGACCGAAGAAACTGGCTATCGCGCCGGCTCTTGGGCGCATGCTGGCGTGTTGCATCCCGTCATTGCCTATTCCAACGAAGTGATCGACATCTGGTTTGCCCGCGGCCTGTGCGCGGGTGAACGGCGCCTGGATGACGGTGAGTTTCTCGATGTTTTTACGGCGACACCGGACGAGCTCATGCGGTGGTGCCGCACTGGTGAGGTCACTGATGGCAAGACGCTGACCGGCGCGCTGTGGTTGCACAACGTAGTTCACGGCACCTGGAAGCTTCATTGGCAGGATGTGAGCCTTTGACGGTGCGGCGCGCCACGCGTGCCTTTTTTATGGTTATGTTTCGTTTGCATAACCCGATGAGCAGGGTTTGAAAAGCCCTTTGTGCTTGGACAGCGTTCCTAGAATTCGCGACATTTCAAGCTCTCAAGGACATTTCATGTCGTCAGTCGCTACTTCTTCACTGCGTCAGTACGTTGTCGAAAACGCCGACAGCAACGCGCAAACGCTCGCCGACTTTGTTGTCGCGTATTTCGACAACGCCGACCCGGATGAGTTGCAATCTCGCGGGTTGACCAAGCTGCTGGCCATGGCTAGCGCCCATCTTCGCTTGCTGGCGTCAGCGCCCGACCCATTCGGTGCGCGCGTTCGGGTCTTCAATCCGTCGCTGTCCGAAGATGGTTTCAGCAGTGAACATACGCTGGTGCAAATCGTTCACGACGACATGCCGTTCCTGGTTGACTCGGTCACCATGGCCATCAACCGTGGCGGCCGCATTGCCCATTGGATTGTTCACCCGCTGCTGACCATCGAACAAAACGCTGATGGTGAGTTGCTCAGCGCCGCGCCCGCCAATGCCCAGGTACTTGATCAAGTCAAAGTTCAGTCGTTCATCCTGGTTGAGTGCGATCGCATCGTCTCGGCGGCTGATCGAGCGGCGCTGGCGCAAGAGATATCCAGTGTCCTTGGCGACGTGAGTGCTGCGGTACACGATTGGTCGGCCATGCTCGCGCGCTTGGCGCAGGCGTGCGAGGAAGCACAGCGTCTGGCGCCACCGTCTGAGGGGGAAACAGAGGGCGTTGCGTTTCTGCGTTGGTTGGAGAACCAGCACTTTACTTTTTTGGGAGCGCGCGATTACAGCATTGGCAACGTCGATGGCGTCGTGCGTCTGCAGGCGGTTGCGCAAAGTGGTTTAGGGTTGTTGCGCGGCGAAGCGCAGACGCCCGTTAGCGCCTTGCCCGAGGATGCGCTGGACTTTCTCGAGTCGGACCAGTTGGTACTAGTCACCAAGGCGATGACACGCGCCACGGTGCATCGTCCGGCCTGGTTAGACTATTTGGCGATCAAGCGCTTTGATGTCAGCGGCGCCGTGATCGGTGAGACGCGCTTTTTGGGCCTGTACACGTCCAAGGCCTACGCCGAGTCTGTTGTCGAGATTCCCCAGGTGCGTCGCGGCATTGCGGCGGTGATCGACGCGGCTGATGTGGTGCCTGATAGCCACGCCGCCAAGTCTTTGCACGCCATTCTGAACGGCTATCCGCGCGACGAGCTGATGCAGATTGATACGCCAACTTTGATTGCCCACGCCATCGGCATCCTGCGCCTGCAAGAAAGCCAACGGACCCGCGTCTTCTTGCGTCGTGATTTATTTGGGCGATTTACGTCAGCGCTGGTTTTTGTGCCCCGTGACCGCTACAACACCGAACTGCGCAGCCGCATTGGCGAGGTGTTGATGCGCTCGCTGGACGGCCAATCGGTCGAGTACACGCCGATGCTGACCGATCAACCGCTGGCGCGCATTCACTATCTTGTGCGGGCGCAACAGGAGGCGCCACGCCACCCCGACGTGGCGGCGCTAGAGGCGCGCATCGCCAGTCTGGCGCGACGCTGGGAGGACGACTGCAAGCAGGCCTTGCTGCAAAGCGAAGGCGAATCTGTCGGACTGGCGTTGGCCAACCGGTTTGCCTCGGCTTTTTCAGCGGTGTACCAGGATGACTTCCCCGGTGCGGTGGCCGCCGAGGACGCCAAAGTGCTGGCGAATCTGACGCCAGACAACACCATGGCGGTGCGCTTGTACTTGCCGCTGGGTGCCGCTGCAGGCGTTGCCCGACTGAAGATCTACAACACGTCGAAGGTGGCGTTGTCTGACTCGTTGCCGGTGCTTGAGCGTATCGGCGTGCGTGTGCTCGACGAACAACCCTACAAGGTAACGCAAACGGGTGCGGACAGCCTATGGATTCACGACCTAGGCTTGCAGATGGCGCAACAAGTCGAGTTTGCCCAGGTCAAGGACCGATTCGAGCACCTGTTTCTGCAGGTGTGGCGCAACCAGCTGGAGAGTGACGACCTCAACCAACTGGTCCTGGTGACGCAACTCGATGGCCGGGCCATCGCCATTCTGCGGGCGTACACGCGCTATTTTCGGCAACTTGGCTTTGCTTTCAGCCAAAGTTACATTGAGTCGACGTTGCGCAAGAACCCCCGGATCACACAGGGTTTGGCGGCCTTGTTCAATGCCCGCTTCAACCCGGACCATGCGGGCGACCGAGACCTTGCGCAACAGCAATGCACGGCCGAAATCGAGGCCCTGCTGAGCGCGGTTTCAAGTCTGGAAGAAGATCGTGTGCTGCGCCAGTTCCTGGGCGCCATACAGGCAACTCTGCGAACCAACGTTTGGCAAACCGGGGCTGATGGCCAGTCGCATGCTTACCTGAGCTTCAAGTTCGATCCGCGACGGATGCCGGGAGTGCCCGAGCCCAAACCGATGTTTGAAATCTGGGTCTATTCGCCACGCGTCGAGGCGGTGCACTTGCGCAATGGCAAGGTGGCCCGCGGTGGCATCCGCTGGTCCGATCGGCGCGAGGATTTCCGCACCGAAATTCTTGGACTGGTCAAGGCGCAACACGTCAAGAACACGGTCATCGTCCCGGTGGGTTCCAAAGGCGGCTTCGTGCTGAAGAACGCGCCCAACCCGGCAGATCGCGAGGCGTTTATGGCCGAAGGCATTGCCTGCTACAAGTTGTTCTTGTCCGGCATGCTGGACCTGACCGACAACCTCGTGCACGGCGCGGTGGTGCCGCCGTTGAACGTCGTTCGTCACGATCCTGATGATCCGTATCTGGTGGTTGCCGCCGACAAGGGTACGGCGAGTTTTTCCGACATTGCCAACGGCGTTTCGGCTGACTACGGATTTTGGCTGGGCGACGCTTTTGCCTCGGGTGGATCGGTTGGCTACGACCACAAGAAAATGGGCATCACCGCGCGTGGCGCCTGGGAGGCGACGAAGCGGCATTTCAGGACGCTCGGTGTCGATACCCAAACCACGCCGTTCACTGTCGTTGGCATTGGCGACATGTCGGGTGATGTCTTTGGCAACGGCATGTTGCTGTCCGAGCACATCCGGTTGCTGGCGGCGTTTGATCACCGACATATCTTCATCGATCCGACGCCTGACGAGGCGGCGAGCTTTGCCGAGCGCCAGCGCCTGTTTGCCTTGCCGCGCTCCAGCTGGGACGATTACGACAAAGCACTGATCTCTGACGGCGGGGGCGTGTATGCGCGTTCGGCCAAGTCGATCAAACTGTCGTCGGCCGCGCGGCAAGTGTTGGGTGTTGCGGCATCTGAATTGACACCGGTGGAAGTGCTCAACGCGATTCTGAAGGCGCCAGTTGACCTCATTTACAACGGTGGCATCGGCACCTACGTGAAAGCGGGTTTTGAGACACATGCGCAGGTTGGCGACAAGGCCGGCGACGCGTTTCGTGTCAACGGCAGTGAGTTGCGCTGCCGGGTGCTGGTTGAGGGTGGCAACCTGGGGTGTACGCAAAACGGGCGAATTGAGTATGCCCAGCACGGTGGTTTGATCTACACCGACGCGATCGACAACTCAGCGGGGGTCGATTGCTCGGACCACGAGGTCAACATCAAGATCTTGCTCGACCGCGTCGTCGAGTCTGCCGACATGACGCTCAAGCAGCGCAATGATCTGTTGGCGTCGATGACCGACGAAGTCGCCCAACTGGTGTTGACCGACAATTATTACCAGACCCAGGCGCTCGACATCGCCGGCCATCGCCCAGCATACTTTCTCGACGGTCAGCAGCGACTGATGCAATGGCTCGAAGGCGCAGGGCGGCTCGATCGACCGATCGAGTTCCTGCCCACGGACGACGAGATTGCCCGCCGACGGACCCAGAAGAAGGGTTTGACCGCACCCGAGAACGCCGTCTTGCTGGCGTACGCCAAGATCTCGATCTTCGACGACCTGGTCGCCAGCGACTTGCCTGACGACCCCTATTTCGGTCGCGCGCTCGGGGCGTACTTCCCGAAAGCCCTGTCAGAAAGCTACGCCATCGGCATTGGCCAGCATCCGCTCAAACGCGAAATAGTCGCCACCGTGCTGGCCAACACGCTGGTTAATCGCATGGGCGCAAGTTTTGTCAATTTCCTGGCCGCTGAAGCGGTGGCCAAGACGGCTGATGTTGTGCGCGCCTACACCCTGGCGCGTGAGATCTTTGACCTGGAGCCGTTGTGGGATCAAATCGACGCGCTTGACCACAGCGTCTCCAGCGCCCTGCAACTCGATTTGCTCAGCAAGTTGATGGCTATCGCGCAACGGGCCTCGCGCTGGATGCTGCGCCGGCGTGGCAAAGCAGCCGATCTGCCGACCTTGATCGCCCGCTACCAACCAGGCGGTCGCGAATTGCGCGCCCACTTGGCCGCCTGGTTGCCGGTGCCAGCACAAGAGAAATGGCGGCAAGCGACGCAGAAACTGCTTGATGGTGGCGTCGACGCCGAGCTGGCGCGTCAGCTCACGGCGCTGGATTTCATATTCCCGGCGCTGGATCTCATGGACCTCAGTGAAGGCGTTGACGCGGCGTTGTCCAAGGTGGCTGGCTGCTACTTTGAAGTCGACGACGTGCTGGGTTTGTCGGCTTGGCGCGTGCAGATCAACCGCTTGCCCACCGATACCTTGTGGCAAACGCAGGCCCGGGCCAGCGCCCGTGACGACGTTTACGCAATTGCTGCGCAAATCACCCAGGCCGCGCTGACACGATACCAAGGTGTCGCCGATTGGGCCACGCAGAACGCGACGGTCATCGCGCGGCTGCGCAAGTTGCTGGAATGCATGGCTTCGCAGGAGGCTGACCTGGCGCCAATCTCGGTGGCGCTGCGGGAACTGCGCCAGTTGGCCTGAACCGATGCCAACGCGCTTGGGCGGTGCGTTCGCGTCAGACGCGCGCGTCGAGCAAGCGGCTGCTGACGGTCGCGGCGGTGGCGAACAGGCTGGATTTGACGATGTTCTTTTGCGTTGTCGATAAATCCAGCGCGAGGAGTGGTTGGGCGGCCGCCACTACAGCGCTCAGGGTGCCAAGGTAGGTTGGCTCACTGGAACGCGTTGGCGTCAGCAATGGCGTGGTAGCGAAACCTGCGCTGCCAAGCGCCAGCGGACTTTCCCGGCGGCTGCGCGAGTCGAGCGCTTGCGCTTGTTCGCGCGCCTGCCGGCCGATTCGATCTTGCGCCTCAGCCTGTTGCCGCAGCGACTGCGCTTCGCCGTCGGCGCGGTCGGCGTCACGACGCGCCTGTTCGGCGCGTGAGCGCAACACCAGCGACGCCAGCGACGGCGTAGCACTGCTGACGGCGGCAAGCTTTGCCATGATGCAGTGGCCTGGTCGGGTGGCTTCAGGCAGTCACGTTGAGCAACCGCCCGGTCGTTTGTCCCTGGGTATTGACCACTGGCTGCGCCGGCGGCGCTGCGGCCTGATCGACCGCGGTGGGGCGCTGCGACCGCTCTTGCGCTTGGGTCCTTTGCAACTCAGTTGGCTTTTGCGTGCGTTGTACGGAAGAGATCTCGGCTTTGGCAACGTCCATGACCAGCTCCTGAATGAAGTGACGCACAGTCTACGCGCCTTCAACGCCATCGACAACCGGGCATGGTCATCGTCGGCACACCCTCGTTGCCGCTTGGGGTGGCCCAAGACTTGATAGCAAAAACATCATCTAACCCTTATTTTTAATCGGCTATTAGCTTTTTAACAAATAGCAAATTGTTTAGAGATTCAACGGACCGACGTAGCCGGTCATTTCCAGATAACCGTGTCCGACGAGCCGGTCCTGGTCGTCCAGAAGTTCGCTCAGACCTTCCCAGTACACGGCACCCGTCGAGCCGCGACTGTCGAGCTCCTGGTTGTCGATGACCGCGCGCACGACAAAGTGGCGATTCCCGGCGGTCACCTGCCAGGCCACCGGGTAGCGGGTCCGCGTGGCGTTGCTCGTCCAGTGACGCAGCGGCGTAAAGCGCACCTGCTGCGCCGAGAAAGTCTCCACCGGGCCGGCACCGCCTGACCCACGCCACGAGCCGCCGGCCCAGATCGACTGGCCGGCCGCGTCGCGTAGCCGAAACGCCGTCAAGGCGCTGCCGTCTAGCAAATTCATGCCGATCCAGTCCCAACCGACGGCGCCCGGTGGCAGGATTGATTGACTCCATTCGTGGTCAAGCCAGGCGCGACCCAGCACGGCCACGGGCTGACGCCTGATCCGCAGTTCGCCGGAAACCTGCAACTGCGGCAGGCTGTAGTAATGGCTGCCCTGCGTGACCTGCGGGCCTTTTTGCGACCAGCCCGCGTGACCTTGCAGCAGCAGTGGCTGGGTTTGCTGCAGCTGCAGCGTCAAACTGAAATCGGCAGTCGACGCCGCGGCAAGGTAAGTTGCGCCGTCACGCACCAGCGACCAGTTGCCCATCGCGACGTGGGTGTCCCGATCGCTGGCGTGGGTCAAGTCTGCTGGATCGGTTCCCTGGCTCGTACCGCGGGCGATACGCTGGTCGTGCAGCAAGCGCTGGTTGGCCACGTCGGTCACCGCGGCGTGGGCAAAAAACAGTTGTTTGGCAGCAAGGGCCGAGCGCATGGCTTGCGTGCTCGGGACGCGTGACCGAAAAAACGTCAGCTGAAACCCAAAGCGTTGCGGGCCGGCTTGCAGCGCCCCGGTGACGTACCACCACTCAATGGCAGCCTGCGGGTGGCTGCCCAGATCGCGGGGAAACTGCAAGCTGCGCGGTGCATCCTGTGGCACGGCTGCCAGGGCGGTTTCAGATGGCGCCCAGCCGATCCGCGTGCCAAGCGCCGTGGCCAGTCCGGCTCGAACAATATGGCGACGCGACATGCTTGGGTAAATCATGGCAGGGCGATTGGCGCCGTTGGATGGGTTGTCGAGGCACCGATTGGAACTGATTTGTCAAAAAAAAGGGTTGGTCTTGCGACCAACCCTTAAGGGATCCCTGAACCTGATGGTTTCGAAAGGACCCGAGGAGACAACTTGCACAAACCCAGAATAGCCGGATTTCAATGGCACCGAGTATCTCAGGGTTTTCCCTTGATGATTAGAGTTTTGAGCCAAATCATGAAAGAAAAATTATTTTTGTCGCCCCATCTCGACCCAATTAACGCTTTTTGCCAGCGGGCTTGACGCTCGCCGTGGCGCTGCTGGCCACCGCGTTGAAGTTGGCTTCGGCCACTTCGGTGGCTTGTTTGACGGCTTTTTGCACCGACTCCAGGGCGTTGTTGGCAGCGGCCACGGCGCTCTTCATGACGGCAACGGCGGCATCAGACCCTGCGGGCGCGTTCTTGGCGGCGGATTCGACCATGGCGGCAAACTGTTGTTGCGCGTCGGCGGCCTGACCTTCAATGGTCTTGGTGAATTCGCTGGTGGTACTCGAAGCGATCTCGTACAGATGACGGCTGTATGCGGCGGCCTTTTCGGCCAGCGGTTGCAGCAGGCTCGATTGCAGTGCCAGCAGCTCTTGGGCGTCCTTGACGCCCAGCAGCGCCTTGGCGCCTTCGCTGGATTCGGCCAGAGCGGCTTTGGACGCGCTCATGTTCAGTTCGACGATTTTTTCCACGCCTTCAAAGGCCTTGGCCGTCAGGCCCAACAGGGTTTCGACATTGGCTTTTTGCGAGGCCAGAACTTGTTCAACGGTCAACATGATTCACTTCTCCAAGGGTAGATTAACGGGACGGTGGTACCAGCAAAGCGACTGTACTTCAACGATGTTGCAGTGCAGCATGAGGCAAATTATAGGGACAAACCCACGTTGTGCAAGCTTTTTTTGTTGCAATGCAGCAACTTTTCTAGGAGGTCAGTCGCAAAGCACGGTTGATGAAAAAAATTCAGTAGACGCCGGCCGAAGTTCATTGGCAAAAAAGACGCGCCTGCCGCAGAATTCGACCCCGCTCAAAAAACTTGGTCGACTCCTGGAGACAAATTTTGCAGACCCTCTTGCTGCCACCCCGCAAGTACCCGAACAAACCCGCAGACGTGTACCTGTTTGCAACCTGCCTGATCGATCAGTTCAGCCCACAGGCCGGCCTCGACACGGTACGTCTGCTCGAGCGCGAGGGTATCCGTGTGCATTACCCGCACGGGCAGACCTGTTGTGGCCAGCCGGCGCACAGCAGCGGCTACCCCGACGAAGCGCGCGCCGTGGCCCTGCGGCAGCTTCAGTTGTTTGTGCAGCCTTGGCCCGTGGTCGTGCCGTCGGGCTCGTGCGGCGGCATGATGCGTACGCATTACCCGCATTTGTTCGCCAATGAACCGGCGCTGCACGCGCAAGCACTGGCCTTGTCCGAGCGCATTTTTGAATTGACCGAATTTTTGGTCCACGTGGCTCGTTTTCAGCGCGAGGACTTTGGGCCAGAGTGCACGGTTGCGCTGCATACGTCGTGTCATGCCAGGCGCCAAATGGGCGTGCATGACACCAGTGTTGCCTTGCTGCAAACACTGGCACACGTCCACGTGGTCGAGCAGGCGCGTATTGATGAGTGCTGTGGCTTTGGCGGCACGTTCTCACTCTTGCACCCGGAAATATCTGAGGCCATCGTTACCGACAAGGTCGAGGCGATCAAGGCCACCGGCGCGCCCTGCGTCGTCAGCGCCGATTGCGGTTGTTTGCTCAACATCACCGGTCGTGCGGCCAAGCAGGATGAATTGGCCGGCCGGTCAGCGCTGTCGCTGCGCGGTGAACATCTGGCCAGCTTTGTCTGGCAGCGTACACAGCCGAAAACCGGGGTTGCGTCATGAGCGCGCGCGATCAAATTTTGGGCA
>JBBIGT010000011.1:0-25376 GCA_037447395.1 Comamonadaceae bacterium | reverse complement strand
CAATGAACCAGCCGGTGTGAAACTGCGTTGGGGCGTTGCCGAACAGTTGCCACAGCAGGTAGAAGGTCAGCAGGTCAAAGACCGAGCTGACGGGGCCGATGGTGAGCATGAAGTTGCGGATGAAGTCCATGTCCCAACGCCGGGGCCGGGCCAGGTCGTCGTCGACCGCGTCGAGCGGAATGGCGATTTCGGAGATGTCGTAGAGCAGGTTGTTCAGCAGCACCTGCAGCGGCAGCATCGGCAAAAAGGGCAGCAAGAGCGTGGCCGCGGCCATGCTGAACATGTTGCCGAAATTGGAGCTGGTCGCCATCATGATGTACTTGCGCACATTGCCAAAGGTGCGCCGGCCTTCCCGGATGTCGGCATGCAGCGCCAGGGCGTCGTTGATGCCGTCGCCCAGGTAGCCGACCACATGGCCGCGGGCCTTGAGCGCCAGGATGATGCGGTTTTTCTGGCCCGGATTGACCCGGCAGAACAGGTTGGCTTTTTCCACCTGGACGCGCAGCGCCTGGTCGTCCAGGACCGCAATCTGAGCGCCCAGCAGTACGCCGACTATGGGCACGCCGAGCTGGGCGCACACATGGCGCGTCACCACCTCGTTGTCGCCGGTCACGATCTTGACGGCGACACCGCTGTCGGCCAATGCCCGCATCGCGGCACCGGCGCTGGGCTTGGGCGGGTCCAGAAAACCGGCAAAGCCCGCAAACCAGAGCGCCGTCGCGCTTCATTTCGAGCCGGTTGGCATCGTAGCGCGAGCAGGTTCGACAGCTGTGGGTAGCGGGCGCCTTTGACAAAGGCGTTGTAGTAGGGCCAGTCCTTGATCAGGTTGGGTAAGTGGCTGACGCGCTGGTCGAGACCGCGCGCGTGCCTGCGATGGCAGGCTCTCGACGGCTTTGCGGTCATTTTGCGCGCCTGCTCGGCGTCCATAGCGGTGCCATGAATGCCGCCCAGCCACTCAATCCGCCTCGCAAATCCACTCGCCATCATCTCAAACCCCCATGAACAATCTCGGTTAAATCCCATCCGGTTCAGTTTGGTGTCCCTGTGCCAGGCTGCCGTTGCGGCCAGCGCACCGTGACGCTCAGGCCGCCCAGGCGCTGCGAGCGCTGGACCGTCACCTGCGCCTGGTAGGCCGCGGCGATGCGCCGCACGATCGACCAACCCAGGCCGCTGCCCGACTGATGGGTGCCGAGCACGCGAAAAAAACGCTCGCCCAGCTTGGCCATGTCGGCGTCGCTCATGCCCGCGCCACTGTCGTCGACCTGCAGTTTCACTTGCTGGTTGTTGGCGCTGACGGCGACGCGCACGTGCGCGCCGTCGGCGCTGTAGCGCATGGCGTTGTCGAGCAGGTTGCGCACCAGCACGCCGGTGAGGGCGTCGTCGGCGTTGATCCAGCACGGCGCGTCGGCCAGTAGCGTCAGCTCCTGGTGGCGACCCAGGGCCGCCAGCGCCAGGTCGGCGGCGACGCGCCGCGTCACGGCGGACAGATCAACGTGTTTGGCCGGTGCGCTGGCGGCGTTGGCCTCCAGCCGCGACAGCGTGAGCAATTGTTCGACTAGATGGCTGGCCCGATCGCAACCGGCCAGCGTGTACTGCAGCGCGTGCTCGCGCACGGCGCTGTCGTCGACCGCCGCCAGCGCCACCTGCGCTTGCGTGCGGATCGCTGCAATCGGCGTGCGCAGCTCATGCGCGGCGTCGGCGGTGAAACGACGCTCGCTGGCCATCATCTGGTCGATGCGTTCGAACAGGCCGTTGAGCGCGTGCAACACCGGGGCCATCTCGCTGGGCACGTCGGCCAGTGTCACGGGCTCAAGCGCTTGCGCCTGGCGCTGCGCCAGCGCCCGGCTGAGCTGGCGCAACGGCGTCAGGCCTTGACGCACCGCCACCCAGCCGACGCCGGCCAACAGCGGCAAGGCGTAGACCAGGGGCAGTAGCACGCCCTTGAGCACGGCCCACAAAATTGACTCGCGCGCGTTCACCTGTTCGCCGACGAACACTTGCACGTTGCCCTCGCTGCCCTGCGCGGCAAACACCCGCCAGGCGCTGTGGTCGGCCAGCGTCACCGTTGAAAAACCGCGTGTCTTGCTCGCCATGGGTTGCACACCAGCGTTGGCCGAGCGCAGCGTCAGCGTGCCCTCGTGAAACACCTGGAAGGCCACGCGCGGCGCGTACTTGTGCAGCGACGGCGCGTCTTCCAGGCGGTCTTCGCCACCGTCGTGCCGGGCCACCGCGTCGCCGCCGGGGCCGGCCTGTTGGACGATCAACAGCGCCGCCGATTGCGCCAGGTGGCCGTCAAGCAGTTCGTCGAGTTCGTCGCTGGCGTCCAGCCAGGTCAGCGCCGCTGCGCTCAGCCACACCAGCGTCACCAGCGCCAACAACAAGGCCAGCAGGCGCGCCTGCAAGGAGGGAATGCGTCGCAGCCAGGGCATGGCGTTCACGCATCAGCCAGCAGCGTGTAGCCGACGCCGCGCACCGTCTGGATCAGCCCGGGGCGCAACTTCTTGCGCAGGTGGTGGATGTGCACCTCGACGGCGTTGCTCTCCACTTCCTGGCCCCAGCTGTACAGCTGCTGCTCCATCTGCTCGCGCGACAGCACGCGCCCGACGTTGAGCAGCAGCACGTGCAGCAAGTCGAACTCGCGTGTCGACAGGGTAACCGGTTGCTCACCCAGCGCCACCTGGCGCGCCGACAGGTTGACGCGCAAGTTGCCGCAGGTCAGCACGTCCTGCACCTTTCCGTGGGCGCGCCGCACCAGCGAGCGCAGGCGGGCGCCCAGCTCGAACAAGTCGACCGGTTTGAGCACGTAGTCGTCGGCGCCCAGGTCAAGCCCCTGGATGCGCTCGGGTACGGCGTCGCGCGCCGTCAGTACCAAAATGGGCGTGGTGTTTTTTTTGCCGCGCAGATGGCGCAGCACGTCCAGACCGTCTTGCAACGGCAGGCCCAAGTCGAGCACCGCCGCCTGATAAGCGCCGCTGGTCAATTCGCGTTCAGCCGCCTGGCCGTCGCGCACCCAGTCGACCTGAAAGCCCTGTTGGCGCAGCCCGGCGCGCAAGCCGTCGCCCAGCACGGTATCGTCTTCAGCCAGCAATATCCGCATCGTTTGTCCCCGGTGTTTTTATGTGTGTTGGCGATGTTAATCGTCGTCGTGGTCGCGCTGCACGGCGACGGCGGCGTTGCTGTCGACCACGGGGCTTTGCCACTGCAGCCACCAGAAGCACAGCACCAGCGCCAGCAACAGGATCGCCAGCGGCCACCAGCTCCAGCCAATGGCCTGCGACGGCTTGGCGCACTTGCGTCCGCTGACCATGGCGCGCGCCAGGTTCTCGCCCTGCAACAGACTGGCCAGCGCAACGCCGGCAACGTGCAGACCAACCACCAGCGCCAGCGTCGCGGCGGCGCCCTCGTGCACTTCTTTGAGCGCGTGCACGCCGCTGTTGACGTACAGCCAGCCGACGCCGTTGACCAGCAGTGTCAATACCAGCATCAGTACGATCGACACCGCGCCCAGCGGGTTATGGCCGACCGGATGTTCCACCTGAGAGGAGAGCAGGCCGCTGGCGTAACGCTTGATCGCTCGCGGACCGCGAATGAAATTGCCAAAGCGCGCGTAACGCGTGCCGACCAAGCCCCAGACCACGCGCCAGGCCACCAATGCGACCATGGTGTAGCCCAGCGTCAGGTGCACGCCCAGCAGGTGGCGGGCTTCGGAGGTGGCCCAGGCGCCGGCAAAGCACAGCACCATCAACCAATGGAAAACGCGCGTGGGCGCGTCCCACACCAATACTTTATCGCTGACTGGCATCGTCGGTCGGCTCGATCAGTTGGGAATGCGCACCGTGTGCTCGTTGAAATTGCCTCGTTCGGCACCGGCGTGACAGGCCACACAGTTGCTGGCGCTGCCAATGCTCCGGCGGGCCCAGACGCTGGCGCTGACGTGTTTGTTGTGCTTGCGCTGGAACCAGTACGAGGCGGTGATGCGGTCGTCCGGCGGCATTTCGCTGACGCGCTTGTAGGTGCCGGCGTTGCTGGTCAGGTACTGGGTGATGGTTGCGGCGGTGCCGGCGTCGAGCGACGCGTCGCTGCCGAAATGCTGTCCCAGGTTGGCCATCAGGTGTTGCCAGGAACCGGTCGGCAGCAGGCCCGCCGGGTAGGCCATGTGGCAGGCGCCGCATTCCTGCTGTACCTGCGCTGGCAGGCGCGCCGAAAAGGCTGACCGGCCAACGTCGCGTTCGCCGTGACGCTCGCTCTTGCCCCAGGGCCACCACGATCCGTGTTCGTCGTCGTCGGCGTGCGCAGTGGATACGGCGCTGGCGCTGCCCAGGGCGATCAGCAGCGACAGCAACAGGGGGGTGGGGTGGCGGTGCGGCATGGCGTTTTCTGTGCGGGTTCTTGAAGCGCGGCACTGTAGCCCTGGCAAATTAAGTCAGGCTTAAGACCGGGGCGTTGGCCGGCGGCTGATCGACGGGGCGTGGCGCTTCACGCTATGCTTGGCCAGCCGCCGCGTTTGGTGCGGTGGTATCAGCGATTGGAGTTCATCATGGCAAAGCAAACGTTCATCAAATTAACCACCCCCGCCGCCGTTGCCGCGTTGCTGGCGCTG
Organism: Comamonadaceae bacterium; assembly: GCA_037447395.1. Taxonomy (GTDB): domain Bacteria; phylum Pseudomonadota; class Gammaproteobacteria; order Burkholderiales; family Burkholderiaceae_C; genus Rhodoferax. Next base: position 20,776 of record JBBIGT010000011.1, on the reverse strand, counting down.
AGCGCCGGCGCCGGCGTGGCGCAAAGCAGCTGGTCAACCGACGCCAAGGCGGTGCAAACGCAAAAAGACGCCAAGGCGCGCTACGAAGCCGACAAACGCCTGTGTCAGGACGAGGCCTCGCCCGAGGCGCGCATCCAGTGCCGGCGTGACGCCTCGTCGATTTACGACAAGGCCTTGGCCAGCTTGCGCACCAAAGGCACCTACGCCACGCAACCCGCTGCCACCGATTGCGCCACCTGCGGGCGTGTCAGCTCGGTGTCGGTCAGCGACAAGCCCGGCGACAGCAACGCCGTCGGCATGATCGCCGGCGGTGTCGCCGGTGCCGTATTGGGGCATCAGGTCGGCGGCGGTTTTGGCAAAGACCTGGCGACCATTGCCGGCGCCGCCGGTGGTGCCTACGCCGGCAAGAAGGTGCAGGAAAACATGAACGCCAAAAAAATCTGGACGGTGCACGTCAGCTACGCCGACGGCCACAGCGCCAAGTTCGACTTTGCCGCCGACCCTGGCTTCAAGGCCGGCGACGCGGTGAAAAACGCGGGCAACAGCATCGTGCGCAACTAACGCTGGGGCTCGGCCGGCGACGGTCGGACAGGCTCCTAGAATTCGCCCTTTCAAATGAAGCCCAAGGAGCTGATTCATGAAGCTGTCGCGTTTTACAAAAACCGGCCTCGCCGCCGCCCTGCTGACCGTGTGGGGCCTGACTGCCACGGCCGCCGCCATTCCTGCCGGCGTGCAGTTGCATGCCAAACAAGAGATGGTGCGCAACAACGGCTCCGAGCCCGATACGCTCGATCCGGCGCGCGCCGAGGGCGTGCCCGCCAACAACATCACCCGCGACCTGTTTGAAGGGCTGACCGCCGTCAACGGTGCTGGCGCCACCGTGCCCGGCGTGGCCGAGAGCTGGAAGCAGGTCGACGCCAACACCTGGGTCTTTAAGTTGCGCCACAACGCCAAGTGGTCTAACGGTGACCCGGTCAGCGCTGACGATTTCGTCTACAGCATGCGCCGCTTTGTCGACCCCAAAACGGCGTCCGAATATGCCACCACCTTCGGCATCTTTCTGGTCAACGGCAAGGAGATCGTCGCGGGCAAGAAGCCGGTCACCGAGCTCGGCGTGAAGGCGCTTGACAAATACACGCTGCAACTGAAGACGCCGTTCCCGGTCGGTTTCATGCCATCGCTGGTGTCAAACCTGCAGCTCGGGCCGGTGCACAAGGCCACGGTGGAGAAATTCGGCAAGGACTGGACCAAGCCGGGCAACATCGTCAGCAACGGCGCTTACAAGTTGGCCACCTGGGACGTGAACGCCAAGATCGTGCTCGCCAAGAGCCCAAGCTATTGGGACGCCAAGAACGTGCAGATCACCAAGTTCACCTATCTGGCGGTGGAAGATGGCAACGCCGACGTCAAGCTGTTCGAGTCGGGTGAAAACGACATGGTCTATCAGTTGCCCCCGGGAACCTACGAGAAGTACAAGGCGCAGTACCCCAAGGAAATTCATAACTCGCCGATGCTCGGTTTGCGTTACTACTCCTACCTCAACACCGACCCTTTGCTGAAGGACATTCGCGTGCGCAAGGCCTTGTCGATGGTGATTGATCGCGACATCCTGGCCCAGCGCGTCACCGCCGACGGCCAGAAGCCGTCGTACAGCGTCTTTGTCGACGGCATGGAAGGCGGCCAACCGACCACTTACGACTGGGCTGCGTGGCCGATGGACAAGCGCGTCACTGAAGCCAAGAAGCTGCTGGCTGAGGCCGGCGTCAAGCCCGGCAGCAAACTGAAGTTCAGCTACAACACCAGCGAATACCACAAGAAGATGGCGATCTTTGCCGCCTCTGAGTGGAAGACCAAGCTCGGCGTCGACGTCGAACTCGACGCCATGGAATTCAAGGTGCTGATCAAGAAGCGCAACGACGGTGAATACCAGATCGCGCGCAACGGCTGGGTGGCGGACTACAACGACGCCACCACGTTCCTCACGCTGGTGCAGTGCGACTCGGACCAGAACGCGCAGAAAAACTGCAACCGTGAGGCTGAAAAGCTCATCGATCAGGGCAACCAGAGCCTGGACCCGGCCAAGCGCACAGCCTTGCTGACGCAGGCGGCCAAGATGATCATGGATGACTACCCGATGCTGCCGCTGCTGCAGTACACGGTGCCAAGGCTGGTGAAGTCTTACGTTGGTGGTTACACCAATACCAACAGCATGGACCGTTACCGCGCCAAGGACTTCTACATCATCAAGCACTGACGCTGAGCTGTTCTCGCTTGCTGCGGCGACCACCCTGTTCGCCGCGGCTGGTTGCGGCCGGCGTCACAAGCACCGCGCTGCTCTGATTGACATGGAGTTTTGCTGATGTGGACTTATGCCTTGCGTCGCCTGCTGGCGACCATCCCCACGTTGTTGGCGGTCATCACGTTGTGCTACGTGTTGCTGCACCTGACGCCCGGCGGTCCGTTCGACGCCGAGCACAAAATCCCCGAGGCGGTGCTGGCCAACCTGCAGGCCAAGTACCACCTCAACGAGCCGTTGTGGAAGCAGTACGTTTTGTACATGGGCAGCTTGCTGCAGGGCGACCTGGGCGCCTCGTTTCGCTACGAAGACTGGAGTGTCAACGACCTGGTCGCCAAGGCGTTGCCGATCTCGGCGGCCATTGGCGGCGGTTCACTGCTGGTGGCGCTGTTTGTCGGCGTGGCGCTGGGCACGCTGGCCGCCCTCAAGCAAAACAGCCTGGCCGACTACCTGACCATGCTGGTCAGCAGCGTCGGCAGCGTCTTTCCGTCGTTCGTCATCGGGCCGCTGCTGATCCTGGTGTTTGCCCTGTGGCTGGGCTGGGCGCCGGCTGGCGGCTGGGACGCCTTCGCGCCGCGCTACATGGTGTTGCCGATGGCGTTGCTGATTCTCATCAACGTGGCAACCATCGCCCGCGTCACGCGCGGCAGCATGATCGAGGTGCTCGGCAGCAACTTCATCCGCACCGCCCGCGCCAAGGGCTTGCCGATGCGCACGCTGGTGCTGCGCCACGCCATGAAGCCGGCGCTGCTGCCGGTGGTGTCGCTGATTGGGCCGTTGGCCATTTCCAGCATCACTTCGGCGGTGGTCACCGAGTCGGTGTTTTCGCTGCCTGGTCTGGGCAAGCTGATCGTTACCGGCGCCAGCAACCGCGACTACACGCTGGTGCTTGGGCTGGTGGTGCTGGTGACCGTGGTGACCGTCGTGTTCAACCTGCTGGTCGACCTGGCCTACGCCTGGCTGGACCCCAAGATTCGCTATTGATTAAAGAGCTGTCAGCGGTTTATTCATAACGGCTATAGGCCAATTTGTTTCGTAAAAATATGTTCAAGAACAAAGACGATGCGTTGGTCGCCAACCTCGGGCAAGCCTTGCAGCCCGAGTTGCAAGGGCGCAGCCTGTGGTTCGACGCACGCCAGCGCTTCAAGCGCAACCGCGCGGCGGTGTTTGGACTGCTGCTGCTGGCGTTGATTACGCTGGCCTGCGTGTTCGGGCCGATGCTGCTGCCGCACGCTTTTGACAGCGCCGACTGGGACGCCATGAGCCAACCGCCAACGCTGCACAACTGGCACCTGTTTGGCACCGACGATTCCGGCCGCGACTTGCTGGTGCGCACCTTGATTGGTGGGCGCATCTCGCTGCTGGTTGGCCTGATGGCGACACTCTCGTCGGTTAGCCTGGGCATCGCCTGGGGCGCCACCGCCGGCTTTTTGGGCGGACGGGTCGACGCGCTGATGATGCGTATCGTCGACATGATGTACGCCGTGCCCTACCTGCTGATCGCCATTTTGCTGGTGACGCTGCTCGGGCGCGCCTTTTACCTGGTGGTGATCACCATCACGGTGTTTTCGTGGATGGACATGGCCCGCGTGGTGCGCGGGCAAACCTTGTCACTGCGTTCGAAAGAATTTGTCGAAGCGGCGCGTGCCATTGGCGTGCCCAAGCGGCGCATCATCTTTCAGCACATCGTGCCCAACCTGCTGGGCATCGTGGTGATCTACACCACGGTGACGGTGCCGGGGGTGATTCTGACCGAGTCGGTGTTGTCGTTTCTGGGCTTGGGTATCCAGGAGCCGATGACCAGTTGGGGCGTGCTGATCCACGACGGCGCGCAGGTGATGGAGATTTCGCCGTGGATCTTGATTTTTCCGGGGCTGATGCTGTCGGCCGCGCTGTACTGCTTTAACTACATCGGTGACGGTCTGCGTGACGCGCTCGACCCCAAGGACCGCTGAAAGAGACCGCCATGAATTTGTTGGATGTCAAAGACCTGGCAGTGCAGTTCAGCACCCAGGACGGCCCGGTCTACGCGGTCAACGGCCTGAGTTTTACGCTGGCCAAAGGCCAGACGCTGGGCATCGTCGGCGAGAGCGGCTCCGGCAAAAGCCAGACCGTGCTGGCGCTGATGGGGCTGCTGGCGCGCAACGGCCACGCCAGCGGCCAAGCGCTGTACCACGGCCAGAACCTGCTGACGCTGCCGGCGGCGCAGCTCAACCGCATTCGCGGCAACCGCATGGCGATGATTTTTCAGGACCCGATGACCTCGCTCAACCCGTACCTGAGCGTCGAGCGGCAAATGACCGAAGTGCTGCAATTGCACAAGGGGCTGAGTCGCGCCAGTGCCCGCGCCGCCTGCGTGCGCATGCTCGACGCGGTGCGCATCCCCGAGGCGGCCAAACGCATCGCCATGTACCCGCACGAGTTCTCCGGCGGCATGCGCCAGCGGGTGATGATCGCCATGGCGCTGCTGTGCGAGCCCGAGGTGCTGATTGCCGACGAACCGACCACCGCGCTGGACGTGACGGTACAGGCGCAGATGCTGCTGTTGCTGCGCGACTTACAGCAGGACTTTGGCACCGCCATCGTGCTCATTACGCACGACTTGGGCGTCGTCGCCGGCTTGTGCGACCAGATCGTTGTCCTGTACGGCGGGCGGGTCATGGAGCAGGGTAACGCGCAGCAGCTGTTCAAGGCCGCCAGCCACCCCTACACGCTGGGCTTGCTGCGCGCGGTGCCACGCATGGACCGCGACGCCGCCGCGCTGCTGGCCATTCCCGGTGCGCCGCCGAACATGGCGCGCCCGCCCAGGGGTTGCCCGTTTGCGCCGCGTTGCGCGCTGGCTGAGGCGCGCTGCCACGACACGCTGGCCGTGCTGCAGCCGCTGGATGGCGCCGACGGTTCGGCCGGCTCGCCCCGGCAGTGGCGTGCCTGTCACCGCGACGCCAACCTGGTGCGCACCAGCCAGCAACAGGAGTCGGGCCATGACTGAAGCACAACAACCCATTTTGTCGGTGCGCGACCTGCAGGTGCAATTCAACGTCAAGGACACCAAGGCGTGGCCGTGGCAGGACGCGCGCACGCTCAAGGCCGTCAACGGCGTCTCGTTTGACTTGTACGCTGGCGAAACGCTGGGTGTGGTCGGCGAGTCAGGCTGCGGCAAGTCGACGCTGGCGCGCGCGCTATTGAACCTGAATCCGGCCAACTCGGGGCAAATCGTCTGGCGCGGTCAGCCAATGCAGGGCGCACCCGAGTCGGCCTGGCTGTCGGTGCGCAAAGACATCCAGATGATTTTTCAGGACCCGCTGGCCAGTCTGAACCCGCGCATGACGGTGGCGCAGATCATCGCCGAGCCGCTGCGCACGCACCACCCCGAACTGGGCAACGACGAGGTGCTGCGCCAGGTGCGCGCCATCATGGACCGCGTTGGCCTGACGGCGCAGCAGATCAACCGCTACCCGCATGAGTTTTCTGGCGGCCAGTGCCAGCGCATCGGCATCGCCCGGGCGTTGATTTTGCGGCCCAAGCTGATCGTGTGCGACGAGCCGGTGTCGGCGTTGGACGTGTCGATCCAGGCGCAGATCATTAACCTGCTCAAAGAGCTGCAGCACGAGTTTGGCCTGGCGCTGATCTTCATCGCCCACGACCTGGCGGTGGTGCGCCACATCAGCCACCGCATCATGGTGATGTATCTTGGCCGCGTCATGGAGTTTGCCGACAAGACGGCGCTCTACACCGACCCGCGTCACCCGTATACGCAGGCGCTGCTGTCGGCCATCCCGATCCCCGACCCGGAGGTCGAGCGCAAAAAAGTCGTGCAACTGCTGCAAGGCGACTTGCCCTCGCCTTTGAGCCCACCGTCGGGTTGCGTCTTTCGCACGCGCTGCCCCAAGGCGCTAAGCCACTGCGCCGACCAGGTGCCTGAGCTGCGCGCGCTCAGCAGCAACGCGCAAGTGGCTTGCTTGCTGGCCTGATTGGCGTGTGAGCGGCGTCTGAGCTGCGCCGGTCGCGGTTTTGCACCCCGCGGTGTAACAAGCGGCGCATGGGCTGCGACTGAAGGAGCGGGCGCCATGAGCCCGAATTCTCCGTTCACTCTAAAAGGACTATCCATGAACACCCAGTCTGCACCTTTGCGCTCCGCTGCACCGATGCGTTCCACCGTCTTGACCTCGGTCGTGGCGCTGGCCCTGACCAGCTTGGCTGCCTGCGCCCAAAATCCGTGCGCGGCGCGAAGCCCCTGCGCACCGCGCAAAGCCGCCAAAGGGCCTTGCGCGTCAAAGAACCCCTGCTCTGCAAAGAACCCGTGTGCGGCGAAAAATCCCTGCGCTGCCGCCAATCCCTGCGCCGTGAAGAATCCGTGTGCCGCGAAGAACCCCTGCGCGGCCAAGTGGTGAGTCTCCAGTCTCTTCCCAGGTTTGCCGTTTGCCTACCTTGAAGGAGTCATCCATATGGCTATTCGATCTTTGCGTCGAAGGACGCTTGCCGTCGCCGCGTTGTTGGCTTTGGCGTTGAACGTCGCCGCGGCAGAAGTGGATTTGCCCGGCACGGTGACGTTGCCGAGTCCGCACAATTTCAAAACGCTCTTGGAGCGAACGAAATCGGCCATCGAAGCGCAAAAAATGGGTCTGGTCGCGCAGGCCAGCGCCAGCGCCGGGGCCGCCGCGCGCGGCGTACCGATCGCCGGCAACGCGGTGCTGATGGTGTTTCGCAACGACTACGCGGTGCGCATGCTGCAGGCCAGCGTCAGTGCCGGTGTGGAAGCGCCGTTGCGCCTGTACCTCACGGAAGACGCCGACGGCACGGCCAGCTTGCGCTACCGCACGCCGAGCAGCGTTTTTGCGCCCTATCACAACATGCAAATCGACGCGCTGGCCCTGGAGCTCGACCCGGTGTTCGAGCGCATCGCCCATGCGGCCGTCGCGCGTTGATGGCGTTGCCCATGCGGCCGTTGCCGACCTGACGCCGGGGCTGCGTGGCCAGCGTGGCGGTGCAGATGTCGGCCCTGGCCGAGGGGCTACTGGCGCTTGTTTGGGTCGCCTGGCAAGGGCGCGCCGGGCGAATAACCTTACACCTGAAATTGTTGTCACGCTGGCTGTTTGCGAGACGACCAACACGGTGACGGATGAGACGCAACAACGCGTTGACCGTCACGGTCCATTGTTCAACGTTTCAGGAGATCATCATGAAAACCGCTTCTCTCACCACCCGCGTTCTTTCAGTCGCCGCGCTCGCCGCCGGGCAGGCCGAGGCGAACTTTGCGCACGTCTTTCACGGCGGCGATCGCTGAGCTTGGCTGACATGCCGCGCTGCATTAACGGTCTGTCGCAAGCGTTTGCTCTTGCGACAGACCGTTCTGTTTTACGTCGTGCTGTCAAGACAAATACGAATAAAAATGGCCACTAGCCCAGAACATTTCTTGGCTATGTGCTATCAATAATGCATCTTCAAGCCAAGCCGCGAACGATCTGCAGGGCCTGCTCGACGCGCTCGACCGGGTGGATCGTCAAGCCCTCGAAGTCTTTGGATTTGAGGTTTTTCGGGACGTTGGCCTTGGGCACGACGGCGACGCTAAAGCCCAGTTTGGCCGCTTCCCTCAGGCGCTCCTGACCGCGCGGCGCCGGGCGCACTTCGCCGGCCAGGCCGATTTCGCCAAAGGCAAAAAAACCTTTGGGCAAGGGTTGACCGCGCAGGCTTGAGGTGATGGCCAGCAGTGCGGGCAAGTCCGCGGCGGGCTCGCTGATGCGCACGCCGCCGACCGCGTTGACAAACACGTCCTGGTCCAGGCAGGCCACACCCGCATGGCGGTGCAGCACCGCCAGCAACATCGCCAGACGGTCGCGCTCCAGGCCGACGCTCAGGCGCCGCGGACTGGGGCCGCCGCTGTCGACCAGCGCCTGGATTTCCACCAGCATCGGGCGTGTGCCCTCCAACGTGACCATGACGCAGCTGCCCGGCACCGGCTCGGCGTGCTGGCTCAAAAAGATGGCGCTGGGGTTGCTGACGCCCTTGAGACCGTGCTCGGTCATGGCGAAAACACCGATCTCGTTGACCGCGCCGAAACGGTTCTTGATGGCGCGCACCAGGCGAAAGCTGCTGTGCGTGTCGCCCTCGAAGTAGAGCACGGTATCGACCATGTGTTCGAGCACGCGCGGGCCGGCCAGCGCGCCCTCTTTGGTGACGTGTCCGACCAGCACCACGGTGACGCCGCTGGCTTTGGCCGCACGCGTGAGGTGCGCCGCGCATTCGCGCACCTGCGCCACCGAACCCGGCGCCGAACTCAGCTGCTCCGAATAGACCGTCTGGATCGAGTCGATGACGGCAATCTGCGGCTGTTCACGCTGCAGCGTCGCCAGAATCTTGTCCAGGCCTATCTCTGCCAGCACCTTCACCTGCGAGCCGGCCAGCCCCAGGCGGCGCGCGCGCAGCGCCACCTGCGCGCCGCTTTCCTCGCCGGTGACGTAGAGCGTGCGCTGGCCCTGGCGCTGCAGCGCGTCGAGTGCCTGCAATAGCAGCGTCGACTTGCCGATGCCGGGGTCGCCGCCGATCAGCACCACGCCACCCTCGACGATGCCGCCGCCCAGCACCCGGTCCAGCTCGGCGTGACCGGTCGGCGTGCGCGCAAAGTCCAGCGCCTCGATGTCGCCCAGCACCGCCACGTCGGCGCTTTGCGCCACCGCGGCAAAACGATTCTTGGCGGGCGCTGACGCCGCTTCAGCGACCGACTCGACGAGCGTGTTCCAGGCATTGCAATGCGGGCATTTGCCCAGCCACTTGGGGCTGGTGCCACCGCAATCGGCACAGACGTAGTGAGACTTTGATGTAGCCATGGCGGCGATAATACTGGATAAAAACCCAGATCACCGCGCCACCACAAGTGACGCGCTTACCACTGCGCCAGCGTGATCTCGCCGGCATCGGTGGCCAGCACCGCCTGATTGCCGGGCAGCGGCAGCACCGTTGGGCGCAGGTCGTGGGTGAAGGCAACGCGTTGCACTTCACGGCCGTCACGCACGTCGAGTACGTGCAACACCTGATTCATGTCCAGGCAATACAGGTGGCTGTCGAACGTCACCAGTTCGGCCATCATCGGGCCCCAGTTGGGCTTGCCATTGAAATACTGCGTGGTCTGATGGCGCCAGCGCACCCGTCCGTTGCCGACATCGATCGCATAAACATAGCCGGTGGGCGACCACAGGTACGCGCTGTCGCCGGCCACATGGTGCGAGTTGATGAAATTGCCGGCCTTGAAGCGCCACCTGACTTTGCCGCTGTGGATGTCGATGCCGTACAGCAGCTCGGTGTAGGTGCCTGCCACCAGCGTGTCGCCGCTCACGTACATCTGGCGGACGTACTGCCACTGCGCCCTTTCGTCGAGTTGCCAGAGCAACTTGCCGTCAGTGCGGTTGAGCGCGTACAGCACGCCGTTGCCGGGTGCGAAAAAGACCGTGTCACCGGCCAGCGTCGGCGCGTAGGACGCGGTGTAGTCGGTGTTGTCGGCGGCAAAGCGCCAGTCGATCGCGCCGCTGCGGTTGTCCAGCGCCAGCAGCCAGTGGCCGTCGCCAACAAAGGTGTGCTCCGGCGTGACATACGGCGTGCCGACTTGCAAAATCTTCTTGTGTTGCCACAACGCTTTGCCGTCGCTGGCGCGCCAGGCACCGAGCTCGTCTTGCCCACCTGAAATCACCAGCTCACCCGCGGCGCGCGGGCGGTAAACCGCGTTGCTGCTGAGGTGGTGCGGCACGTTCCAGGTGACCTGAGCGTTGTCGGGGTCGATGCGCCCGAGCGTTGTGTCGCCGTTGAAGAAGATGTGACCATCGAGCAAGGCCAAGGGCGCCAGTGTGGCGTTGCCACTGGCCCAGCGCCGCGTCACCTGCGGGTTTTTGGTCGCTGCAGAAACGACAAAGGTGGGCCAAAGCCCACCTGCTGCGAGTGCCGCCACAACGTGGCGGCGGTTCAAGTTACCAGAACCCATCAATCGCACTTGGCTCCTTGCTTGATCCAGGCGCTCAGGATGGTGGTGTTCGGATGGTCACGTGGCTCTTGCGGGCTGATACCGGGGGGCATGCGGTCTTCGCTCAAGTGTTGCCAGACGAAGCTCAGCGACGAGTTGCCAGGGATGATCACCTTGGTGGCCTTGTCGACCCCTTTGGCGATGGAGTCCGCACCGAGCAAGATACCCGCATGGGTGGTCAGGTTCAGCTCGTGGAAGCTGGGTGGTTCCTGGTTGGACATGTGGCACGACGTGCACGCGGGCGATTCAGGGCCAAAGGCGTTGGCGGTCTTGAACAGCGGCAGCACGTTCTTCTGGAAGTGCTCGTCGTTCTTGGCGCCGTCGTCGATCCACTGTTTCACCAGCATGTGGTTGGGGGTGTAGGTGGGGTTTTCAAAGCCCAGACCCAGCGGCATGCGGTTGTTGCGCAGGCGGCGGATCAGGATGTCACGCTTGGGGTCTTTGCCCGGCGTGAACAGGGTGTGCTTGGGTTTTTCCTGCGAACCTTCGACGATGCCCTTGCATGTCGACAGGTCCAGGCCGCGGTAGCTCTTGCTCGGGTCTTGCGAGTTGTGGCAAACCGTGCAGGCCACGCCCGGGCCAAACGCGTTGGGCGTGCTCATCAAGGTGCTGATGTATTTGTAGGTGATCGGGATGCTGCGCTTGATGATCAACTCCTGAACGACGTGGTCATCGGCACCGGGGGGTGCCATCTTGCCGTCCTTCATGTCCTGAATCATTTGTTCGGCCAGCGTCAGGCGGGCTTTGGGTGCGTCGTCGGCAAGCGCGCTGCTGACGAAGCCCATGCCCAATGTTGCAACGACACAGCTGGCTTGGACCATGCGGGTCAGGCGGCGCTTGGTGGAAAGGGTTTTTTGCATCAAAAATCTCCTCGTGTGAATTGAATGCGAGCAAATCTTAAGTGGCTTAAGACAGTGAATCGCTAGGGGTTTTCGCTGACAAAAGTTACCTTTTTTCACGAATTTAAGGAAAGAGTCGAGTTTCTGACATTTCTCTGACAAATTTTTCGCCAAATGAAGCCGGCTTTGATCCGGCGCAAGCTTTTGCGTTTGATTTATCGCTGTGGTTTGATGTGTCAGGCGCTGATCTGTTGCAATGCCGCCAGGAACGCTTGAAATTGCCAACGAACCCCAGTGAGGCCGTCGTGGTTGAAAACGCAGAAGTTGCCCCAGAACATGGCTTGACCGCCGCGCAAGCGGCTGCCCAACTGGCGCACGACGGCGCCAATGCGCTGCCCCTTGAGGCCGCCCGCACCGGCTGGGTCATCGCCCGTGAAACGCTCGGTGACCCGATGTTTTCCCTGCTGTTGGCCGCTGGTTTGCTGTACCTGCTGCTGGGCGATTTGCAAGAGGGTCTAGTGCTATTGGGCCTGGTGTTGGTGGTGCTGGCGCTGACCTTGTACCAGGAGGGCAAGACCGAGCGCGCGCTGGCTGCGCTGCGCGATCTGACCAGCCCGCGCGCGCTGGTGCTGCGCGACGGCCAGCCGCAGCGCATTGCCGGCGCCGCCGTGGTGCGTGGCGACCTGCTGCTGCTGGCCGAAGGTGACCGTGTTGCCGCCGACGCGCAACTGCTCAGCGGCAGCGACGTGCAGGTCGACGAGTCGCTGCTGACGGGCGAATCGCTGCCCGTCGACAAAGTGCTTGGCGCCGTCGGTGCCGCGCGGCTTTTTTCCGGGACGCTGCTGGTGCGTGGGCAAGCCACGGCGCGCGTCACGGCCACCGGTCGGTACAGCGAAATCGGCCGCATCGGCGTGGCGCTGCAGTCGCTGGCCCATGAAGCCTCGCCGCTGAAGCGGCAGACCGCCGGCTTGGTCAAGACCCTGGCGTTGCTGGCCCTGGTGGCCAGCGTGCTATTGATCGTCGCCTACGGCGTGTTGCGTGGTGATTGGTTGGCGGCGTTGCTCGCCGGTATCGCCCTGGCCATGGCCTTGTTGCCGCAGGAGTTCAGCGTCGTGCTGACGGTGATCCCGGCGCTGGGTGCCTGGCGGTTGTCGCGCCAGGCGGTGTTGACACGGCGCCTGGCGGCCATCGAAACGCTGGGCGCCACCTCGGTCTTGTGCGTCGACAAGACCGGCACGCTGACCGAGAACCGCATGACCGTGGTTGAGCTGGCTGTGCAGGGTCAAGACAACGCGCGTCGGCGCATCGACTACGGCACCCCGGCAGAGCTGCCGGAGGCGTTTCATACGCTGGTCGAGTTCGCCATTCTGGCCAGCGTCAGCGACCCGTTTGACCCGATGGAAAAGGCTTTTCATCGGCTCGGCCAGCACTACCTGGCCGACACCGAGCACCTGCACCACGACTGGACGCTGCTGCAGGCCTATGGTTTGACGCCCGAGCTGCGCGCCATGGCGCACGTTTGGCGCGCCGTCGCCGGTGACGCGCACGTCGTCGCCGCCAAGGGCGCCCCCGAGGCGATCGTCGACCTGTGTCATATGGCCAACGCTGAACAGCAGCGCGTGACGCAAACGGTCGACGCCATGGCCGCCCAGGGCTTGCGCGTGCTGGCGGTGGCGCGCGCACGCTTTGTTGGCGAAGATTGGCCAGCCATCGAGCACGATTTTGATTTTGAATTTGTCGGCCTGCTTGGTCTGGCCGACCCGCTGCGGCCACAAATTGCCCAGGCGGTGGCCGAGGCGCAGGGCGCCGGCCTGCGCGTGGTGATGATCACCGGCGACCTGCCGGCCACGGCGCAGGCGATTGCCGCGCAGGCCGGCTTGCGTGGCGCCGACGCGGCCTCGGCCGTGCTCACCGGCGACGACTTGCGCCAGCTCAGCGATGACGCTTTGCGCCGGCGCCTGCGTGCCGTGGCCGTCTGCGCCCGCGTGGCGCCGGCACAAAAACTGCGCATCGTCCAGGCGCTCAAGGCCGATGGCGCGGTGGTGGCCATGACCGGCGACGGCGTCAATGACGCGCCGGCCTTGAAGGCGGCGCACGTTGGCATCGCCATGGGTGGCCGCGGCACCGACGTTGCCCGCGAGGCGGCGGCGCTGGTGCTGCTGGACGACAACTTTGCCTCGATCGTCGCGGCGGTGCGGTTGGGCCGGCGCATTTTTGACAACCTGCGCAAGTCGATGAGCTACATCCTGGCGGTGCACGTGCCGATCGCTGGCATGGCCCTTCTGCCGGTGTTGCTGGGTTGGCCGACGGTGCTGTTTCCGCTGCACATTGCCTTTCTGGAGCTGGTCATCGACCCGGCGTGTTCGATGGTCTTTGAAAACGAACCGGCTGAGTCTGGCGTGATGCAGCGGCCACCGCGTGACGTGGCGCAGCCCTTGTTTGGTGGTTTGCCGCTGCTGCTGTCGCTGGCGCAAGGGTTGGGCGCCTTGCTGCTGGTGCTGGGCGCAACAGCGTGGGCGTCTGGTCAATTGAGCGAAGGTGCGGCGCGGGCGTTTGCCTTCGCCACCCTGGTGGCCACCAACGTCGCGTTGATTTTTTCCAGTCGCAGTCGCCAGGGTGCGCTGCTGGCTAGTCTTGCGGTGCCCAACCGCACGCTGTGGTGGGTGGTCGGTGCTGCACTGGGCTTGCTGCTGCTGGCCCTGTACCTGCCTTGGCTGACGCTGCTGTTTGCCTTTGCGCCCCTGCCTTGGCCGTGGCTGGCTCAGGCGCTGGGGCTCGGCCTGCTCAGCCTGCTGTGGTTTGAGCTGTTCAAAACCCGTGGTGCTGGCGCAGTTGCCGCACCCGCGCCGGGTTCACGGTGACGTGCACCAGGTGCGGCTCGATCGGCGCCTTGACAGCCTGCGCCGGCTCGGCGGTGTTGCGGTATTTGTATTGGCCCAGGGCGACGCCGTTGGCGCCGACGATGCTGGCCACGTGCGGCGCGTTGGCGCGCTGACCGCGCGCCACCACCACCGCGGTTTCGCCGTTGAGTAGCGTCACGTAGCTGCCCGGTGGGTAAAAACCCAGCGCGGCGGCCATCGCCCGGCGCAGGCCGGCGGTGGTTTCGGTGCTCTGCATGACCATCGACTTGGTCGCCGCCAGCGGCAGCAGTGCCGCGCGCACCTTGCGCGGCGCCATCTTGGCCATCAGCACGTCGGACAAGTGCAGCACCTGCAGCAGCGTGCGCGCCGTGCCGTCGAGGTCGCCGGCGTCGGGCAGGTGGTGCCAGTGCACCAGGTCAAGCACCGTCTGTTGGCGCTCACCGAGCGCCTTGAGGATGGCCGCGCCGAGCTCGGCGTGCGCGTCAATCGACTGATGTTGCGCCGCGTCGGGCTTGGCGCGTTGCTGCGCCAGACTGTCCTGCAAGCGAGCCATGCCGATGTTCATGACCATTGCCGCCCGCATCAGCGTGGGGTGGTTGTGCGCTGGCAAACCAAGCTTGTCGGCGCTGAGCACGCTGACCAGGCCGCACAGCAGCGCGTGCGTGGCGCAATAGCCCAGGTGCAGGTCGGGCAGCGTCTGCATCAGGATGAACAAGCCTTCGTCGGCGTCTTCCTTGGCCAACTGCAGCGCCTTGTCTTCCAGCGCCTGCAGACGCGGCATCGGCGAGACGGCGGCCTCGCCCTGATACAACACGCCGCGCAGAATGTCTTGCAGGTCGAGCCAGCCGCCGTGCACCTCGTGGCCGGGCAGGTAGTCTTCGTCGATGATCTCGGTGGGCAGCGGCATCTCGTCGAGCAGCGACAGGTCGCCGCCGTCGCGGTAGATGGCGCGCATCAGGCGCTCCAGGCTGCGTTGCCAGGCCAGGGCGTCGCCCTCGGTCATGCACGCCTGGTGGTTGCTGAGCTTGTCGCGGTGCGGCGTCGACAACAAGACCTGACCGCGGCGCAGCAGCAACAGGCGCCCGTCGGGCGTCCAGACGTCCACCGGCAGCGGCTTGCCGATCTGCACGCGATGCAGTGGTACCGGAACGTAGACGGTCATGGCGCCTCCACCACCACCGGCACGCGCAGCGCCAGCGCGCACATCAGCTCGTAGCCCAACGTGCCGGCGCAGCGCGCCACCTCGTCGATGGCCAGCAGCGCACCGTTGCTGGCGCGGCCCCACAGCGTGACTTCGCTGCCGACCCGCGCCACCACACCGTGCTGCGCCAGTGGCGTCAGGTCGACGGTGATCATGTCCATACTGACACGACCGATCAAACGGCTGCGCACGCCGTCAACCAGCAGCGGCGTGCCACTCGGGCAGACGCGCGGGTAGCCGTCGGCGTAACCGCAGGCGACCACGCCGACGTCCATGGCCTGCTCGGCGGTGAAGGTCGAGCCGTAGCCGACCGTCTCGCCGGCGGCGATGTGGCGTGTGGCGATCAATCGCGACGACAGCGTCATCGTCGGCAGCAATTGCCAGTCGGCGCTGCTGTGCAGCGGATAGTCGGGGGCGCTGCCGTACAGGGCGATGCCTGGTCGCACCCAGTCCGACGCGAGCGTCGTGTGGCGCAGCGTGGCGGCGCTGTTGCTCAGGCTGCGCTCGCCGGGCAGGTCGACGCTGGCCAGCTCGAAGCGGGCCAGTTGTGCGGCGATACCGCGCGGCCCGTCGGCGTCGCTGAAGTGCGTCATCAACGAAATTTCGTCGACCTGCGCCAGCGCGTTCAACCGGCTCCAGGCGGCGCGGTATTGCTGCGGCGTAAACCCAAGCCGGTTCATGCCGGAGTTCATTTTCAGAAACACCCGGTGCGCCACGTTGGTCTTGTGCGCGGCGAGCATGTTGATCTGCTCGTCGCAGTGCACCGTGTGCCACAGACCCAGGTGTGAGCACAGCTCCAGGTCGCGCGGTTCAAAAACGCCTTCGAGCAGCAGGATCGGGCCACGCCAGCCGGCATCGCGCACGCGCTGGGCCTCGTCGAGGTCGAGCAAGGCAAAGCCGTCGGCGCCGCGCAGGCCGGCAAAGACGCGCTCGATGCCGTGTCCGTAGGCGTTGGCCTTGACTACGGCCCACAGTTTGGCGTCCGGCGTGGCGGCGCGACAGCGCTGCAAATTGTGTCGCAGTGCAGCAGGATGGATGGTGGCGAGAATCGGGCGGGGCATGGTGCGTGCGGTCAAAAGAATACGGTGATTTTGACATCGACGCGGCGTGCTATAACCGCGCCACTTTGCAGACACACCACCCCCAACCGCGCCGACCGCAACAGGCCTGAACGATCTCGATGAAGCGCGGTTTCTACACCATCATGGCGGCGCAGTTTTTCAGCTCGCTGGCCGACAACGCCTTGTTCGTCGCCGCTGTGCAATTGCTGCGCAGCAGCCATTCGCCGGCGTGGCAGCAGGCGGCGCTGGTGCCGATGTTTGCGCTGTTCTACGTGGTGCTGGCGCCGTTTGTCGGCGCCTTTGCCGACTCGATGCCCAAGGGCCGGGTGATGCTGCTGAGCAACTTCATCAAGGTCGCCGGTTGCCTGTTCATGCTGTTTGGTACGCACCCGCTGCTGGCCTACGCGCTGGTGGGCCTGGGTGCGGCGGCGTATTCGCCGGCCAAATACGGCATCCTCACCGAGTTGTTGCCGGCCTCGCAACTGGTCAAGGCCAACGGCTGGATCGAGGGCCTGACCATCGGCTCGATCATTCTGGGTGTGTTGCTCGGTGGGCAACTGGTTGGCCACCACGTGGCGGACCGCCTGCTGGCCATCGACATGCCATGGATCGACACCGGCATCAACAACGCCCCCGAAGCGGCCATTGCCGTGCTGATCTTCGTCTACCTGCTGGCTGCCTGGTTCAACACGCACATTCCGCTGACTGGCGTGCTGATGCGCCCGTTGCCCAAGAAAATGTTGTCGCTGCTGCCCGACTTCTGGGTCTGCAACGGGCGCTTGTGGCGCGACAAGCTGGGGCAGATTTCGCTGGCGGCGACGACGCTGATCTGGGGTGTTGCCGGCAACCTGCGCTTCATCGTGCTGGCCTGGGCCGCTGCGGCGCTGGACTACTCGGTGACGCAGGCGTCGGCCTTGCAGGGCGTGGTGGCCATCGGCATGGCCGTCGGCGCGGTGCTGGCGTCGATGCGCATGCGCCTGGAAGACGGGCCGCGGGTGATCAAGCTGGGCGTCGTCATGGGCCTGTTGATCATCGCGCTGATCGCCATCTCCAACGTCTGGCTGGCTGCACCGTTCTTGATTTTGCTGGGTGCACTGGGTGGTTTTCTGGTGGTTCCGATGAACGCCTTGCTGCAGCACCGCGGCCACAATCTGATGGGTGCCGGCCGCTCGATCGCCGTGCAAAACTTCAACGAGCAGGCGTGCATCCTGGTGCTTGGCGCTTTCTACAGCCTGGCCACCGGGCTGGGCTTGCCGACGTTTGGCGCGATCACGCTGTTTGGCCTGGTCATTGCCGGCTTCATGCTGCTCATCCAGCGCTGGCACGCGCGCAATTGCCGCGACCACGCCGGTGAGGTCGAGCGGCTGCTGGCGATTGCCCGCAACGACAAGGCGCATGGCTAACCCGCTCGGGCAGACCCCTTGACCCATCGACTTTTCTGGAGTTCACGATGACAAGCATTTACGACTTTGACGCGCTGTCCATCGACGGTAAAAAAGTAGCGTTGAAACAGTACAAGGGCCGGGCGCTGCTGATTGTCAATACCGCCAGCGCCTGCGGCTTCACGCCACAGTTTGCCGGGCTGGAGCAGTTGCACGAAACCTATGGCCAGCGAGGCCTGGTGGTGCTGGGCTTTCCGTGCAACCAGTTTGGCGCGCAGGATGCCGGCTCCAACGGTGAAATCGCCGAGTTTTGCCAGCGCAACTTTGGCGTGACGTTTGCGATGATGGCCAAGATCGACGTCAACGGTGATGCGGCGCACCCGCTGTACCAGTGGCTGTGCGCGCAGGCGCCGGGCTTGCTCGGCAGCAAGTCGATCAAGTGGAACTTCACCAAGTTTCTGATCGGCAAGGACGGCGCCGTGCGCAAGCGCTACGCCCCGACCGATACGCCCGAGAGTCTGGCCAAAGACATCGAAGCAGCGTTGGCCTGAGTCCCGTTGCGCTTGGGCCTCAGTGCCGTCCTGCGCGCAGCCGCTGCGCCGCCTCGCGCAGGGCACTGGCAGTGGCATCCCAGCCCAGGCAGGCGTCGGTGATCGAGACGCCGTACCGCAGGTCTTGTGGCGCGCCAAGCTTCTGATTGCCCTCGAACAGATTCGATTCGAGCATCACGCCTTTGATCGAGGTGTTGCCGTCGACGATCTGCCCCACCACGTCTTTCAGCACCAGGCTTTGCAATGCGTGATTCTTGCGTGAGTTGGCGTGGCTGCAGTCAACGACGATGTTGACCGGTAGCTTGGCTGCGTGCAGCGCGGCCTCGGCTTCGGAGACCGCCACCGAGTCGTAATTGGGCACTGCGCCGCCGCGCAAAATCAAGTGGCCAAGGGCGTTGCCGCGGGTGTGCGTCAGGGCCACCTGGCCGTCACCGTTGATGCCCAAAAAGGTGTGCGGCTGCGCCGCCGACAACATGGCGTTGACGGCAACGTCGAGGTTGCCGTCGGTGCCGTTCTTGAAGCCGACCGGGCTGGACAGGCCGCTGGCCATCTCGCGGTGCGTCTGGCTCTCGGTGGTGCGCGCGCCGATGGCGCTCCAGGCGATCAAATCGCCCAGGTACTGTGGCGTGATCGGGTCCAGCGCCTCGGTGCCGCAAGGCAAGCCCAGATCGTTCAAATCAACCAGCAGGCGGCGTGCAATGTGCAGGCCTTCTTCGATGCGAAAGCTGTCGTCCATGCGCGGATCGTTGATCAGGCCCTTCCAGCCGACCGTCGTGCGCGGCTTCTCAAAGTAGACGCGCATCACGACAAAGAGTTGCCCGGCCAGCTCGTCGGCCAGGCTTTTCAGTTTGTGCGCGTACTCGGTGGCGGCCTGAATGTCGTGGATCGAACACGGCCCGGCCACCACCAGCAGGCGTTGGTCTTGCCCCTGCATGATGTGGGTCACCGCGGCACGCGCCTGGCTGACGGTCTGCATGGCCCGCACGGTCGCTGGCACCGCGTCGTGCAGCGTCGAAGGCGACAGCAAGGCCTGCTGCGACAGCACGTTGAGGTTTTCGAATGCGTTCGGAAAGGTCATGGCATTTATATGAAAAAATGGCTGTAGCCCTTATTTTATATGGGCAAACAGCTACTATCGCGATAGTGCCATGGCGCCGACGCTGGCCTGCCCGGCGACCGCCAGCGGGTCAGGCCAACGCTTCGTCGAGCAGCTCGATCCAATGGCGTACCGGCTTGTCGGTGCCGCTTTGCAGGTGCGTGATGCAGCCGATGTTGGCGCTGGCAATTTGTTCGGGTTTGTCGGCTCCGAATGTCGTGTCAAGGTTGGCCAGCTTGCGGTCGCGCAGTTGATAGGCAAGGTTTGGGTTGAGCACGCTGTAGGTGCCGGCCGAGCCGCAGCACAGGTGCGACTCGCAACCGTTGAGCTTGATGTCAAAGCCGAGCTCGCCCATGTATTTTTCAACGCCGCCGCGCAGCTTCATGCCGTGCTGCAACGAGCACGGAGGGTGAAAGGCGATGCGGCTGGCTTTGGCGTGCACGCGCGCGCGCAGCTTGGGCGTGAGCTCTGGCAGCCACTCGCTGACGTCTTTGGCCAGTTCACTGACGCGGGCGGCGCGTGCGGCGTAGGCCGGGTCGTCGCGCAGGATGTGGCCGTAGTCTTTGACGGTGGCGCCGCAGCCCGAGGCGTTGATGACGATGCCCTCGGCCCCGGCCTCGAGCAGCGGCCACCAGGCGTCGATGTTGGCGCGCATCTCGGCCATGCCGCCGTCCTGATCGTTCAGGTGAAACTTGACGGCGCCGCAGCAACCGGCCTTGGGCGCGATGACGCACTGAATGCCGGCGGCGTCAAACACACGTGCCGTGGCGGCGTTGATGTTGGGGCTCATCGCCGGTTGCACGCAGCCGGTGAGCATCAGCACCTTGCGCGCGTGCGCGTGCGCCGGCCAGGCGCCGGCCGGCTGTCTGGCTGGCACTTTGTTTTGCAGCGCGTGCGGCAGCATCGGGCGCACCATTTGGCCCAGCGCCATGGCCGGGGCAAACAGCGGCGACGGGATGCCTTCTTTCAGGGCCCAGCGCAAGACCCGTTCACCGACCGGGCGTGGCACCTGCGCGTCGACCACTTTGCGGCCAATGTCGAGCAGGTGGCCGTATTGCACGCCGCTGGGGCAGGTTGATTCGCAGTTGCGGCACGTCAGGCAGCGGTCCAGGTGCGCCTGCGTCTTGCGCGTCGGCGTGGCGCCTTCAAGCACTTGCTTGATCAGGTAGATACGCCCGCGTGGGCCGTCAAGCTCGTCGCCGAGCAGCTGATAAGTGGGGCAGGTGGCGGTGCAAAAACCGCAGTGCACGCACTTGCGCAAAATGGCCTCGGCGGCGCTGCCGTCGGGTGTGCCCTGGTACTGGGCGCTCAGTTGGGTTTGCATGGCGTGTCGAAGTCAAAGGCCGCTGTACAGCCGCCCCGGGTTGAAGATGTCGGCCGGGTCGAACTCGGCTTTCAGCCGCTGGTGAATCGCCAGCAGCGTTGGATTTATAGGGTCAAATCGCTCTTCAGTCCCTTCTTTATCTGCGCTAACAGCTCTA
>JBBIGT010000010.1:0-25757 GCA_037447395.1 Comamonadaceae bacterium | reverse complement strand
CATCAGCAGCCGAATACCGCGCGCACGCAGCGTCGCAATGGCCGCCGCCGCGCTGGCTTTGGGCTCATCACCAAAGGCCAGCAGGGCCACCGCTTCAACGCCGTCGCCGCTGCGCCGTGCCAGGGCCGCCAAGGTGGCGCCGCGCGCCTGCAAGTCGGGCAGCGTCGCGGCAAAAGCGTGCAGATCGGCGCCTTGGGCGCTGAGCCAGGGTAGGCTGCCAAGCAGATAGTCAGCGCCGTCGACGCGGCCGTGCAAGCCCTTGCCCGGAATGCTGACGACGTCGCTCACCGAGTGGCTGGGCAAGGAGCGTGCTTGCGCCGCGGCAACCACGGCCCGCGCCAGCGGGTGGCTGCTGCCGCTTTGCAAGGCGGCGGCGATGCCCAGTAGTGCCTCGCGGTCGGCCTGCGGTGCCACTAAAAATTCAGTGACACGCGCCTGGCCCACGGTCAGTGTGCCGGTTTTGTCGAAGACGACCATCTGCGCCTGGTGCGCCAACTCCAGCGCTTGCGCGTCCTTGATCAAAATACCGTGCTGCGCGGCCACCCCGGTGCCGGCCATGATCGCCGCCGGCGTGGCCAAACCCAGTGCGCACGGGCAGGCGATCACCAGCACCGTCACCGCGTGGATCAACGCTGTCTCTGCGGTGTGGCCGCTCAGCCACCAACCAAAAAACGTCAGCGCCGCCAAGCCCAGCACCACCGGCACAAACACCGCGCTGACCTGGTCGACAAGGCGCTGGATCGGCGCTTTGGCCGCTTGTGCGTCTTCTACCAGCGCAATGATGTGCGCCAGCACCGTGTTGACGCCGACCGCGCGCACGGCAACGATAACGCGCCCGTCGCCGTTGAGCGTGCCACCAGTCAGCGCATCGCCGACCGTCTTGGCCACCGGCAATGGCTCGCCGGTGAGCATCGACTCGTCGACCTGCGTGCGGCCTTCGACAACGACGCCGTCGACGGCAAAGCGCTCGCCCGCGCGCACCACCAGCTGGTCGCCGACCAGCACCTCGTCGATCGGCACGTCGACCTCGCCGTCCAGCCCGAGCAGGTGCGCCAGTTCTGGCCGCAAGGCGTGCAACGCGCGGATGGCCGACGTGGTTTGTCGCTTGGCGCGCGCCTCCAGCCACTTGCCCAACAGCACCAGCGTGATGACCACCGCCGAGGCCTCAAAATACAAGTGCGGCATGACGCCGGCCGGGCTGCTCAGCCACAGCCAGACCGACAAGGCCCAGCCGGCGCTGGTGCCGATGGCAACCAGCAAATCCATATTGCCGCTGAGCGCGCGCGCGGCGTGCCAACCAGCCTTGTAAAAGCGCGCGCCGAGAAAAAATTGCACCGGTGTGGCCAGCATAAACTGCAGCCAGGCTGGCAGCATCCAATGCTGGCCCAGGGCGCTGCCAAGCATCGGCAGCAGCAAGGGCAGCGACAGCGCCGCACCGGCCGCCACCGGGGCAAAGCCGCTCCAGACTGATGCAAAAGGCGCGTCGACCGCGGTGTTGGCGGCCACCGGCTCGTAGCCGGCGTCGCGGATGGCGCGCTTGAGGCGGCCTTCGAGCGGCTCTCCCGGCGCCACCAGCACGCGCGCCGACTCAGTGGCCAGATTGACGGCGACGTCAAGCACGCCAGGGACTTTTTTCAAGGCGCGTTCGGCGCGCGCCACGCACGACGCGCAGGTCATGCCGTGAATGCCCAGGTCAACGCGCACCGGGGCCAGTGCACCATCAGGGTTGTTCATGTCGTTGGGGGTCTGTGTTGCCGCGTTGGGGTTCACAATACGCGCTTTTCAAACGCCACATTTTCGGAGGTATTTCATGAAATACAGCTTCAACGTTCAGGGCATGACCTGCGAGCACTGCGAAAAGGCCGTCGTGCGCGCGTTGCGCCAGCTCGATCGCAGCGCCGACGTTGTCGCCGACCGCAGCCGCGACCTGGTCGAAGTGACCTCAGAGCAGCCGCCTGAGCGGCTCAGGCAGGCCATTGCCGACGAAGGCTACCGCGTCGTCGACTGATGCCCGCGGCCGCGCTGGCGCAAGAGCTTTGCGCGCTGTACCCGTCGTTGGCGCAGGTGCAGCCGGGGCTGGCCGAACTGGGCGGCACCCTGCAAGCCATGCACGTGCCGGCGGCGACGCTGTTGTTCAGCGAAAGCGCCGCCTGCCAGGGTTTTCCGCTGGTGCTAGCGGGTGAGATCAAGGTGTCACGCCACTCCGGCGACGGCCGCTCGCTGGAGCTGTACCGTGTCGGCCCGGGTGAGCTGTGTCTGGTCTCCAGCGCCAGCCTGTTTCGTACTCAGCCCTTGTCGGCGCAAGGAAGTACCACCAAAGCGACGAAATTTTTATTGATCAGCCCGGCACTCTTTCAGCGCTGGATCGACACCCCGGCGTTTCGCAACGACGTGCTCGGTCTGTTTGCCGAGCGCATGGCCGACTTGACGGCGCTGGTCGACGCGGTGGCGTTTCACAAACTGGACCGCCGGCTGGCCGGCGCGCTGCTTGGGCGTGGCCAGCAGATTCATGTTACCCACCAGACGCTGGCCGATGAACTGGGCACGGTACGCGAGATCGTCACTCGCCTGTTACGCCGTTTTGAGCGCGAAGGCTGGGTGGCGCTGGGGCGCGAGCAGATCACCATCGTCAACAGTGTGGCCCTGCGTGCGCTGGTCGGCTGAGTTGCTGCAGTGAACGACGTCAGACGCGCGCCTGCCGGGCGTTGTTTGCAGTACAGTCGGCGCCCAGACAACCGGAGACAAGCATGACCATACTGGTCGCCTACGCACCACGCCCCGAGGGCCAGGCCGCCCTGGAAAAAGGCATCGAAATCGCGCAACGACGCAACGAAAATTTGCTGGTCGTCAACGCCTCACCGGGCGGCAGCAAGGAAGACGCTTCGTCGGTCGACGTGCAGCAGTTTGAACAAGTCGAGCAACGCCTGGCCGAGACTGGTCTGCGCGCCGAACTCAAGCAATTCGTGCGCGGCAAAACGGCGGTGGAAGAAATTCTGGCGCTGGTCGACGCCCTGCCAGCGTCGCTGCTGATCATCGGCCTGCGCAAGCGCTCGCCGGTGGGCAAGCTGATCATGGGCAGTGTCGCGCAAGAGCTGCTGCTGTCGGCCAACTGCCCGGTGCTTGCGGTCAAGGCGGCGTAGTAGGCGTGCCCGCTGGGTGACCCAGGTCACCAACTTTTCGGCTACGGATGGGTCTAATGCGGGCGCAGCGCGCGGCGCTCGCTGCGTGTTCCCACCTCACTTGAAGGAGTTGTCATGAAATCGAATGTTGGCGGTATCGACCGCATCCTGCGTATCGTTCTGGGTCTGGTACTGATTGGCCTGACCGTCACCGGCACCATCGGCGTCTGGGGCTGGCTGGGCGTCGTGCCGCTGGCCACCGGCGCCATCGGCTGGTGCCCGCCCTACGCCATTTTTGGCATCAGCACCTGCGCGATGAAGAAGTAAGTCGGCGTCAGCTTGTGGCGGGTAACCGCTCGCCACCCAAGGCGCTCAGCAGTTGCGGCAGCAGTTGCCGCAGTTCGCCTGTGGCAATCGCCACGTTGGCATCGAAGTCGTCCTCTTTGTTGCTGCCGGCAGCGTCAAACACGGTGTCGAGAAACGCCAGTTTTTTCAGCTGCAGCGCTTCGGTGAGGACAAAGGACACGCGGTCTTGCCAGGTCAGCGCCAGCCGGGTCGGCAGCTTGCCGTCGCGCACGTGGCTCTGCACTTCTTCAATGTCGAGCCGGTGGCGGGCGTAGCGCACCACCGCGCGGGATTCGTCGGCGGCCTTGAGTTCGCATTCCTGGCCGACGCTAAACGCCGCCGGCGGTTCGGCGTTGAGCAGCCAGCCGGCCATCGCCGCGGCCGGTGATGTCTGCGTATCGATCAGTGTCACGGCCAAGCCCGGCAAGGCCTGCACGAGCAGCGTGATGACTTCGTCGACGCGCGCCTGGCTGGCCGCGTCGACGACCAACAGCCGCGCCTGGCGGTCGATCCACACCCGCGCTGCGGCGCGCTTGGTAAAGGCTTGCGGCAGCAGCGTCAGGCGCACCTCGTCGCGCAAATCGCGCAGCTCTTTTTTGCCGGGTTTGCGCCCGCTGCTGGCCTCGATCTGGGCGGCGCGCTCCTGTGTCTTGCGCTGCAGCACCGAGGCCGGTAGCGCCCGGGTTTCGATCATCAATTGGGCGATCCACTGGCCGTTGACCACTTCCAGCAGCGCACCATGAGCCTGGCCGCGGGGTTCGACCCAGCCGAGCGACTTTTCCTGGCTCGGCGCACATTCAATAAAACGGCCGGCCTGCAAGGCGTCTTCCACCTGCGCGGCGGTACCGGCCCAAGCGCTGTTGATACGAAAAAGGGAAATGTTTTTGAACACGAAAATCCTCGGGATTCGGGCGAACAGATCGCCGCACAAAAGGCGTCGATCATCCCATCAATTGGCCCTGCGACCTTCACGCAACTTTACAAAATCTTGTCTTTGGCACATCACCGCGAAACACCGGGCGTCGACACTTCTTTGCACGCCGATGCCACTTTGGGTCAGAGGCCATCACAGAAAGGACTTCATCATGAAATCAGCTCTTAAATTTTCACTGCTTGGTGCCGTGCTGGTCGCCGCCGGCCTGGCCTACGCCCAAGGCCCGATGAGCGGTCAGTGCGACGCCATGGGCGGCAGCATGCCGGGCATGCAAGGCATGCGCCACGAGCGCATGGGCAAGATGGACCCAGCGCGTATGCAGGCGCTGCTGGAGCGGCGCCACGCCGCGCTGAAAAGCCAGCTGAAGATCACCGCCGAGCAAGAAGCCGCCTGGCGGACCTACACCGAGGCGTTCAAGCCCGGCGCTGCCATGGCCAACCACCCGCGCCCGGACCCGGTGGAAATGGCCAAGCTGACGACGCCCGAGCGGCTCGACAAAATGCAGGCCTTGCGCGCCCAGCGCATGGGCGACATGAGCGCCGCCATGGAGCAACACACGCAGGCCACCAAGGCGCTGTACGCCGCCCTGACGCCCGAACAGCAGAAGCTGTTTGACGCGGCGACCGGGCCCGGTCAACACCGCGCCATGGGTCAGCGCAAAGGGCCACGCGGCGCCGGCCCGATGATGAACCAGCCGAGTTGACGGCGGTCATCGGCCTGAACGCCGGCCAGCCGCTCAGGCGAGGTGCCGGGCGGCTTGTGGCAACATCGCGGACTTGACGCGGCGCGCATTGGCGCCGTCGCATCGGAGACCGCTTACATGTTTGGTTTTACAGAAGAACAAGTCACCGCGTTTGGCATGAGTTTTGGCGTCGGCGCCTTCATGCTCTACATGCTGTTCATCATCGGCCAACTGGCCTGGGAATCAAAAGCCGGCAAGTTCGGCACCATGGTCATGTTCATCGGCCTGGCGCTGGGCATGACCGGCTTTGTCGCCAAGTACCTGATCAAGTACTTCATGGCGATCGAATAGCCCAGCTCAGGCGGCCAGCACGCGGTTCTTGCCGGCGCGTTTGGCCAGATACATCGCCCGGTCGGCGCGCTTAATTGCTTCCACGCCCGATTCATCGGTGGCCAGCTGCGCCACACCAGCACTGAAGGTGATCAACACTTTGTCTGCGCCGGCCAGGAAGAATCGCTTGGTCAGTTCGCGCTGCAGCCGCACCATGGCGTCGACGCCGTTGTCCAGCGCCGTGTCGGGCATCAGAATGACAAATTCCTCGCCGCCGTAACGCGCCAGCGTGTCCTGCGGACGCATCACTTCGCGGGTGACGCTGGCCAGGTGCGCCAGCGCCGCGTCGCCGGTGGCGTGGCCCAGGTCGTCGTTGATTTTTTTGAAGTTGTCGATGTCGAGCAAAGCCACCGACAGCGGTGTGTCCTGGCGCCTGACCTTGGCAATTTCCCGCTTAACCGCTTCGTCCAGCCCTTGGCGGTTGAGCGCGCCGGTCAGCGGGTCGTGACGCGCCTGCGCGCTGATGCGGTCAAGCTCCTGGTGCAGCTTGGCGATCTCGGCTTCGGTGCCTTCGGCGCGTTGTTTCATCGCCTGCAGTTCGTCGCGCGCGCTCAAGCTGTCTTTGGCCATGGTGCGCGTGGCGCTGACCACCTCTTTGAGCACTGGTGCGATGTCCTCGATCGACCGGGCTTGCTCGATCAGCTTGGCGCTGGACTCCAGCTGCGCGTGAAACTCGCCGGTCGACGTCGACATCGACGCCAGCCGCTCGACGAAGGTGGCCAGCATCTGGCGCATCTCTTGTTGCGCCTGCACCGTGCGCGCCTTGGCTTCGCTCTGCTTGAAGATCACGTCTTTGAGCCGCTGCTGCACATCGTCGAGCCGGCGCAGCGTCAGCGGCGGCACGCACACGGCCATCAGAGCGTCGACCTGACCTTTGAGCCAGCTGTCGTCGACGCTGAGTTGGCCGATGTTCTCGATGATCAGATGCAGCAGTTTGAGCAGTACGAGCTTGATTTCGGCCTGGTCTTCGGCGACAAAAGACAGGCGTTGGCTGTACTGGGCGATGTGTTGCTTGACGCTGAGCGCGTCAGACGCCGGGTCGCGCAGCAGCAGCACCAGCGCTTGCGTTTGCTCGACAAAATGCGCATCGTCATTGCCGAGCGCCGGCGCGGCGTATTCGATCAGCCGGGCCAACTGGCCAAAAAAATCGCCGGTTAGCGCCGGTGCGCTGGGGGCGGTGGGCGGCGCCTCGGTTTTGACCTCGATCGGCTTGGCGATGGGCCGGGCACTGTCGGCCACCTCGACGCCGCCGGGTTTGCTGCTGTCGGGTGGCGCCGGGCTGAAGCCGCCGTAGGCCATCAGCGCCGACTTGACGCCGTCCCAATTGCGCTGGTTGATGGCCGAGTCGAGCAGGCCTTTCTGCTTTTGCTGGCCCGGCGTCTTGGTCGGCAGCGCCGCGGCGATGTCTTGCAGGCGCTCTGACGGAAACGGTGGCTCGATCGGCAGCGCACCGATCTCGCTGTAAATGCGCTGGTAGTTCAGCGGTGTCGGCGCCAGCTTGCGTAGCGTCAACTGCTTGAGCGTTTCCCGGGCGATCTCAAACGCTGTTTTCTCGGCCATGGCATTCCTTGCTACAAATAAAGGTGCTACTGGCCATTATTTTAAAAGGGCTATGGAATAAAAATGCATTAAACGTCGATGTTGCCCGCCTGTAGCGCGTTGGTTTCGATGAAGTCACGCCGTGGCTCGACCTCGTCGCCCATCAGCATGGTGAAGACCTTGTCGGCTTCGATGGCGTCGTCGATCTGCACGCGCAGCAGCGTGCGCACGCCTGGGTCCATGGTGGTTTCCCACAGTTGCTCCGGGTTCATCTCGCCCAGACCTTTGTAGCGCTGGCGGCTGGTGGCGCGCTCGGCCTCGGCGATCAGCCAGGCCATGGCCTCGCGGAAATCGGCCACCTTTTGCTCCTTTTGCCGTTCGCCCTCGCCACGCGTTACGTGCGCGCCAGCGCCGAGCAGGCCGCGCAAGGTGTGCGCGGTCTCGTTGAGCATGGCGTAGTCGGCGCCGTGGACGAAGTCTTGCGTCAGCACGCTGCTTTTGATGTTGCCGTGCAGCCGGCGGCTGATGCGCAAAATCGGCTTGTCGGTACGTGCGTCGAATTCGCCGGCGACCTCGGCGTCGGGTAGAAACCCTTGCAGGACCTGCGCCGAGTGCTCGGCGTCGGCCAGCGTGTCGAGCTTGAGTTCGGCGCCGTCAGCGATGGCGCGTAACGCTTCTGCATCCAAAAAGTGAGCTAGACGGGCAATCACCGCCTGGGCTAGCTGGTGTTTTTTGGCTAAAGTAGCGAGTGTTTCACCGGTCAGAACGGTGGGGTTGTCGCCACCGCTGTGGACGCTGGCGTTGACCAGCGCCACGCGCAGCAGAAAGGCGTCGAGGTCGCTTGGGCCTTGCAGATACAGCTCTTCGCGACCCGCTTTGACCTTGTACAGCGGCGGCTGCGCGATGTAGATGTGGCCGCGCTCGACCAGCTCGGGCATTTGCCGGTAGAAAAATGTCAGCAGCAGCGTGCGGATGTGCGCGCCGTCGACGTCGGCGTCGGTCATGATGATGATGCGGTGGTAACGCAGTTTGGAGACGTCAAAGTCGTCGTTGCCGGTGCTGCCGCCGGCGTTGCCGATGCCGGTGCCCAACGCGGTGATCAGCGTCAGGATTTCATTGCTGGTGAGCAGCTTTTCGTAGCGCGCCTTTTCGACGTTCAAAATCTTGCCGCGCAAGGGCAGGATCGCCTGGAACTTGCGGTCGCGCCCTTGCTTGGCCGAGCCACCGGCGGAGTCGCCCTCGACGATATAAATTTCGCACAGCGCCGGGTCCTTTTCCTGGCAATCGGCCAGTTTGCCGGGTAGCCCCATGCCGTCGAGCACGCCCTTGCGCCGCGTCATGTCGCGCGCCTTGCGGGCCGCTTCGCGCGCACGCGCGGCTTCGATGATTTTGCCGACGATGATCTTGGCGTCCGCCGGTCGCTCCTGCAGGTAGTCCCACAGCAGTTTGCTGACGATATCTTCCACCGGGCCGCGCACTTCGGAGCTGACCAGTTTGTCTTTGGTCTGGCTGGAAAACTTCGGCTCGGGCACCTTGACCGACAGCACGCAGGTCAGGCCCTCGCGCATGTCGTCGCCACTGACTTCAACCTTTGCTTTTTTGGCCAGCTCGTTGTCGTCGATGTATTTGTTGATGACGCGCGTCATCGCCGCGCGCAGGCCGGTGAGGTGCGTGCCGCCGTCGCGCTGCGGAATGTTGTTGGTGAAGCACAGCACCTGCTCGTTGTAGCCGCTGTTCCATTGCATCGCCACCTCGACACCGATGTTGGTGCTCTGGTCGCTCTGGCGGTCACCGATGGCGTGGAAGATGTTGGGGTTGAGGACGGTTTTGCCCTTGTTGATGAAGTTGACAAAACCGCGCACGCCGTCGGCGCCGGAAAAATCGTCTTCCTTGCCGCTGCGTTCGTCTTTCAGGCGGATGCGCACACCGTTGTTCAAAAAACTCAATTCGCGCAGCCGCTTGGCCAGCACGTCGTAATGAAAGTCGTTGTTTTCGCGGAAGATCTCGGTATCGGGCAAGAAGTGCACCTCGGTGCCGCGCCGCTCGGTGGCGCCGGTGACCTTCATCGGCGAGACTGCCACGCCGTCGACCGTTTCGACCAAGGGGTTTTGCACAAAGCCACGGCTGAATTCGAGCACGTGCACCTTGCCTTCACGGCGCACCGTCAGGCGCAGCATCTTGCTCAGGGCGTTCACGCACGAGACGCCCACACCGTGCAGGCCGCCCGAGACCTTGTAGCTGTTCTGGTTGAACTTGCCGCCGGCGTGCAATTCGGTGAGCGCAATTTCGGCGGCACTGCGCTTGGGTTCGTGCTTGTCATCCATCTTGACGCCGGTCGGAATGCCGCGCCCGTTGTCGACCACACTCACCGAGTTGTCGGTGTGGATGGTGACCAGAATGTCGTCGCAGTGGCCGGCCAGTGCCTCGTCGATCGAGTTGTCGACCACCTCAAAAACCAGGTGATGCAGACCGGTGCCGTCAGAGGTGTCGCCGATGTACATGCCGGGGCGCTTGCGCACCGCCTCCAGACCTTCGAGGATCTGGATCGAGCCTTCGCCGTAGGCTTCAGAGGCGCCGGCCTGGTGGGCGTCGATGGTCGGCTGGAAGTTGGAGCTGTCGGCGCTGGCGCCGGTGTGCACACCGTGGTCGGTGGCCGGCGCGGCGGCGCCGGCGTGGTTTTCTTCGGTCATGAATAACTCGGGTTGGGGTAGCGGTCGGTGGCGGCTGCAGGCGCCCACCGGTGCGGTGCGCCTGCCGGCGTGGGTCAAATGCGCATGGGCATGACGACGTACTTGAAGTGGTCGACTTCCGGGATGGTCAGCAAGGCCGAGCTGTTGCCGTCGGAGAGTTCAATGCGCACCATCTCCTGGCTCATGTTGCTCAGCGCGTCGATCAGGTAGGTGACGTTGAAGCCGATCTCGATGCTGTCGCCGTTGTAGTCGATGTCGAGCTCGTCGACCGCTTCTTCCTGCTCGGCGTTGTTGGCGGCAACGCGCAGCGTGCCGGGGTCGACGTTCAGGCGCACACCCTTGAATTTTTCGCTGGTCAGGATGGCCGTGCGTTGCAGCGTCGACAGCAGGGCCAGACGGCCCAGCGTGATGCTGTTGTGGTGGTTCTTGGGGATCACGCGGTTGTAGTCCGGGAACTTGCCTTCGACCAGCTTGCTGACGAACTCCATGCCGCCGAAACTGAACTTGGCCTGGTTGTTGGCAAATTGCATCTCGATGGCGCCGTCGGCCTCGGACAGCAGGCGCTGCAGTTCCAGCACCGTCTTGCGCGGCAAGATCACCTCTTGCTTGGGCACGTCGACGTCAAGCAGGGCGCTGGCAAAGGCCAGCCGGTGGCCGTCGGTGGCGACCAGGCTGAGTTGCCGGCCTTCGGCGACAAACAAAATGCCGTTGAGGTAGTAGCGGATGTCGTGCACGGCCATGGCAAACGACACCTGACTCAGCAAGGTCTTGAGCGTCTTTTGCGGCACGCTGAAGGCCGGGCCAAAGTTGGCCGCTTCCTGGACCAGCGGAAAGTCTTCGGCCGGCAGCGTTTGCAGCGTGAACTTGCTCTTGCCACCCTTGAGGATCAACTTTGCGGCGCTGGACTCCAGCGTTACCGTTTGATCGACCGGCAAGGTGCGCAGGATGTCGATCAGCTTGCGCGCGCCTACCGTGGTGGTGAAGTCGCCGTCGTCGCCGCCGAGTTCGGCGGTGGTGCGGATCTGGATTTCCAGGTCGCTGGTGGTCAGTTGCACGCGCGCGCCGGTTTTGCGAATCATGATGTTGGCCAGAATGGGCAACGTGTGGCGCCGCTCGACAATGCCCGAAACCGCCTGCAGCACGGACAGCACTTTGGCCTGGGATTCTTTGATCACGATCATGGATTTGTCTTCCGGTTGATAGGGTTTGATGGTGTCGCCTCGGTGGGTGGCATTTTCCCACCCATTTGCCCTGTTTTCATTTGTCAATCAGCCTTTGAGCGTTTGTTCAAGTACGTGCAGTTGCTGGTTGAGTTCGCTCGCCTGCTGGCGTTCGGCGCCGATTTTGCGCACCGCGTGCAGCACGGTGGTGTGGTCGCGCCCGCCAAACAGCTCACCAATTTCGGGCAGGCTCTTTTGCGTCAGCTCTTTGGCCAGGTACATGGCGATCTGGCGCGGCCGGGCAATGCTGGCCGGGCGCTTCTTGGAATACATGTCGGCGACCTTGATCTTGTAGTAATCGGCGACCGTTTTCTGGATGTTTTCCACAGAGATCTGTCGATTCTGGATCGACAGCAGGTCGCGCAGCGCTTCGCGCGCCAGGGCGATCGAGATGTCCTTCTGGTTGAAGCGTGAATAGGCCAGGATCTTGCGCAGTGCGCCCTCGAGCTCGCGCACGTTCGAGCGCACGTTCTTGGCGACAAAAAAGGCCACTTCCTCGGGCATCGTCGTGCCTTCGGCGTGCGCTTTATTTATCAGGATGGCGACGCGCATTTCCAGCTCGGGCGGCTCGATGGCGACCGTCAAACCCGAGTCAAAACGCGACACCAGCCGCTCCGAGATGTCGCTGAGCCCCTTGGGGTAGGTGTCGCTGGTCATCACAATGTGCGACTTGCGCGCTAGCAGCGCTTCAAAGGCGTTGAAGAACTCTTCTTGCGTGCGCTCCTTGTTGGCAAAAAACTGCACATCGTCGATTAACAGCAAATCCAGCGCGTGGTAGCGCGCTTTGAAGTCGTCAAAGGCCTTGCGCTGGTAGGCCTTGACCACGTCGGTGACGAATTGCTCGGCGTGGATGTACAGCACCTTGGCCTCCGCGCGGTCGGCCAGCAATTGGTTGCCGATGGCGTGCATCAAGTGCGTTTTGCCCAGGCCGACGCCGCCGTAGATGAACAACGGGTTGTAGAGCGCGCCGGGCATGCCGGCGACGTGCATCGCGGCGGCGCGGGCCATGCGGTTGGCGCTGCCCTCCACCAGGGTGTCAAAGGTCAGCGCGGTGTTGAGGCGGTGCTGCAGTGCCTCGCTGGCTGGCGCGTCGAAGCTTGCGGCCGTGACCGCGCTGGCTGCGCTGGGCGCTGCTCTGGGCGGTGGCGCCACGCGGGCGATGGGCTCGCGTGCCGCCAGGGCCAATTCGATCGACACGGGCTGGCCGACGAGTTTTTCCAGGAGTTGCGCGAGTTTGGCGCTGTACTGCGCGCGGATCCAATCCATCTTGAAGCGGTTGGCGACGAACAGGGTCACCTTGGACAAGTCGTCGGCGACTTGAGCCGACAAAGGTTTGATCCAGGTCTGAAACTGTTGCTCGGGCAAATCCCGGGCGAGCTGCTCGAGGCAACTTTGCCAGAGGTCAAGCTGGCTGGGGGTGTCGGGTGAAACGGTGGCGCGGGGATTCATCGGGTCGCAAAATTGTTGTGGATAATTCTCGTCTGCGAGGCTGCGGATTCTAGATTATCAAAATCTTATCCACACCCCGGGCGAACCCCTAATCGGTCGCCCCATTTAAGCCGGATGCCACGCCCGCTGTGGCGGAGCGCCGAAACGGGCGCGAAATTTGCGATAATCCGCGGTTCCCTGAACGGTTCAGGAGAAAACCGGACGTCGACGTTGCTGGCTGTTGCCTACAGACATTGTTCACGCACTGGTCGGCCCCATCGTCTCGATAGCACTTAGGATTCCACCATGAAACGCACTTACCAACCTTCCAAGATTCGCCGCGCCCGTACCCACGGCTTTTTGGTTCGCATGAAAACGCGTGGCGGCCGCGCCGTCATCAACGCGCGTCGCGCCAAGGGCCGCAAACGCCTGGCCGTCTGAGTCGTCGCCGCTTCGGCGTCGTGGCGGGCGGGATGATCGACCCCTGTTTGTCGGTGCAGCGGTTGCAGAGCCGAGCGCAGTTTCAGGCCGTGCTGGCCGGGGCAGCGGTTGCGCGAACGCCGCACTTTGCGCTGCATTCTTTGTCGTTGCCCGATGTCGAGGGTGGGCGCAATGCCCTGTTTGCCTCCGACGGCGCCTGGCTGGGTGCGATGGTGCCCAAGCGCTGGGCGCGCCGCGCCGTAACGCGCAACGCCATCAAACGCCAGGTATACACGCTGGGGCAAAGTTTTGTGCCGGCGCTGGGCCGCGCCGCGCACGTGGTGCGCTTGAGCCGCGGTTTTGACCGGCAACAATTTTCCAGCGCGTCTTCGACGGCATTGAAAACGGCCCTGCGCAGTGAGCTGACGCAACTGTTTGGCAAAACGGGTTCGCCATGTTGAAGGCGCTGTTGCTCGGCCTGGTCAAGGGCTATCGCCTGCTGCTCAGCCCGGCGCTGGGTTCGTCGTGCCGTTTTGAGCCGACGTGTTCGCTGTATGCCCTGCAAG
The DNA here is from genome assembly GCA_037447395.1 of Comamonadaceae bacterium. Lineage (GTDB taxonomy): Bacteria > Pseudomonadota > Gammaproteobacteria > Burkholderiales > Burkholderiaceae_C > Rhodoferax. Next base: position 12,424 of record JBBIGT010000010.1, on the reverse strand, counting down.
CCTTGCAGATGCACGGTGCCGGCCAAGGCAGTTACCTGACCTTGAAGCGGCTGGCGCGTTGCCACCCCTGGTGTGACGGCGGCGTTGACCCGGTTCCCGGTTGTGCCGGGCCCGAGCGCGCCGCCCTGTTCACCCCATTGATCTCTGTTCCTGCTGAAAAGAAGTCCTCATGAACGATATTCGTCGCACCATTTTGTGGGTGATCTTTGGTTTGTCGCTGGTTATGTTGTGGGACCAATGGCAGGTCCATAACGGCCGCAAGCCGACCTTCTTCCCCGGCCCGGCGCCGACTACCACGGTGGCCAGCGCTGCTGGCGGCGGCGCCAGCGCGCCCAGTGCAGTGCCGGCGGCGGCCTCGTCGGCCTTGCCCGGGAGCGTCGTTGCGCCGGCAGACGCCGCGCAGATCGCTGCAGGTACCGTGCCAGCGCCGCACGAGCGGATCGACGTCATCACCGATGTGCTGAAAGTCACCTTCGACACCGAGGGTGGTTCGGTGGTGCGCGCCGAGTTCCTCAAACACGCCGACATGGCCGACAAATCGCGCAACGTCGTGCTGTTCGACGACCGGTCCGACCTGGTTTACCTGGCGCAGACCGGCTTGATCTCGGCCGGTGGCGGCGCGGCGCTGCCAACGCACAAATCGGTCATGACGCTGGCCAGCGGGGAGCGCGCGCTGCCAGAAGGTCAGCAGACGCTGCAGCTGCGCTTTGAGTCGCCAGAGGTCGGTGGCGTCAAGCTGGTGAAAACCTACACGCTGACGCGCGGCAGTTATGCATTGGCGGTCAAGCACGAAGTGATCAACGTCGGCAGCACGCCGGTGGCGCCGCAGCTTTACCTGCAACTGTTGCGTGACGGCAGCAAGCCGCCGGGCGAATCGTCGTTCTACTCCACCTTCACCGGGCCGGCGATTTATACCGAAGCCAAGAAGTACCAAAAGGTGGATTTTGCCGGCATCGACAAGAACAAGGTCGACGTCGAAAAGACCGCCAAGAACGGTTACGTGGCCATGGTGCAGCATTACTTTGCCAGCGCCTGGCTGCTCGGTGACGGCATCCAGCGTGATCTGTTCGTGCGCAAGGTCGACAGCAAGCTGTACGCCGTTGGCATGATCGCGCCGCTGGGTACCCTGGCGCCGGGTGCCACGCAAACGCTCAACGCGCAACTGTTTGCCGGCCCGCAAGAAGAAAACATGCTGGCGGCACTGGCCCCGGGCTTGGAGCTGGTCAAGGATTACGGTTGGCTGACGATGCTGGCCAAGCCGTTGTACTGGTTGCTCGATCAGTTGCACAAGATGATCAACAACTGGGGCTGGTCAATCGTCGCGCTGGTGTTGCTGCTCAAGGTGGCATTCTACTGGCTCAACGCCAAGGCCTACGCCAGCATGGCCAAGATGAAGGCGGTCAATCCGCGCATCACCGAGATGCGTGAACGCCTGAAAGACAACCCGCAGCAGATGCAGCAAGAGATGATGCGCATCTACCGCGAAGAAAAAGTCAACCCGATGGGCGGCTGCTTTCCGATCATGATCCAGATTCCCGTGTTCATCGCGCTTTACTGGGTGCTGCTGGCCAGCGTCGAAATGCGCAATGCGCCGTGGCTGGGCTGGATTCATGACCTCTCCAGCCCTGACCCGCTTTACATCCTGCCGATCGTCATGACGTTGACCACGATCCTGCAAACCTCGCTCAACCCGGCGCCGCCGGACCCGATGCAGGCCAAGATGATGTGGTTCATGCCGCTGGCGTTCTCGGTGATGTTCTTCTTCTTCCCGGCCGGTCTGGTGCTGTACTGGATCACCAACAACGTGCTGTCGATCGCGCAGCAGTGGGTGATCAACACCCGCATGGGCGTGCCACCGAAATTCCACCTGCCCAAGTTCTGAGCGCCCTTGGTGCAGAGGCGGCAATGACCCAGCCTGGCCACCTCGACCCGATCGTCGCCATCGCCACCGCGCCGGGCCGCGGTGCGGTGGGCATCGTGCGCGTCAGCGGCCGCGGGCTTGGCGCGCTGGTCCGGGCGGTGTGCGGCCGCTCTTTGCGGCCGCGTGAAGCCACATACGGCGCTTTTCTCGACGCCGACGGCCGCGCCATCGACCACGGGCTGGCGCTGTATTTTCCGGCGCCGCATTCGTTTACCGGCGAGGACGTGCTGGAGCTTCAGGCGCACGGCGGACCGGTGGTGTTGCAGTTGCTGCTGGCGCGCTGTCTTCAGGCGGCAGCGCAAGTGGAGGTCAGCGGGCAGCCGCTGTTGCCGCGTCTGCGTCTGGCCCAGCCCGGTGAATTTTCGCAACGCGCGTTTCTCAACGACAAGATTGACCTGGCGCAGGCCGAAGCCATTGCCGATTTGATTGACGCCAGCACCGAGGCTGCGGCGCGCAGCGCCAGCCGGTCTATGGCGGGCGCGTTCTCGCAAGAAATTCACCGCTTGCGTGACGCGCTGATTCACCTGCGCATGCAAATCGAGGCGACGCTGGATTTTCCCGAAGAAGAAATCGACTTTCTGCGCCAGGCCGACGCCGCAGGCCAGCTCGGGCGGCTGCAGGACGGCGTAGCGCGCGTGTTGCAGCAAGCGCGCCAGGGGGCGCTGTTGCGCGAGGGCATCCAGGTGGTGATCGCTGGTCAGCCCAACGCCGGCAAGTCGTCGCTGCTCAACGCCCTGGCCGGTGACGAGCTGGCCATCGTCACCGCCGTGCCCGGCACGACGCGCGACAAGGTTCAACAAACGATCCAGATCGATGGCGTGCCGCTGCACGTGATCGACACTGCCGGCTTGCGTGCCAGCGACGACGCGGTCGAAAAAATCGGCATCGCCCGCGCCTGGGCCGCCATGGGCGACGCCGACGCCGTGTTGTTCCTGCATGATTTGACGCGCGTGAATGCTAGTGAATATGTAGCTTCAGACGAAGATATTGCAAGGGCTATGGCCCAAAAACTGCCAAAGAATGTGGCTAGGCTCAACGTTTGGAACAAGGCTGACGCGGCGCCCGCGGCGGCCGCCGAGCTGGCCCGGCAGGTGCCCCCGACGGGCATCGTCCTGTCGGCCAAGACCGGCGCCGGGCTGGACGCGCTGCGGCGGCAGTTGTTGACGCTGGCCGGCTGGCAAAGTGGCGGGCAAGGCTTGTACAGCGCGCGCGCGCGGCACGTGCAGGCGCTGCGCCAGGTGGCCGATCATCTGGCCGACGCCCGGCAGCACCTGGGGCCGGCCCTGGACCTGCTCGCCGAAGAGCTGCGCCTGGCGCAGAATGCGCTCTCCAGCATTACCGGCGAGTTCAGCGCCGACGACTTGCTGGGGGTCATCTTCTCGGAGTTCTGCATCGGCAAGTAAGTGTTTGCGCGGCGCGCTTGCAGGCCAGAAAATCTGGCTGACAATCGCCGTTCAGTCGAATCGACCGTTTAAGAGGTGTACCGTGTCCCTGTTCAGTTGGCTTTTTTCCAAACCATCCGCCGCCACAGCCGACGCCGCGGTGACGCCGGCCGCGGCAGCCACGCCGTCGGACCCGCTGGCCGAGCTCAAACAGCAGCGCCACGACAACCGTGAGTCGCTCTACGAAGTCGTCCGCAGTGTCATGTTGCGCAGCGAGGTGCTGTCGTCGCACTACAAGTTCAAGGTGCTGTCGCTGGACGCGCGCGGTCGCCAGTTTCTGGTCATGATCGACTTGCTCAACGACGCCACCCTGGCGCCGCATCGCTGGTCGGGGATTGAGCAGCTCATGACCATGACGGCGCTGCAGCACCACGACCTGGAGGTCAAAGGGCTGTACTGGCGCCTGATGATGCAGCCGACCCCGGCGACGTCAGCGGCCAAGAGCGACGTGTCGGTGCTGGCCAGTGCCGCCGCGCCGGCGATGGCGACAGCGGCCGCGGCCGCAGCCATCGCCGAGCCGATCGATGGCTTCGAGCCGATTCACCAGGACGAGGTGATGGCCTTCAAAAAAGCCATCGCCGAGGCGACACCGGCCGCCGAGGCGGCGCCCGAGGTCGGCCGGCTGGTCAGCTCTGGCCCGCGTAAGGCGCCGCCGGCGCACGGCTACGAAGACACACAGTTGATCGGATCCGAAGAAGGCGCTTCGCCGCTGAGCAAGACGCAATACGGCGGGTTGGACTGAAGCGCCGGCGCCGGCTTTGTTTCAGGCACCCTGAAAGTCGATCAGGGTGTGCAGTTTCAGGCCGGCCTGGCGCAGGCGCGCCGAGCCGCCCAGCTCGGGCAGGTCGACGATGGCGGCGGCTTCCACCACTTTGGCGCCGAGTTTTTCCAGCAACTTCATGCCGGCCATCATCGTGCCGCCGGTGGCGATCAGGTCGTCGATCAGCAGGACGCGCTGGCCGGGTTTGACGGCGTCGGTATGCAGCTCGACGGTGGCACTGCCGTATTCGAGCTCGTAGGTTTCCTCGACCGTGGTAAACGGCAGCTTGCCTTTCTTGCGAATCGGAATGAAACCGACACCGAGCTCGTAGGCGATGACCGAACCGAGAATGAAGCCGCGCGCGTCCAGGCCGGCGACGACCTCGGGACGGCTGGCCGCATCCATGTAGCGGTGCACGAACACGTCAATCAGCACCCGGAACACTTTGGCGTCCTGCAACAGCGGCGTGATGTCGCGAAACTGCACGCCGGGCGCCGGCCAATCCGGGACGGTGCGGATGTGCTCACGCAGGTATTGGGTGACGTCGACGTTTTGCATAAGTGCTTGTGGCAATGATCGGATGGGCAATTGTGCCCGCGTTCGCGCGGCGCGCGCGCCCGACCGGGCTCAGCCCTTGATCAGGCGCAACTCGGTCTGCGCAATCGCCTCGGCTTTGCCCGACAGCACCAGCGTGTCGCCCTCCATCAGCAACACGTCGTCGCTCAGCGACACCACCTGGCCGCTGTGACGGCGCAGGCTTACCAGCCGGGTGCCCGTCGTCGCGAAGGCCATCTCGCCCTTGGTGCGACCGATCGACTTGGCGTGCAACGGCAGCTGCACCGTGTGCAGGCGTTCCTGCTGCGCCTCGTCGACGTCGCCGTCGTCGGCCCCGCGGAAGAAGCCACGCAACAGGTTGTAGCGCGCGTCACGCTGCTCCTGCACGATGCGAATCACCCGGCGCATTGGCACCCCCACGAGCGCCAGCGCGTGGCTGGCCAGCATCAGAGAGCCTTCAATCGCCTCGGGCACCACCTCGGTGGCGCCGGCCTTTTGCAGCATCTCCAGGTCGTGGTCGTCCTGCGTGCGCACCACCACCGGCACCTGCGGCGCGTGCTCCTGGATGTGCGCCAGCACCCTGACCGTGCTGTGCGTGCCCAGATACGTCACCACCACGGCGCTGGCGCGCGCCAGACCGGCGGCCATCAGCGCCTGCAGCCGCGCGGCGTCGCCAAACACCACCGAGTCGCCGGCGGCCGCGGCCTGGCGCACCCGGTCGGGGTCCAGGTCGAGCGCCATGTAGGGGATCGCTTCCTTGTCGAGCATGCGCGCCAGGTTCTGGCCGCAGCGCCCGTAGCCACAGATGATGACGTGCTTGCTGGCCTTGATCGACTTGCGTGCGATGGTTGTCATTTGCACCGATTCCATCAGCCATTCGTTGCTGACCAGACGCATGACCAGGTCGCCGCTGCGCATGATGATGAACGGCGTGGCCAGCATCGACAGCACCATGGCGGCCAGCGCTGGATTGAGCAACTGCGGGGGAATCAGCGCGTGCCCCTGTGCCAGCGTCAACAGCACAAAACCGAATTCACCGGCTTGCGCCAGGTACAGCCCGGTGCGCAGCGAAACGCCCATGCTGGCGCCGAGCAGCCGGGTGATCAGCGTGATCAGGGCGGCCTTGAACAGCACGGGTACCAACAGCAGCAACAAGACCAGCGGCCAGCGCTCCAGCACCAGGCGCCAGTCGAGCATCATGCCGATGCTGATGAAGAACAGCCCCAGCAGGACGTCGTGAAACGGTCGGATATCGGTTTCCACCTGATGCTTGAACTGTGTCTCGGAGATCAGCATGCCGGCGATGAACGCGCCCAGCGCCAGGCTCAGGCCAGACAGCTCGGTCAGCCAGGCCAGACCCAGTGTCACCAGCAAGAGGTTCAGCACGAACAACTCTTCACTCTTGCGCCGCGCCACCAGCGTCAACCACCCGCGCATGACACGTGGCCCGCCGACCAGCAGGATGCTCACCAACAGCACCGCCTTGAGCAGTGCCCAGGCCATTGACTCGAACATCGCCTCGGCCGACGCGCCCAAGGCCGGTATCAAGACCAGCAAAGGCACCACCGCCAAGTCCTGGAACAGCAGCACGCCCATGACGCGCTTGCCGTGTTCGCTTTCGAGCTCGATGCGCTCGTTCATCAGCTTGCCGACGATGGCCGTGCTGCTCATGGCGATGGCGCACGACAGCGCCAGCGCCGTCTTCCAGTCCATGCCCCATTGCGTCGGCGCCAGCAACGCAAACAGCATGCTCGCCGCTGTGCTCACCAGCATCGTCAGTGACACCTGCAACAGACCCAGCCCGAAGACATGCTGGCGCATGGTGCGCAGCTTGGGCAGATTGAATTCCAGGCCGATCACGAACATCAGAAAGACGACGCCAAATTCACCCAGATGACGCACGCCGTCGGCGTTGCGCGCCAGCGCCAGGGCGTTCGGGCCAATGACCACGCCAACGGCCAGATAGCCAAGCATCGGCGGCAGCTTCAGATAGCGGCACGCCACCACCCCCAGCACCGCGGCCAGCAAGTAGAGCAGGGTCAGGTCCAGGGGGTTCATGCCTCGGATGCTAACAAGTCGATTCGCTGGCGCGGCGGGCGCACCGATAAAATCCGGCGCATGACCCGCCTGAATGAAACCCTGCCGGTGATCGACGCGGCGCGCGTCGTTGCCCTGGCGCAGGACACGCTCGATATCGAAGCCGCCGCCGTGCTGGGCCTCAAACGCTGGCTCGGTGACGACTTCGTGCGCGCTGTGCGGCTGATGCTTGGTGTGCGTGGGCGCGTGGTGGTGATGGGCATGGGCAAGAGCGGCCACATCGGACGCAAGATCGCCGCCACGCTGGCGTCCACCGGCACCGCTGCCATGTTCGTGCACCCGGGCGAAGCCAGCCACGGTGACCTGGGCATGATCAAGCCGGTCGACGTGGTGCTGGCAATTTCCAACAGCGGCGAGTCCGAAGAACTGACGGCCATCCTGCCGATGCTCAAGCGCCTGGGCGCGCCACTGCTGGCCATGTCCGGCAACGCGCAATCGACCCTGGCGCGCTTTTCCAATGTCTTTTTGAACACCAGCGTCGAGAAAGAAGCCTGCCCGCTGAACCTGGCGCCCACCGCCAGTACCACCGCGCAATTGGCGCTGGGTGACGCGCTGGCCGTGGCGCTACTCGATGCCCGCGGCTTCAAGGCCGAGGACTTCGCCCGCTCGCACCCGGGCGGCGCTTTGGGGCGGCGCTTGCTGACGCTGGTCGGCGACGTGATGCGCAGCGGCGAGCAAGTGCCGCGCGTGCGCCTGGACGCCAGTTTTGATCAGACGATGCGCGAGATGAGTGCCAAAGGGCTGGGGGCCACCGCCGTGGTTGACGACGCCGGCTTGCTGTGCGGCATCTTTACCGACGGCGACCTGCGCCGCCTGATCGAGAAGGGTGCCGACTTGCGCAGCTTCACGGCGGCGCAGGTCATGCACGCCAAGCCCTGCACGATCGCCGCGGGCGCGTTGGCGGTGGACGCCGTCGAGCTGATGGAACAACGACGCATCACCAGCGTGCTGGTGCTGGACGCCAGCGGGCAGCTGGTTGGTGCGCTCAACAGCAACGACTTGCTGCGCGCCAAGGTGATCTGATGGCCCCGGCGCTGAACTTTCCGCCCGAGTTGTTGCTGCAGGCGCAGGGCATCCGCGTAGCGTTCTTCGACGTCGACGGCGTGCTGACCGACGGCGGGCTGTATTTCTCGGAACGCGGCGAGACGATCAAACGTTTCAACACCCTGGACGGTCATGGCCTGAAGCTGCTGCAGCGCGCCGGCATCGCCCCGGCGGTCATCACCGGGCGCGATTCGAAGCCACTGCGCGTGCGCCTGGCGGCCCTGGGCATCACGCACGCGCACTTTGGCACCGAAGACAAATTGCCGGCGGCGCAGGCCACGCTCACGGCCCTGGGCCTGAACTGGGCGCAGGCCGCCGCCATGGGCGACGACTGGCCCGATCTGCCGCTGCTGAGGCGTGCCGCCTTGGCGTGTGCGCCGCCCAATGCGCAACTTGAAGTGCGCCAGCGCGTGCACCACGTCACGCAGGCCGGCGGCGGGTACGGCGCCGTGCGCGAGCTGTGCGATCTGTTGCTGGTGGCCAGCGGCCGCTATGCCCAGTTGCTGCAGGACGGCCTCGCATGACCACGCTGCTGCGCTCGTGGCTTGATCGGCTGACCTTGTATTTGCCGGTGTTGTTGATGGGCGCGTTGGCCATGTCGACCTATTGGCTGGTGCGCAGCACGCCGGTCATCGGCGTCAGCGCGCCGGCAACCCAGGCGGGCCATTTGCCCGACTATTTCATGCGCCAGTTTGCCGTCAAGACGTTTGACGCCCGGGGTCGGCTCAAAAGCGAGGTGCGCGGCGCCGAGGCGCGGCATTTTCCGGATACCGATGTGCTGGAGATCGATCAGGTCGTCATCCGCTCGTTCGACGCCGACGGCCATTTGACGACGGCCACCGCGCAGCAGGCGCTGAGCAACGGCGACGGCTCTGAAGTGCAGCTTCTCGGCGGCGCCCGCGTGGTGCGCGCGGCGACGCTGTCGGTGCTGGGCAAGACGCAGCCGGAGCTGACTTTTGCTGGTGAATACCTGCACGCGTTCGTCAACGCCGAGCGCGTCACGTCCGACAAGCCGGTGCTGATCACCCGCGGTGCCGACCGCTTCAGCGCCGACACGCTGGACTTTGACAATCGCCAGCGCGTGCTGCAGATGGCCGGTCGGGTGCGCGGCCTGCTCGTTGCCGGCAACGGCCCCTGACATGGCGGCCCCCGCGCGTGACGACCGCCTGGTGCTGATCACCGGCGCGTCCAGTGGCATCGGCCTGGCGCTGGCGCTGGCGTACGCCCAGCGGGGTTGGCGCCTGGCCCTGGTGGCACGCCACGGCGAAGACATTAAATTGGCTGTCAGCCCCCTAGGAATAATCGCTGATAGCTATGAAATATATAGCGCAGACGTAACCGACGCCGACTGCATGGCCGGCATGGCGCAAGCCTGCCTGGCGCGGCAGGGTCTGCCCGACGTGGTCATCGCCAACGCCGGCATCAGCGTCGGTGTCGACACCGCGCTGCGGGCCGACCTCGACGTCATGGCGCGCGTTCTGGCCACCAACGTCCTGGGCGTGGCGGCCACGTTTAGCCCGTTCATCAGCGCCCTGCGTGCGCGCGGCAGCGGCGTGCTGGTGGGCATTGGCAGCGTCGCCGGCATCCGCGGTTTGCCCGGGCACGGTGCGTACTGCGCCAGCAAGGCCGCGGTGATCAGCTACTGTGAAAGTTTGCGCGGTGAGCTGCGCGCCAGCGGCGTGCAGGTGTTGACGATTTGCCCCGGCTACATCGCCACGCCGCTGACGCAGAATAACCGCTACCGCATGCCGTTTTTGATGTCCGCCGAGGACTTTGCCGCGCAAGCCGTGCGTGCCATCGACGCACGGGCCAGTTACCGCGTGATTCCCTGGCAGATGGGCTGGGTGGCCAAACTGTTGCGCTTGTTGCCTAACGCTGTTTTTGACCGGGCCTTTGCCGGTCGACCGCGCAAGCCACGCGCCGGTGAGCACTGAAACGCCCAGCAAAAAGGGTCCCGAAGGACCCTTTTGAACAACCGGTGTGAAACCGGTGTTTGATCAATAACCGCCGCGGCCGCCGCCGTAGCCGCCACCGCCGGAGCGGTTGCCACCGCCGTAGCCACCACCACCGTAGCCGCCACCGCCGCCGGAGCGCGGAGGACGCGGCTCCATCGGACGTGCTTCGTTGACAACGATGCCGCGACCGCCGATTTGTTGACCGTTCATCGCGCTGATGGCGGTTTGCGCTTCAGCGTCGCTGCCCATTTCGACGAAGCCGAAGCCCTTGGAGCGGCCGGTGTCACGTTCCATCATGACCTTGGCGCTGGTGACAGTGCCGTGGGCGGCGAATGCTTGTTGCAGGTCGTCGTCACGGTAAGAATAAGGCAGGTTGCCTACGTAAAGTTTGTTGCCCATGAAAGGACTCCTCAAAATAACTCAAAAAGCGATGGAGTCCATAACCGCAGCAATCAAACCACTAAAGACTTGGATAAGACGCGTAACTGACATTCACCGCAAACAACATATTGCTTTTGAAAAGGCAATACGGGCCGCATGATACGTCAACTTTGCAAATTGCCAAGATTTATTTGCGCCGTGTCGTAAAAATGCGAGCGACGTCTCACCAATTGGCCTCGCGCTCCGGCGTGGCGCTGATCTTGTGCAGCGCCAGGTCGGCGCCGTCGTATTCGTCCTCCTGGCTCAGCCGCAGGCCCAGCGTTTTCTTGAGCGCGCCGTAGACCAGAGTGCCGCCGGCCAGCGCCCAGGCCACACCCATCAGCGTGCCGAGCAACTGGGCCGACCAGCTCACGCCGCCCAGACCGCCCAGCGCCTGGTTGCCAAAAATGCCCGCGGCGACGCCGCCCCAGGTGCCGCACAAGCCGTGCAACGGCCAGACGCCCAACACGTCGTCGATCTTCCACTTGTTCTGTGTCCAGGTGAACATCGTTACAAACAGCGCGCCGGCGATGGCGCCGACCAGCAGCGCTCCCACCGGGTGCATCAGGTCCGAGCCGGCGCACACGGCCACCAACCCGGCCAGCGGACCGTTGTGCACGAAGCCGGGATCGTTCTTGCCGGCGACCAGCGCCGCCAGCGTGCCGCCGACCATGGCCATCAGTGAGTTGACCGCCACCAGCCCGGAGATCTTGTCCAGCGTTTGCGCGCTCATGACATTGAAGCCGAACCAGCCGACCGTCAGAATCCAGGCACCCAGCGCCAGGAACGGAATGCTCGACGGTGGGTGTGCCGACATCGCCCCATCCTTGCGATAACGGTTGGCGCGCGCGCCCAGCAGCAACACCGCCGGCAGGGCGATCCAGCCGCCCACCGCGTGCACCACGACGCTGCCGGCAAAGTCGTGAAATTCGGCGCCGGTGGCGGCCTTCAACCAGGCCTGCACGCCAAAGTGCTGGTTCCAGACGATGCCTTCAAAGAACGGATAGACGAAGCCGACGATGGCGGCGGTGGCGATCAGTTGTGGAAAAAATCGCGCGCGTTCGGCGATGCCACCGGAAATAATGGCCGGAATCGCCGCGGCAAAAGTCAGCAAGAAAAAGAACTTCACCAACGCGTAGCCGTTGTTGGCGGCCAGTTGCTCGGCGCCGACCAGAAAATGTGATCCGTAGGCGACGCCGTAGCCGACCAGAAAATACACCACCGTCGACACTGAAAAATCGACGAGGATTTTCACCAACGCGTTGATCTGGCTTTTGCGCCGCACGGTGCCCAGCTCCAGAAAGGCGAAACCGGCGTGCATGGCCAGCACCATGATGCCGCCGAGCAGAATGAACAGGGTATTCGCGCCCTGTTGAAGTGCATCCATAAAGACCTCATTGAGAAATTGCTGCAAAACGGTGCAAACTGGCCCGCTGTCGGGCAAGCGCACCAAGAACAAGCAATAACTGCGCCAGATTGGTGAGGCCGATCGAGGCGCCGCGCCCTGCGTGACCCGGTTGCGTGGCTGGCTGGCTGCAGCAGCCCCTGGCGCGCTCGGCCAAGTCGTCATTGCAGACATGGCGGTGTAGCACCAGAGCTGCCGGGTCGCACTTGCTAAGATGCCGCCTCTTTTTCTCTGCTAGCCATGTCGCTGATCGCCCAAGCCCAGTCCCGGTCGTTTGCCCAGCCTTTGCCGCTGCAAAGTGGTGCGGCGCTGCGTGACTATTCGCTCAGTTACGAGACCTACGGCACGCTCAATGCGGACAGGTCCAACGCGGTGTTGATCTGTCACGCGCTCAACGCCTCGCACCACGTCGCCGGCGTCTACGCGGGGCAAGACAAGAGCGAAGGTTGGTGGGACAACATGATTGGCCCGGGCAAATCGCTCGACACGAACAAGTTTTTTGTCATCGGTGTCAATAACCTGGGTTCGTGTTTTGGCTCGACCGGGCCGATGCACATCAACCCGGACACCGGCACGGTCTACGGTGCCGACTTTCCGGTCGTCACGGTCGAGGACTGGGTCAACGCGCAGGCGCGGTTGCTCGACGCTTTAGGCATTCAGACCCTCGCGGCGGTGATGGGCGGCAGCCTGGGTGGCATGCAGACGCTGAGCTGGACGCTGCAATACCCGCAGCGCGTACGCCATGCGGTGGTGATCGCCAGCGCGCCCAATCTGACCGCCGAAAACATCGCTTTCAACGAAGTGGCGCGCCGGGCCATCCAGACC
>JBBIGT010000009.1:0-26070 GCA_037447395.1 Comamonadaceae bacterium | reverse complement strand
CCTACCCGGTGCTGCAGCAACTTGTCGGTGAAGAGTTTTTCCGTGCCACGGCCAAGGTGTTTGCGCTAGCACACCCACCGCGCTCGCCCGTGATGGCTTACTACGGGCAAGGCTTTGCAGAATTTCTGGCCAGTTTCCCACCGGCTGCATCGGTGCCGTACCTGGCCGATGTGGCACGGCTGGAAATGGCGCGGCTGCAGGCCTCCCACGCCGCCGACACGCCGCCTGTGCCACAGGCTGTGCTGCAAGCCGTCTTGACCGACCCACATCAACTGGAGCGCGTGCGGCTGGGCGTGCATCCATCCGTGCAGGTGATTGCATCGCCCTTTGCGGTGGTGTCGATCTGGGCGGCGCACCAGGGTGGGACTGGCGTCCCGACGCTGGACCCTGACCTGCCACAAACCGCGCTGGTGTTCAGGCAGGGGCTGGACGTGTACACGCTGAAACTGGGTGCCGGGGTTGGCACCTTCATCAGCGCCTTGCAAGACGGGCAACCCCTGCTGCTTGCCGCGAGTCTGGCTGGTGCACAAACACCCGCGTTTGACGTGAGTCACGCCCTGGCCTTGCTGCTGCACTGGCAGCTCATCACCTCCCTTGGAGAAGACCATGCCCCCGCGCACTGAACCCCTGCCCGCCAACACCATCTCGGGTGACAACCTGCTGACCGACCTGCTGCAGCGCTTGATCGCGCTGTGCAGCCGCATTCCGCACAGCGCGCTGGCACTGCTGGCGCGCTTTTCCATCGCCGCGGTGTTCTGGAAATCTGGCCAAACCAAGATTCAGGGTTTTGCTGTGGACCTTGTCAATGGTGAGTTCACCCTGGGCTGGCCACACCTGTCCGACACGGTCGTAACCTTGTTTCGTGACGAGTACCAGCTGCCGCTGATCCCGCCCGAGATCGCCGCCACGCTGGCTGCCACAGCCGAACATCTGTTTCCCGTCCTGTTGCTATTGGGGCTGGCGACCCGGCTGTCGGCGCTGGCACTGCTGGGCATGACGTCGACGATCCAGCTCTTTGTCTATCCTGATGCCTATCCCACGCACGGCACCTGGGCCGCGGTGCTACTGTTTCTGATAGTGCACGGACCAGGCAAGTTGTCGCTGGACCAGGTGGTGGCCCGGCGCTACGCCTGAGGGGTTGCGCGATGAACTCCTTTCTGGGCTGGCTGGGCAAGCAGTTGGCCCGCTATCTGGCCAAAGAGGTTCATGTTCACTCGGCCGCTGCCGCCACACCACCGACGCGACTGCTGGCCACTTTGCGCCCAGGCGACGTGCTGCTGGTGGAAGGACACAGCCGCGTCAGCACCGCCATCAAGTATCTGACGCAATCGACCTGGTCACACGCGGCTCTGTACGTGGGCGATGCCCTTGCGCGGGCTGGTCTGAACCCAAGCCACTGCTTTATCGAAGCCGATACGGTAGAGGGTGTACGCAGTGTCGATGTATCAGCGTTTGCCAACCTGCACGCGCGTATTTGCAGACCCGTGGGGCTGACCGAAGAAGACCGCCAAAAGGTCATTGCCTTTGCCATGGCGCGCATTGGCAGCACTTACGATTTGCGCAACGTGATTGACCTGGCGCGTTACCTGCTACCGACGCCGCCTGTGCCAGCGCGCTTTCGCCGTCCCATGCTGGCACTGGGCAGTGGCGACCCCACGCGAGCCATTTGTTCAACCCTGATCGCGCAGGCGTTTCAGTCGATTCGCTACCCGATTTTGCCGATCAGCACGGTGGAAAACGATGACCGTCCCGATTGCCCGGAATGCGTCAAAGAGATTTTGCGTGTGCGCCACCACAGCCTGTTTGCTCCGCGCGATTTTGACGTGTCGCCGTACTTTCAGGTGATCAAGCCCACCATCGAGGCGGGTTTTGATTTTCATGCACTGCACTGGAGCGACAGCGTCGCACCTACGGCTTAGCATCCTTGTCGCACGCCTCGTCCATCCCCTTGGCATACGCCTTCATCGCCTTACTCAAAAACGGCACCTGCAAGCTGAAGTTGCGACAACCCGAGCACATCATGGTGTGAAACTTCAGGCTTACTTTTTCAACCACCGACAGTGGCCGGTCCTGTGCCTCGGAAATGAGGCGGGTGGCGTGCTGGCAGTTCATCATGCCCGCTCTCCTTTCAAAAACCAATGGTTTTCCAGACACTCGCGCAAACGCAACCGTGAACGATGCAACATCACGTTGAGGTTGCTCACGCTGATGCCAACCGTGGAGCAAATTTCCGGGGTTTCCAATTCAACAAATTCTTTCATCATGAACACCCTGGCTTGCTGCCCGGGCAAAGCTTCAAGGCACAGGTGAAACACTTTCCAGAACTGCTCTTGTTGCAACGCAGCTTGTGGATTGCTCCAGGTGGCCGGTTTTTCGTCGCTTTGCCAAAAGCCCTTGTCGTCGAATAACTCTGAAAAATCTTCGCCGTCTTCATCCTCGTGCAGCAAACTGCTGGCTTCGACCATGCGTTGCTTCTGGCGCAGCACGTCGGCGATCTTGTTTTTCAAAATGGCAAACACCCAGGTTTTCAACGCCGCACGACCGCTGAATGATTTCGCGTTTTTCAGTGCCCCCATCAGCGCCTCCTGCACAGCGTCTTCGGCGTGTTGGGCGTTGGAGAGTTGCAGCTTGGCGAACTTGACCATCTGGCGGCGCAAGTCGCTCAGAAAAGCGGCGTCTGACAGGATCGATGTGTCGGAAGCATCCAATTGCGGCGTGTCAGCGCCGACGCTGCGGGTCATAGATTTCTCCTTGAAGTGGCTTCTTGCTTGGCCGCACTGTAACTGGCCACGCAATAAGGCACCAGGTAATTCAAGGCAACTTGGACCCATGACACCGCAGCACCCGCCATGATGGCCTCACCCTGGTTGACGAGGTTCAGGACGCTCCCCACCACCAGTGCGATCCGAAGAGAATTTTTTACGATTTTGCCGGTACAGGCAATCCTCAACAGCGTGCGCATCAGGAATGTGCTTTCATGGTTCTCATGGCGTGTGCTCCTGCATCTGTGGCGTGGGTTGCTGGTGCGTGGTTGTAAAACGCTTGATAAAGCGGCGATCAATCCAGTCTTTCCAGCGCCAGACCCATTGTCCCTCAGCCGACCAATGCCCCCAAGACGCCACGGCGTAGCGTGATCCGCATGCCAGCAGGTACAGCGAGCGCCGTTTGGGTGCATAAACTTGCAACGCGTCGCCTGCCAGGGTAGCCAACAAATTGTTTGCCAACACCGGCCCTGCGTGCACGGCGTGAACACCCGAACGCGCCAGACTGACATCGCTTCGAGCGCAGACATCACCGGCGGCGAAAACGTTGGGATGCGACACGCTGCGATGGTGTGCATCCACCCGCAAGTAGCCCGCCGAATCCAACGCCAGCCTGGACATGCCCAGCCATACCGGCGCACGCGACCCGGTTGCTGCGATCACCTTGTCGGCACGCAATAGTTGGCCGTCTGAGAGTAGTACACCATCTTGCGTGCCAACACCATGCTGGAAATGCAAGCCCAACCCAAGGCGCTGTACAACAGCTTGCACCCGTGCCTGCACCCCCGGCGCGTGCCCAGGCAACAACCCCGACTCTGAGGCCACCAAATCCACCCGGCCGACAACCCCTGCCTGGGTAAAGGCGTGTTGCGCCGCCAATGCCATTTCAACGCCAGCGGCACCCGCCCCCACTACCACCAATCGGTAGCCCGACTTGGCTTTGGCCGTTGCCAGCACCTGCGTCCACTGACCAAAAAAATGGTCCAGGGGTTTGATGGGCAAGAGTTTTTCGCCCAGCACCTCCAGCCATGAGGTGTTGGTCTCGCTGCCCACGTCCAGCGACAACAGGTCGTAGTCGATCTGTAAACCGCTTTCAAGGGCCAGGCAACGGCGTTTCGCGTCCATGCCAGCCATAGGACTCAACACCAGCCGCACATCCGCCACCTGCGCGAGCGCTTGCAAATCCACACGGCAGGCCGACAAAGGATAGTGACCAGCCACCCAGCCCGGCAGCATACCTGAATAGTTCTGGTACCTCGAAGGCGTGACCAGCACAGCCTCCAACCCAGCAGGGCGCTGGAGCGCCAAAGCGTGCAATACGGACAAGTGGGCGTGGCCACCACCCACCATGACAAGTCTTGTGTTCACTGCGTTCTTCTAAAGGACAAACAACTGGTGGTTCAGTCGTTGCCATGCAGCGCGTTGTTACAACTCACCCGCGCACCGTCCAGGCGCAACCGGTGTAACAGTTTTACGCTTCGCCACGACTGAGCATCTGAACGTCGGTTATTCGCCTGACTTTCAGGATGATGCAACCTTGGTTCAACCCATTTTTTTTCAGGAACCCTCATGAAACTCATCAAACTCTTTTTTGCCACGCTGTTGACCCTGAGCGCCATGCTGGCACATGCCCTTGACGTACAACCCTACTCAGCCGTGGCACTTGCGCAAGCGCAAAACGCCGGTCAGCCGATAGCCTTGCATTTCCATGCCGACTGGTGTCCCACCTGTCGCGCTCAAGCTCAGGTGCTGCAACGACTCAAAGTCGAACCCGGCCTGAATGTGACAGTGCTGGTGGCCGACTACGACGCCGAAAAAGAACTCAAACGCCAGTTCCATATACGCGCCCAATCCACCCTGGTCGTGCTCAAAGGGCGGACCGAGACCATGCGCTTGGTCGGTGATACGTCGCAGACAGCGATTCGCAGCGCGCTCAAAACAGCGCTGTAATCGTCATGTCACTGGAATTGACTTTGCCACAAGTCGGCTTGAGTTTGGCCGCTGGTGGCCTGACCACGTTGTCACCTTGCGTTTTTCCGTTGTTGCCGTTGGTGCTTGGTGGTGCCGTGCAGGCCAACCGCCTGGCACCACTGGCCATGGGGGTCGGCATGATGGCGTCGTTTGCTGGTATCGGCATGATGCTGGGCGCTGTGGGTCCCGCGCTGGGCATTGACAGCGACACGGTTCGCATGACAGGCGCGGCCATGTTGATTGGTTTTGCTCTGGTGATGCTGGTGCCCGCGCTGGGCGCGCGCTTTACCCAATGGATGCTGCCCATTGCCAGTGGCGCGCAAGCCGCCTCGGCGCGGCTCGATGGCAGTTCAATGGGCGGAGCGTTGTTGCTTGGGGCGGTGCTTGGTCTGGTATGGAGCCCTTGCTCCGGGCCACTGTTGGGCTCGGCACTGACGCTGGTCGCCAGCGAAGGCGGAGTGGCACGCGGCGGGGTGGTGCTGGGTATTTTTGGCCTGGGTGCGGCCATTCCCCTGGTGGTGGTGGCCTACGCCTCGCGGCGCGGCTTTTTGCAGATGCGTGACTGGGTGTTAAGCCG
This sequence comes from Comamonadaceae bacterium, assembly GCA_037447395.1. Taxonomy (GTDB): domain Bacteria; phylum Pseudomonadota; class Gammaproteobacteria; order Burkholderiales; family Burkholderiaceae_C; genus Rhodoferax. Next base: position 20,760 of record JBBIGT010000009.1, on the reverse strand, counting down.
CATGGCGCAGGTGCGCGTGGGGTTTGCCCTGCTGCTCAGTGCGGTGGGTGTGGCCATTCTGAGTGGCGGCGACAAATGGCTGGAGTCCCAAGTGCTGCAGCGCTTGCCCGACACCTGGGTCAACTTGGTAGTCGGAATTTAGCCACCAAGCGTCGCACAAATTCAGGCCACTTTGTAAGCGGCAAACTTGTCGTCCACCGGCGTGTGAAAAGCCTGGTTGCTGTAGTTGCTCAGCACCTTGACGGCTGCTGCCAGAACGATGTAGAGCAGATCGCGCTCCTGGTAACCCGCATCAAGAAAAGTCTGCACCACCGCCCGATCGGGTTGACCATGTTTGGCCACCATTTCGACGGCCATGGCGGCCAGCGCTGCCAGCTTGGCATCGGGGATCGGCGTGCGCGCGCGAATTGCCTGCAACACTTCCTTGGGTACGCCCGACATTTTGTCGGCCAACATGCTGTGTGCGGCGGTGCAGTAATTGCAACCGTTGTACTGACTCACCGACAAAAACACCACCTCTTGTTCGGCCGGCGTCAAACCTGACTCACTGCGGAACAGGGCGTAACCGTGCAGGTAGGTGCTCAGCATGGCAGGTGCGTTGGCCATGTTGGCATACATGTTGGGGATGAAGCCCACTTGCTTGAGCGCAAGATCAAGAACATCTTTGGCTTTGCCTTGCGCGCTGGCCGGGTCAACGGGTTGCAACTGGGTGATGATGGGTTTTGCAGACATGGTGTTCTCCGATAAAAATCTGTGAAAGTTGTATCCCTTAAAGGAACACGCAGAGAATGTAGAAGAAGACACACCGACCGTGTCGACCATTCGTCTCAGTTTGGGCACCAAACGTCTTGCCAGGCGATTTCATGCGCAGCAGGACAGAATTCTTCAAAAATAATTTGTCACGTTTGCTTCAGTCGTTGCGACTAATCCCGTGACGGCACTGCGTTGTGCAGTGTCGCAAACCCGAAAGGAAGCATCATGAAAACCCTTCTCATCTCCACCGTCCTCGTCGCCACCTCTTTTGCGGCTTCAGCAATGAACTATGGCATCGATATTCGGACCCACCATACAACGGATGGCACCTTGACACGTGCCGATGTCATCGCGGAATTTCATAGGGCCAATTCCGCTGGTGAAGTTGCACTCACCGAGTTTGAAATCCGTCAGGCTGATCGTCGCCAACTTCAGTCACCTTCCAACGTAACCCGCGAACAGTTACAGCAAGAAATTGTCGCCCTGCGCGACCAAGGTCTGTTGACCATTCACGGAGACCGTTGATGCAAGTGTTGGCCAGCTCTGACTGCAGCGGACTGGCCCCACTTAGCGTCGATAGGCCAGTGCGATTTGTAAGAAACAAAAACCTCAAGCGACCAATCTATCAACGCAAAATAAACAAAAAGTGCGCAATCTCGCCGCAACGCAAGAATATTTCTGCTTTTCGCCAGTGAGTCAACAGATGGAAACTGCTCTACTTACCGAACTGCCGGCGCCCGCAACCATGCCCATTCATGTTTGGGAGAAATTGAGGCAGCGCATGTTGCGCCACGCGCGCATGCTGGTGTTTGAGTCGGCACAGGCCGAAGATCTCGTCCAGGAAACACTGGTTGCCGTGCTGGAAAAGCCTGACGCACATCGCGGTGAATCGAGTCTTCTGACCTGGAGCATCGCCATCCTTAAACACAAAATCGCGGACTGGTATCGCTCGCCCTACCAACAGCGCCGCATTGTTGAAGCATCCGGTAAAGAAGATGCCGTCACCGATTCCGACGATCAACTTTATGACGCACATGGCAGTTACAGGGAGACCGTGCCCGCTTGGCAAAACCCCGAGAGACGTGAGACACAACGACAAATGATGGCATCCATGGATGCTTGCCTGAAGCATCTGCCTGCTCAAACGCGCCGTGTCTTCATGATGCGCGAATGGCTGGGTTTTGAAACCAACGAGATTTGTGAACGTCTCAGCTTGAGTGCCGACAATTGCCGCATGACATTGCACCGCGCTCGGCAAGGACTGCGGACCTGCATGACAGCCAATGGACATACCACCGGGATCATTCAATGAACGTTCTTCATTCCTGCAAACGTGCTGCCGAACTGCTCTCCCAGTCTCTGGATGAACCCCTGGACATGGTCGACAGCCTGCGCCTGCGCATGCACTTGAGCATGTGTGGCAACTGCCGTCATGTCGAAGAACAGCTGCAACTCATCCATCATTTGAGTGCCGACGTGGGCATACTCGATTTGTGTGGGGATACCTCAAGCAGTGATCTAAAAGATCAGGTCTGATCGTCATTGATCGTAAGCTCCCGGTCACCACCGCCCTTGCTGCAATGACTGCGATTTGTCACCCTTGACGTTTTCAACGACAAGGAGTTTGACATGAAAGAATCAAGACGCCTGCACATTGAACAGCGCCTGCAGGAATTGGCCCACTGGCGTGCCAGCGCCCTGACGCTCAAAGACTATGCCCAACAACAAGGCCAGGAGCTGGACCTGTGGCGCGCGCGGCTCACCTGGGAGCGGCGCTGGCAGCAAATGCTTGCGCGTGACGAGCAACAATCAGCCCAGCAAAAACAGACTGAATCGCCCCGGATTTTGAGGAGGCTCCTTCGATTGAGAATGGAGCCATCATGAGAAAGTCCCCGAAGTATTCCCCCGAGGTCATGGATCGCGCAGTACGCATGGTCTTTGACGCCAAAGATCAATACCCGTCGCAGTGGGCGGCGATCGAGTCGATTGCCAGCAAGATTGGTTGTACGGCCGAGACGCTGCGCAAGTGGGTGCGCCAGGGTGAACGCGACAGCGCAATTCGGCCCGGGCCGACCACAGGCGAGCAGCAGCGCATCAAGGAGCTCGAACGTGAGGTGCGCGAACTGCGTAAGACCAATGAGATCCTGAAGCTGGCCAGCGCATATTTCGCCCAGGCGGAGCTCGACCGCCATCACAAGAAGTGAACGCCTTCATTAACGAACACCGCGCCCGCCTCGGGGTCGAGCCGATCTGCCATGTGCTACAGGTCGCCCCGTCGGCATACCGGCGTCATGCTGCTCGTCAGCACAATCCTGCGCTGTTATCAGCACGCGCCCAGAGCGATGCGCAACTGATGCCGCAGGTGCAGCGCGTGTACGACCAGAACCTGCGCGTGTACGGCGCCGACAAGGTCTGGCGCCAGCTCAAGCGAGAAGGCGTGTGCGTGGCGCGTTGCACTGTGGAGCGGCTGATGCGGCAACTCGGATTGCAAGGCGCGCGCCGTGGAAAAAAGGTGCGCACGACCATTGCAGACGGCAAGGCAGCGTGCCCGCTTGATCGTGTGAACCGGCATTTCAAAGCACAGCGGCCCAATCAGTTGTGGGTGGCGGATTTCACGTACGTCTCAACCTGGCAGGGCTTTGTCTACGTCGCTTTTGTCATCGATGTCTTTGCCAAGCGCATTGTCGGCTGGAGGGTCAGCAGCTCCATGCAGACGGACTTCGTGCTCGATGCGCTGGAGCAGGCCTTGTATGCGCGGCGCGCCGAGCGCGAGGGCGAACTTGTGCATCACAGCGACCGCGGGTCCCAGTACGTCTCCATCCGCTACAGCGAGCGTTTGGCCGAAGCGCATGTCGAACCATCGGTAGGTAGCACTGGCGACAGCTACGACAACGCACTGGCCGAGACCATCAACGGGCTGTACAAGGCCGAGATCATCCACCGCAGAGGACCATGGAAAACGCGCGAAGCAGTCGAATTGGCAACGCTGGAGTGGGTCTCATGGTTTAACCACCACCGCTTGCACGAAAGCATTGGCTACATCCCGCCTGCAGAAGCTGAAGCCAACTTCTGGCGCGAGCAGTCCAAGGCAACCATCACGAACAACCCGGCTGCATCTGTAGCGCATCAGGAGGGGTAGCCGATGAACAAATGGCCCAGCCCGGGGGGGCCTCCGGCGGCCCCTGCGGGGGGCTGATAAAGAAAAGAGACAATCAACCCAAAGACAGTCAGACAAAGCAAGTCTGACTCAAGCCAACAGGCCTCCTCGATTCCCGGTGTGGTTCAGTGGTGACCGGGAGCTTACCATTGATCACATTGCAGACTGGCGCTTTGCAGCGGCTTGCCGCTCCGCGCTTCGGTAACCACCAAGTTGATCTGCTGTGGATGATCCGCATTGGCGGCAATGGCGGCGAAACGCAAGGTCTGAGCTCCCTGATAACGTCCGACTGGCACATATTGACGTACCACGAAATCATGCTTCAGATATTGCCCGGCGTTCTCCCCGTCTTTCACGTTCGAGCTGTGTCCATGCTCAGTCACCGTCCAATACGCCTCCCAACTTCCCACGCCGCTGGCAGGGACAATTTGCGCCTCATAGTCATTCGAGCGCTCAGCGCGCTCATCACGACGTATCGTGATGCGGGCACGCGCCAATTCAACCGTCTCGGGCGTGGACCGGTCATGCCAGTTTCGACCATTGCGCACAAACTGCGGCGTGAAGGTGCCTGACAGGCCATTGGCAACAGCAATCTGGCGCTGGCGAGCCGTGTTGGCCATGGTGGCAAATCGGTCCCTCCAGCCCAAATAGTCCCAATAGCCGACATGAAACGCTTGCGCGACCACCGGTTGACCCTTGAGTGTCGAGAGCCACTGATCGGCCGGTGGACAGCTACTGCAACCCTCTGAGGTATAGAGCTCAATCACGGGAATGAGATGATCGCCGGTAGTCATTTGGCAGACCGGATTGAGAGCCAAAGCGGCGGCAGACCAACTCATACCAAGTAACACCACAAAATATGGATGTTGTGTCATGGATAAGACTTCAGCGATGATGATGTCACATCAGTCGTTTCTGGCAAACTGTTTCTTACCCCGCGCAGCAACTGAGCTGCTTGACGTCCATGAAAAAAGTCTGCGCACAAAGCTTCAAGCCCTCGACCATTATCAAATAGGGAAATAACTGGTCAGCCAAATCCTGCACCGTCATCTGTGCCCGTATGGCCAAAGCGGCACTTTGTATGATTTCGCCCGCTTCTGGTGCGACCACTTGCGCGCCGAGCAACCGGCCGCTGCCCTCCTCGGCGACCGAGTTTGATCAACCCGTGCGGCTCAAAATTCACCAGCGCACGTGGCACATTGTCCAGCGTCAAGGTTCGGCTCTGCGCAGCTAGTCCGGCCGCTTGGGCTTGTGCCTGAGTCCATCCCACAGTGGCCACTTGCGGCTCGGTAAAGACCACGGCCGGCATCGCCGTCAAATCGAGCTCGGCGTGACCACCGGTCATGTTGATCGCGGCGCGCGTGCCTGCAGCGGCGGCCACATAAACAAACTGCGGTTGATCCGTGCAGTCACCAGCCGCAAAAATACGCGCTACGCTGGTGCGCATCGCAGCATCAATCTTGATGGCACCTTGGTCATTGGTCGCCACACCGGCCGCAGGCAAATTCAAATCGGCGGTGTTGTGCGCGCGACCCGTGGCCACCAACAATTGATCAGCTTGCAACTGTGTGGTTGACGTGGAAATCACGAATGCGCCGTTGACATACGCCACCTGGTGCGCTTGTGTGTGCTCCAAGACGTTGATACCCTCTTGTCGAAAAGCCGCCGTGATCGCCGCCCCCATGGCGGGGTCATCGCGGTAAAGCAGCGTGTGGCGCGCAAGCAGGGTCACCTGACTGCCCAGCCTGGCAAAAGCTTGCGCCAGCTCCAGGGCGACCACGGACGCGCCAATGACCGCCAGTCGGACTGGAATCACAGTGCAGCTTAGCGCCTCGGTCGAAGTCCAAAAAGGCGTGTCCCCCAAACCCGCAATCGAGGGCATGGCTGCGCTGGCTCCGGTCGCAATCAGGCAGCGATCAAAGGCCACCGTACGCTGGCTACCGTCGTTAAGTTGCACGAGGAGGTGGTGGCTGTCTTTGAAACTTGCCGCGCCATGCAGCAAGGTGATGCCCGTATGATTTTGTAAGATACCTTCATACTTGGCTTGTCGCAATGCGTCGACCTGCGCTTGCTGCTGTGCGAGCAAGGCGGCGCGGTGAATTCGAGGGGACGCGGCGCTGATGCCATCATCAAACGGGCTACCTTGGCGCAAGTGAGCAATGTGCGCGACCCGAATGAATATCTTGGACGGCACGCAGCCGGTATTGACACACGTGCCACCGATGGTGCCGCGCTCGATCAGCGTCACCCGTGCACCGCGCTCGACCGCTTTGAGCGCCGCCGCCATGGCTGCGCCGCCGCTGCCGACAATGGCGATGTGCTGACCTCGCCCGGGAACACAGGTGTCACAGTGGGTCTGGTAAATCGTGAAAGTGTTCATGTCTGACCTTCAAAGCGAGTGCTTGGCCGTTGACAGATCACATCCATTACGGGAACAGCGCCGGTTGTCCGGCCACAGCAAATCCCAGACTGACACGGACAGCATCAACACCAGCCCAACGTACAACAGGCTACCCGGCCAGCCCTCGCCACCCAGCGACCCAGCCACCCTAGCGCCCCCAGCACCAGCGTCGGCCCCACCATGCCTGCCACACTGCGCAGCCATTGCCGGTGGCTGAACCAGCCCAGCGCATTGGCCATGAGCGCGAGTGCCGCAAACAATGGCATCAGGCGGCTTATGAATAGGCCCTCGTAAGCTTGCAGAAAACACAGACCAAGCGCCGCGCCAATGCTGGCAATCGCAGGGAAACAGGCCGCACAGCCAAAGGCTGCAACCAGACTGCCTAGGGTGCCGGCTTTATCGGCAATACGGGATAAGTAGGACATGGTTGAACTCCATATAAAAGTAGAAATGACAACGAGTTGCGGTAGTCGCCGGCGCAAGATAAGTCTGTAGTCAGGTACGGAGTCAAGCGATCCATGAAAAGTAAATTCAAACCTGTTGGCGGTAACGCCGACTGCGACCTCACCATTGCGGCTTTTACCCGATCTGCAGGGGTGCACGTGGAGACCATTCGCTTCTATCAGCGCAAGGGCTTGCTCATTGCCCCTGGCCGGCCCTTGGGCAGCATTCGACGCTACGGCTCACTTGATGTGGCACGGGTGCGGTTCATCAAATCGGCACAACAGTTGGGATTCAGCTTGGACGAAGTAAGCGACTTGTTGCGTCTGGAAGATGGCTCGCATTGCGATCAGGCACGCCTGCTGGCCGAACGCAAGCTCAGCGACATCAAACAAAAAATCGCGCATTTGCGGCGCATGGAAAAGGCTTTGACCGCCTTGATCCCACAATGCAGCGCCAACCATACCTTGGTGAACTGCCCCCTAATTGATGCCCTGCACGCCTAAGGTCAATCTCGGTTAAATGCTTTGACAAAAGTGACAAACTCGTCGGCCGGCATGGGTTTGGCCACCACATAGCCCTGCAGCAGATCACAGTGGTTGTCAGTCAGCCAGGTTTGCTCCTGACTTGTCTCTGCGCCTTCAGCCACCACCGACAAGCCCAGTTCCCGGCACAGCAAAATGGTCGAGCGCACGATGGCGGCGCTTTTTGGATGGCTATCGACGCCAGCGACAAAAGACCGGTCAATCTTGAGTTCATTGACCGGCAAGGTTTGTACATAGGCCAATGATGATTGGCCGGTGCCGTAGTCGTCAATCGAAAGTTTGAAGCCAATTGCCGACAGCGTTTGTAAATGTGTCAGTGCCAGTTCGGGTTGATCCATCAAGGCACTTTCGGTGATTTCAAGACACAGTTGACTGCTCGGCAAGCCCGCGCGCTGAACCATCTGCTCAAGGTCTTGCACCAGCGTGTGGTTCAACAAATCGAGCGTGGAAAGATTGGCCGAAGGCAGCACGCCCAAACCGTCACGATGCCACTGCGCAGCGTCTGCAATCACCTGGCGCAGTACCCAAGGGGTAATTTCCCGGATGAATCCGGTCTGTTCGGCAAAGGGAATGAACTGCATCGGCGGGATCATGCCCCTATCGGGGTGTCGCCAACGGATCAGCGCCTCAGCCGCAGTGATCTTGTGCTGCAACAGGTCCAGCTTAGGCTGGTAGTAAACGATAAAGTCGCCGCGCGCAAGCGCTTCGCGCATTTCTCCGATCAGGGACAGTTGCGCAGGTGCAGGCTCCGTCACATGCTCAGAGGCAAAGACGATCGGATCATGCCGACGTTTAGCTGTGGACAGCGCCATGCCAGCAAAGCGCAACAAGCAACCCGGATCGAGCTGGCCGGACGAATACACGATGGCGCCGGCACTGACCTCAACGTCCAGCCGGGTGCCGTCAATCAAAATGGGTTCGCGCAATGCCTCAATCACCCGCAGCACCGTGGTCCGGGTCGTTGCCTGATCGGCACTGGGTAGCAGCAACGCGTATTGGTCTGCCCACAGACGCGCGACCACGCCAGAACCTTTCACGAGTTGTTGCATGCGCGTGGCCAGCGCACACAGCATACGATCCCCCACGGCATGCCCAAGCGCATCGTTGATGGGCGCAAAGCGGTTGATGTCAAGCAGCACCAAGGCGCCGCTTTCATCAGCCGGGCGAGCCTGCAACAATTCGATGAAGCGCGTGCGATTGGGCAAGTCGGTCAGCGGATCCACATAGGCCAGTCGCAGGATTTTTTCTTCGCGACTGGCAATGCTGTCACGCATGGTGCGCAAGGCGTGCAGCAAGGCGCCCATTTCACCGCGCTGCCCCGTCGGCACATTGGCGGCATAGTCGCCGCGGGCTATTCGCTGCGCCACGGACACCACACCACGTACCGGTATGACAATTCCGCGCGCAATGAACCAGGCCATCAGGCTGCCAGCAACCAATGCCAGCACGGCCAACACGATCACCAGCTGTCTGGCTTGCGCCGCTGTTTGTTGGAGTTGCAGCAATTCCGACTGCATCATCTGTTGCAAATGTTCTTCCAGGGCCCGCGTATCAAACAGCAAGGTGTTGAGCACCTTGTGCGTGCGATCGTCAAAATGGGCACGCGCCCTGCTTGTACTTCTCAACTCGATCAGTTCAACCGTTTCTTGCAACAACACCGCGTAGCGCTGACGCAGATCGGCGACGTGGTCAATTTCTTGCTGCACATCGGGCATGAGCATGGTCTTGTCAAGGTCACTTACCGCTTTGTTCGATGCCGCCATCTCTTCATCCAACTTGGCATACAAACGCACCCGATCATCCCGCTTTGTGGTCTGCAGCAGGTTGAGCAAAATGATGGCCTCGGCCTGCGCATGCTGATTGATGCGCTGTGCCAGCAACGCACGACGCACCTGCAGGTTGACAATTTCCTGGGTCGTTGCGGTCAAGCCATCAAGCCGCTGCAGCGACACGGCTGCCACGGCCAGCAACAAACCAAGCAGCACAGCAAACGCCAGAACCAGCTGGGCGCGAATGGACAGGATTTTCAACATCTGATGCGAATCAACATTGGTTCACTTTTTGCTCACTGCACGTGCTGCACCTTGGCACGGAATACGGCGGTGTCAGGATGAAAGGCGAACCACGCGAACCAATACCCTACCACTGCGGGCAGTTGCACACCATCAGCAGCATGCGCGGTCGCACGCCCGGCAAGCGCGTCATAACGCACCGTGAGGGTTTGACCAGCCAGGGTATCTGCCACGATCCCGCTGGTTTTGCCCAGTTCAACAAACGGGTATGCCTTGGTCTGCGTGCCTATCTGAACCCCCAGCACCCGCTCCTTGGGATGCAAAGCCGCCGATTTGAAACGCAGCGGGAACATCACCTCAGCGCTACCGTCATACCCGGCATACGGGTCGCGGTCATATGCCCGGCGATGACCGGTGTGCGTCGAAAGCACCTGCGTCTGAGGATAATTGGTCCGCCAATCGCTCCACGTGGTGTGCGTAACAGGCACCGGCGTCAAACGCCGCCCAGCCAACGAGCCACTGATGGCCTGCGCCATGAGTTGCGACCACAACGAGTCGGTCTGCCGGTCATACAACAGCACGTCGTTGTTATAAAGCAAGCCCGACACACCAAAGCTCAGCACCCGACCAGCGACGCGGCGCTCAAACGCCAGACCCGTGCCGCACAGCGGGCAGTAGGTGATGGTGATCGGCTCATCGCCAAATTCGTCATTGACGACTTCATGCCAATTCAAAATGCGCAACGGGTAGGCACGCGCAATGCCTCGACGCGCCAAACCCAGCACCAGGTCACCAGGTTGCAGGAAATTTGCCTGTGCTGCAGCGACAAAGCGCGGTTGATCGATGGCGGGAATACCGTCTTTAGCCGGACCACCAGCGACAATTTGGTTTACTGGAATAAGCGTCTGTTTCAGGTCAAAGCCGTTCATTACACTCGCGTTGAGGGTACCGCACACCAAAATAGAGAGCGCCAGACAATGGATGTTTCGTCGCCACGAATGCAGTCGGTTGCTCATTTTTCGCCACCTCCAAAATGCTCTCCTGTGCACCACGGTCCCCAGCATGGGATCGAAGGGCTCATTCCAGGGAGCGGCAGCGATGTATCGCTGCGCAAGCGCCACGCCCGCATTCCATCGTGTACGGATACCCGCTGGGTTGAATATGCCCATGATTGCACTGGGGTTGAGCTTGAAAGTCATCACGGCGCTTCATGACGGCGCGACCAGACGCAAGGCAACGATGGCCAAGCCAAACCCGCTGATCAGTGCGCCGTATACCAAGCCACGCCAAACTTGGCGTCCATTGACTGCGCAAGCCTGGTAGCCGGCAACGAACAAGCCCAGCACCAGCAACCAGCAGGCACCGGCAAAGGCAATGCCCAGGGGCAACCAACCCAAAGCCACTGCGCCAAAAGCCAAGGTCGGCACCAAGGTAGGCACCACGACCACCAGCGAGAGGCGCAGCACGCGCGCCGCCTCGGCCCAAGTGGTGCGCCGCTTGTTGGCAATTTCATCGGCCAGCCCGCGCGCAAAGGCCTCAGCCACGGCGTTGGCGATCAAGGTGATGAAGATAGTGGCCACAGCCGACCATTCGGTCAGCGCTGTGCCCTCCAGAGCAGTCAACATGGCCAGCACAATGATTGAGCCGTTGAGCAATTTATAGAGTTTGAATCCTGAGTCTTGCGCAGCGCTTGTAGACATGGCGACATCTCGATAGACATATTTTTCGCCAGGCAGAGCCCGACAGCCTGCTGGCTTAGTCGTCTCGCAATGGGTAATCCTTACAGCGGATGGGCCCCAACGTGCATCATGCGTCGGCAAGGCCCTTGAGCCACTGCGTTGGTGTACATCCCAGCTTGCGCACAAAGGCGCGGGTGAGCGCGCTGGCGCTACCGTACCCCACGGCGTTAGCGACCTGCTTGACCGGATGCCCGAGTTTGAGCTGTTGCTGCGCTGTCTGCAGGCGCCAAGCCGTCAAATAGTTGGCCGGAGTCTCACCGGTGACTGCACGAAAGTGCAACGCAAAACTCGCGCGCGACATACCCGCCAGAGCCGCCATACCTGGTAAATCAAACCTTGCGCCCGGGTTGTCATGGATCACATTGATGATCTTGACAAGCCGAGCATCGGCCAGACCTGCCAGAGTGCCGCCTTGCGTCAAGCCTTGCTCGATGCAGTGACGCAGCAACCGGATCATCAGCACTTCACACAATCGGTCCAGCACCGCCTGTCGCCCGTTTCGCTCGGCAAAGGCTTCATCAAACATCAACCCCAACAAGTTCTCCAGCCCGTCCAATCGGGCCAGCTCAACCATGACCACGTCGGGCAATGAATCGGTGATCGGGTTGCGACCACCACCGCCAAATTGCACCGTGGCGCACACCACGTCTGCACCCTCGCGATCATGCGCCACCAATCGATGAGAGTCTGGTCGAGGCAGAAACAGCAACGTCGGCTCAGTGATGTCAAACCGCTCATTTCTGACGCCAATCACCTGCACCGGGCCGCGCCGGATCAAATGAATATGACCGCGCACACTGTCCCCCGCAAAGTCATGCACACCGCAAATGCTGCCGGTGTAAAAAACCCCCGCATGCAGGGAAAAATGCGAAAGCAATGCCGTCAGTTTGTCCATGGGCTCAGAAGATGGGTGTGCTGGAGTGTAAGAAACCCACGGTGGGGTACGTCTAAGCAGCACGGGCAATCGGTGTCCGTCGATTTCCAACCCACCCCAGGAGAATTTCATGAAGCAACAACCCTCTGCCGTGCGTTCTGCCATCTTGGCCTCTGTCTTTGGCCTCGCCTGCGGCGCACCTGGCGCTTTTGCCCAAACCCCGTGCGCTGCGCGTAACCCTTGTGCGCCGCGCAAAATGAATCCATGTTCGGCCAAAAATCCCTGTGCCGCCAAACTGGCCAAGAGCCCGTGTTCAGCCAAAAATCCATGCGCTGCCAAGAACCCTTGCGCCGCGAAAAATCCCTGTGCCGCTAAAAGCCCCTGCGCCGCCAGCGGCAAGGTCGACGCCAAGCTGGTCACCCGCCCGGCCGGCACCCACCTGGCCAAAGGCAATCACGCGGAGCTGGTTGCCTTGGGCAAAAAACTGTTTTCTGACACCAAACTCAGCACGAACGGACTGTCGTGCAATTCGTGCCATTTCAGTAACAACGCTTACCTCAACACGTTCGCCAAACCCTATCCGCATTACGTCCAAATGGCTGATGACCGGGGTGGCATGAAGAAGATCGAACTCGACGAAATGGTGCAGTTCTGCATGGTGGTACCCATGGCCGCCAAACCGCTGGCTTGGGATTCGCGCGAACTTGCTGCCCTGACGGCCTACACTGGCGAGGTGCAAAAAACCTTCAAGCCCAAAGCCGGTGCAGCAATGACCAACCCATGCGCGGCAAAGAACCCCTGTGCGGCAAAAAATCCTTGCGCTGCCAAGAACCCCTGCGCGGCCAAGATGTAATCGCAATGCAGCATGGCCTGACTCCGCCCGCACTGACGCGTGACGCGTTGTTGGCCATGCAGGCAGCGGGGCAGGAAATCACCGAGTGCTACCGGGTACTGGCCAAAGGCGGGCTCAACATTGTGGGCGAGCTGTTGCGTGGCCAGGGTGACTTTATTGAACTTGACCATTACCCCAACGACGACGTGTTTGACCGCGACACCCAGTCGCAGTACTACTACCACGCGCACAGGGGTTTGGACGGTGAGCATGGACACTTTCACACTTTCTTGCGCCCACCGGGCATGCCCGATGGCCTGTTGCCAATTGCACATCAAAACGCCTCTGAGCCCTGGCCCGAAGGGCGTGAGGCACTATCACATTTGGTAGCAATTTCGATGGATGCTTATGGCTTCCCGATCGGCCTCTTTACCACCAACCGCTGGGTCACCGATGAAGCCTGGTACAACGCTTGCGACGTGGCGCAGATGTTGTCGCTGTTTCGCATCGACCACGCGGCCCCGTCCTGGCCCGTCAATCGCTGGATCAGCGCCATGTTCGTGCTGTTTCGCCCGCAAATGCAGGTGTTGCTGGCGCAGCGTGATGCCTCGGTGGCGACGTGGGCGGCGCAGCATCCTGGCACGGATGTGTTTGAAGACCGCACGCTGGACATCACCAGTCAGCTGCGCATTTCGGTGCCCGAGCAGATCGCACGCGTCGAAGCCCTACTAACACAAACCAGCAGCGCGTGAGACCAACCTAAAACTACCGTCAACCCTGTGAGGTTCTGACCGATGGAGGATTTTGTATGAACAAACGTCATTTCAGTGCACTACTGGCTGCGCTGGCATTGTGGGCAAACACGGGCACGGCTTTTGCGCAATCGGCAGCTCTACCTGACACAAAGACACTGACCAGCAAACACAGCTTCAGCACCCTGGTATCGCGCCTCGAAGCAGCAGTGGCGCAGCAAAAAATGGGGCTGGTCGCCTCGGCCAGCGCCAGCGCAGGCGCAGCAGGGCGCGGCATTCACATCCCTGGCAACGCGGTGCTGATGGTGTTTCGCAACGATTACGCGGTGCGCATGTTGCAATCCAGCGTGCCCGCAGGCATCGAGGCACCCATCCGGTTTTATGTCACCGAAAACGTCGACGGTACCGCCAGCCTGACCTATCGCACACCCAGCGCGGTGTTTGCACCCTACCATTCTGATCAGCTTAACGCCATGGCGGCAGAGCTTGACCCCATTTTTGAACGTATCGCCAGCGATGCCACCGGCGGTTAAGGCACAGACTCTGCCATTGCTGACGGGCGCCGTTGGCGTGCTGTGGATTGCAGTGCAATTGGGTTTTCAGAATTGGCGCCCCATTGCGCTGCTGCTGATTGGTTTGGTGCTGGGCATGGCGCTCTACCACGCGTCATTTGGCTTTGCCAGTGCGTACAGGCGCATGCTGGTGGCACGCGATATGCGCGGCGTGCAAGCGCAATTGCTGGTGCTGGCGTTGACCACCGTGCTGTTATCACCGGTGCTGGCCAACGGCAGTGTCTGGGGTCAGTCCGTCGGCGGTGCCTGGGCACCGGTCAGTTTGTCGGTGGCGGTGGGCGCGTTCCTTTTTGGCATAGGTATGCAGATCGCAGGAGGCTGCGGATCAGGCACGCTCTACACCGCGGGTGGTGGCAGCGTACGCATGACTTTGGTACTGGTCGCTGCCTGCACAGGCTCTTTTGTCGCCAGTTTGCACATGGGCTGGTGGCAGGCGCTGCCATCTCGTGAGCCCGTTGTATTGGCCGATGCGCTGGGCTGGCGAGCCGCGCTGGCGCTGCAATTGGGCGTGATGGGGCTGTTGGCCTGGCTATTACGGCGCCTGGCGCGCCCAACGATGACAACCCCAAGCTCAACGGCAACGCTGACAGTCAACACCACTCAAAGCAGCTTGACTCTTTCAGCGTGGTGGCGAATTCTGCTTTCGGGCCCTTGGCCGATCGTGGTGGCGGCGGTGGTATTGGCGTTTGGCAACTTGAGCACTTTGTTGGTTGCGGGACATCCGTGGTCGATCACCTGGGGCTTCACCCTGTGGGGCGCCAAAGCCGCGCAAACGCTGGGCTGGACGGCGGCCGGCAGCAATTTTTGGCAGGGAGGGTTTCAAAGCGAGGCCTTGACCCGCAGCGTGCTACAGGACACCACCTCGCTGATGGACTTGGCCATCATGCTGGGCGCATTGTGTGCAGCGTCATTGGCCGGGCGCTTTGCCCCCTCAATAAACCTGCCATGGCGATCGTTATTGGCAGCGCTGCTGGGCGGTCTGTTGCTGGGCTACGGTTCGCGCATCGCCTACGGATGCAACATCGGTGCCTTTGTCTCCGGCGTGGCTTCAGGCAGCGCGCATGGCTGGTTGTGGATTGCAGCCGCGCTGCCGGGGAGCTGGGTTGGCATCCGCTGGCGACGGCAGTTTGGTCTGACAGACTAGACCAGTCGGCCGCCGCGCAGGCTCAATCGCTGCGCCAGCATCAGCACAGCGACACCGTTCACACTCAAAGCCAGCAGCAGCCACAAGCCATGGCGATAGCCCGCTTGCGGCGACCACATCGCACCCAGTAACACGGGCGCAGTCGCTCGTGCCAAGGCCAACGGCAGGCCCAACGCACCATTGAGCGTGGCCACATGCGTGCGGCTGACGTAATGCGCGATGGCGGTACCTTTGACGATGGTCAGCATGCCGTTGCCCAAGCCGTACAGAATCACGAACACGCCCACCAAAGTGACTTGCCAGTGCCCCATCAATGGGGCGATCAGCAGCGCAAATATCCCGATGGGGATCAGCAATGGCACCAGCCGGTTGACGCAGTGCAAGTCCATTTGGTGCTCAAAAAAATACAGAATCAAACGCCCGATGACCTGCATTACGCCAATGGCAGCAGGCATACCGATTACCCAAGCTTCGGAAAGACCGTTTTCACGCAACAGACTCACCATATGCGCCGGTAGCGCCACGGTGACCGACATGAGTAAGGTGACAAATAGGCCGATCAGCAAAAACGCCGGACTGCGCATCAGCTGATATGCGCCCGGATGGTTCGACATCGCCGCTGTCTCTGCCAGACCCGCCCGTGTCGGTGTGAGTCTGCCTGGGGCGCCACGCAACACCACCCAGTGCAAGGGCACGCACACGACGAGATGCAAGGCCGCCAGGCACAACAAAGCAGTACGCCAACCCCATGCACCCATCAGCCAGGCAATCAGCGGGATGAACACGGTGCTGGCCAGCCCACCCAGAAACGTCAGTGTGATGATGGCGCGACGAAAGTCCTGCGAAAAACGCCGCGTCACCAAGGCAAACGCGGGCGAAGACAACACTGCCGCCATAGCGACACCCAGCCCCAGCCAGACCGCGTACAAACCCGCCAGAGAGCTCACCTGGCTGTGCAGTAACAGGCACAGTCCTGCGGCAAGCGAACCCATCGTCATCACGACGCGCTCATGGCCGCGATCAATCCAGTGCCCGACCAGGTAGGCCATCAGCCCTTCGGACAGCAACGCCAGACTGAACGCCAGCGACACTTGCGAGCGGCTCAGGCCCAGGTCGCGCTCCAGCGATTCAATCAACAGCGAGAACAGATAAAAAATGCTGCCCCAGCTGATCAATTGGCCCAATGACAGCCAGAGCACCAGACGCGGGTTGTAACTTTGCACGGACGATGCGGCGGTTTGGGTCAGGTGGTCTTCAGCGCCCGACGGTACTGCATCGCCTCGGCGACGTGCGTGACCTGCGTGGTGCGGGCTCCGGCCAAATCGGCAATCGTGCGCGCCACTTTCAGCACCCGGTGCGTGCTGCGCGCCGACCAAGCCAGGCGCGCCGCAGCGACATTCAAAAACTTGGCCGCCGCGTCGTCGAGCAACACGTACTTGTCGATGTCTTGCCCCTGCAGCGCCTGGTTGGATTTGCCTTGACGGGCAAAGGCACGCGCACGCGCGGCAACACAGCGTTCGCGCACGCTGGCACTGGACTCGCCCGGTGGCGACTGCAGCAACTCGTCGGCGGACACAGCAGGCACTTCCACGTGCAAGTCGATGCGGTCGACCAGCGGCCCGCTCAACTTGCCTTGGTAGCGCGCCACCTGATCGGGCGTGCAGCGGCAGGTTTTTTGCGTCGACCCCAGATAACCGCAGGGGCACGGGTTCATGGCGCCGATCAATTGAAACTGCGCCGGAAAGTTGCTGCGCCGTGCCGCCCGGGCGATGCTGATGCGCCCGCTCTCCAGCGGCTCACGCAGCGCCTCCAGCGCGGCACGCGGAAATTCAGGCAATTCATCCAGAAACAGCACGCCGTGGTGCGCCAGCGAGATTTCGCCGGGGCGCGGCGGTGAACCGCCACCGACCAGGGCAATGGCGCTGGCCGTATGGTGCGGGTGGCAGGTCGGCCGCTGCGCCCAGCGCTCGATGGCAAAGCGCCCCGCCAGGCTGGCCACCGCCGCGCTTTGCAGCGCTTCATCGGTCGTCATCGGCGGCAGCAGACCGGCAAAGCGCTGCGCCAGCATCGACTTGCCCGAGCCCGGCGGCCCCATCAACAACACGCTGTGGCCACCGGCGGCGGCAATCTCCAGCGCCCGTTTGGCGCCAAGCTGACCTTTGACGTCGGCCAGGTCGGGGTAGCACACCGCCTGCACTTGCGCGGCGCCGGCCAGCCGGGTCCAGCCGTCGCCCGGTTCGGACTCTGGCGCGTCGGGTCGCGCAGGCAAGAATTGCTGCACCACGTCGAGCAGATGGCGGGCCCGGTACACGCGCGCAGTGGGCACCAGCGCCGCCTCTTCAGCGCTGTCGCTCGGCAGCACCAATTGGGTCGCGATGCCGCTGGCGTGCAGCGCCAGACTCATGGCCAGCGCGCCGCGCACCGGGCGCAGCTCGCCCGACAGTGACAACTCGCCGGCGAACTCGTAGCCCGCCAGCTGCGCCGCGTCGATCTGACCGCTGGCCGCCAGGATGCCGAGCGCAATCGGCAAATCAAAACGGCCCGAGTCTTTGGGCAAATCGGCCGGCGCCAGGTTGACGGTGATGCGCTTGTTGTTGGGGAATTCGAGGCCAGAATTCTGGATCGCCGAGCGCACGCGCTCGCGGGCTTCCTTCACCTCCACGTCGGCCAGACCGACCAGCGTAAAGCTGGGCAAGCCGTTGGCCAAATGCACCTCGACGGTGACCGCCGCCGCCTCCAGCCCGAGCAGCGCCCGGCTTTGCACCGATGACAGACTCATTCCAGTTCCTCTCTAAAACGGTGCGCGTTTCGCCCGTCAACGCCCCGTAAAAATGCACCAGATTTGTGCTTACTGTTTTTTTGTACAGATATGTTAGCGCAAAGCCCGTGCGCCGTGTGGCACGGTGCAACGCCGGCGCTTGAATGGGTCTGGCACGAAGCCTGCTAAGCAAGGTGGTCACCCGACTCTTCCACGCTTTAAGGAGCCTTTATGAAACTTGTCACTGCCATCGTCAAACCCTTCAAGCTCGACGAGGTGCGCGAAGCACTCTCGGTCATCGGCGTGCAGGGCATCACCGTCACCGAGGTCAAGGGCTTCGGTCGGCAAAAAGGGCACACCGAGCTGTACCGCGGCGCCGAATATGTGGTCGACTTTCTGCCCAAGGTCAAAGTGGAAGCCGCCATCGACGACGCGCTGCTCGACCAGGTGATTGAAGCCATCGAGGGTGCCGCGCGCACCGGCAAGATTGGTGACGGGAAAATTTTTGTCACGCCGGTCGAACAAGTCATCCGCATCCGCACCGGCGAGACCGGCAAAGAAGCGCTGTAAACACGCCACACCACTTACTGGAAACTTGATCATGAAAAAACTACTCGCATCGCTCGCGCTGGGCTTGAGTCTGTTGCTTGGCAGCACCGCCACCCTGGCGCAGGCCCCCGCCGCACCCACCGCCTCTGAAGCTGCACCGACCGCGTCGGCGGGGAGCCCTGAGCCCGCAGCTGCCATGGCGGCCGCCCCGGCAGCGCAAGCGCCGGCAGCCGCACCCACCGCCGCGCCAGCACCGGTACCCAACAAGGGCGACACCGCCTGGATGATGGTCTCCACCCTGCTGGTGATCTTGATGACCGTACCCGGTCTGGCGCTGTTCTACGGCGGCCTGGTGCGCAGCAAGAACATGCTGTCGGTGCTGATGCAGGTGATGGTGACGTTCTCAATGATCGTCGTGCTGTGGTTCATCTACGGCTACAGCCTGGCCTTTACCGAGGGCAACGCGTTCTTCGGTGGCTTTGACCGGCTGTTCATGAAAGGCATCTGGGACAACGTCGCGGGTACCTTTGCCAACGGCGCGACCTTTAGCAAAGGCGTGGTCATTCCCGAGATCGTCTTCGCCGCGTTCCAGGCCACGTTTGCCGGCATCACCGGTGCGCTGATCGTCGGCGCCTTTGCCGAGCGCATGAAGTTCTCTGCCGTGCTGCTGTTCATGGCGCTGTGGTTCACCTTCTCTTACGCGCCAATCGCCCACATGGTCTGGTTCTGGATGGGCCCGGACGCTTACGGTGCCAAGGACGTGGTCGACGCCATGAACGCCAAGGCCGGCTACATCTGGCAGTCCGGCGCGCTGGACTTTGCCGGCGGCACCGTGGTGCACATCAACGCCGCCGTGGCGGGTCTGATTGGTGCCTACATGGTCGGCAAGCGCATTGGCTACGGCAAAGAATCGATGGCGCCGCACAGCCTGACGCTGACCATGGTCGGTGCCTCGCTGCTGTGGGTCGGCTGGTTCGGTTTCAACGCCGGTTCTGCCCTGGAAGCCAATGGATTTGCCGCGCTGGCCTTCATCAACACCTTTGGCGCCACCGCCGCGGCGGTGTTGGCCTGGTGCGTTGGTGAAGCGCTGATGCGTGGCAAGGCCTCCATGCTGGGCGCGGCCTCGGGTTGTGTGGCTGGTCTGGTGGCCATCACCCCGGCCGCCGGTAACGTCGGCATCGGCGGTGCGCTGGTCATCGGTCTGCTGGCCGGTTTTGCCGGTCTGTGGGGCGTTAACGGCCTGAAGAAGCTGCTCGGCGCCGACGACTCGCTCGACGTGTTCGGTGTGCACGGTGTCTGCGGCATTCTGGGTGCCATCCTGACCGGCGTGTTCAACAGCCCGGCGCTCGGTGGCCCTGGCTATGTGGCCGACTGGGTGACCGCCAGCATGGTGACCAGCGCCGACTACTCGATTGCCAGCCAAGTCTGGGTCCAAACCAAGGCCGTGTTGACCACCATCATCTGGTCGGGCGTGGTGTCTTTCGTCGCCTACAAGATTGTTGACCTGACGATCGGTCTGCGCGTCAGCGAAGAACACGAACGCGAAGGTCTGGACATCACCACCCACGGCGAGTCTGCCTACAGCAAGTAACGCGTTTACTGAGGCAGGGCAATGGTCCTGCCACCCGCTTTTCAGGTTGTCTCCTCGGAAGTGTTACCCACCGCGGCCTTGTGGCCCCGGTGGGTTTTTTTCGGCCATGCACAATAGCGCTCACACCGCAAAAACCTTTTGGCAGCCGATGCGCACTTGCACACCTGACCCTTCCTGGCAAACCGTCTCCCCACACGCCTGTTCCCTGGGCGAGTCACCGTTCTGGCACCCGCTCGAGCAAACGCTGTACTGGCTCGACATCGCGCGCAAACAGATTCTGCGCGCCAACATCTACATGGAGACGGTCGAATCGTGGGATATGCCCAGCGAGCCCGGTTGCATGGCGCCAATTGAAGGTGGTGGCCTGGTGATCGCGTTGCGCCACGGCGTATTCCGAGCGCAGCAATGGGGTGGCGCGTTAACGCTGCTGACCCAACTCGACTACGACCCCGCCCGGATGCGCGCCAACGACGGCAAATGCGATGCCCTGGGGCGCTTCTGGGTCGGCACCATCGACGAAACGCGCAGCGCCAGGAACGCCGCGCTGTACTGCATCGACGCCCGCGGCACGGCCAACGGCGACGCAGCCCTGGTCACCGAAAAAATCAGCCCCAACGCGGGCATGACCACCGCCAACGGC